>NZ_JBIARA010000001.1:154499-290255 GCF_042889525.1 Micromonospora sp. NPDC002575 | reverse complement strand
TTTTGTGTTTGGCCGCGGGGGGGCCCCGGCCCCCCCCCCGGGCCCCCGGGCCCCCGGGCGGGGGGGGGGGGGGTTCCCGGCACGCGCACCCCCCCCCGCCGTGTTCGTGTCGTGACTCCCTGACAGCGTCGTGAGCAGGGCGGCGACGCTCCGGGCCCTCCGGCGGGGCGCTTCGGGGCCGTCGCCCACGGGTGGGAAACACCCGTCGCGCACGAGACGGGCCCTTGACGCGGCCCCCGGCTGCCAGGCACGCTGACACCAGCAAGACCTTCCGCGCTTGCGACGGCCACCATCCGGGCAACGGCAGCGGCGGCACCATCGCCGTGGCACCCGGGCGGTCCGTGGGTATGCCGCGTTCCGAGCGGCCCGGTCAGGCCCCGTTCCGGGGGCCCCGAGGCACGTTCCGCGGCGACCTGCGGGTTGGGCTGGACAGCGGTTAGCCTCTCGGCTACACTGCTAGTTTGCGCTGCCTTCCGACTTGACCCCTGCGCAGAAATGTCCGATTACGGATATTTCTGGTGGGGTCATTGGAGTGCACGCGTACCAGCCGTTCTGCAGCACCGGTCCTCGGAAGGACGCATCTTGGCAGCTTCCCGCCCTGCGAAGACCAGTCGTACGTCGAGCGCTTTCGCACCCCGCCGAGTTTCATTCGGCAGGATCACCGAGCACCTCGAGGTCCCCAACCTCCTCGCCATCCAGAACGAGTCCTTCGACTGGCTCGTCGGCAACGAGGCTTGGCAGGGCCGGTCGGCGGACGACCCGCACGCACGCTCGGGTCTCGCGGAAATCCTCGACGAGATCAGTCCCATTGAGGACTTTTCCGGCACCATGTCGCTCTCCTTCTCGGCGCCGCGCTTCGACGAGGTCAAGGCCTCGATCGAGGAGTGCAAGGAGAAGGACCTGACCTACTGCGCCCCGCTGTTCGTGACGGCGGAGTTCACCAACAACACCACCGGCGAGATCAAGAGCCAGACGGTGTTCATGGGTGACTTCCCGATGATGACGCCCAAGGGCACGTTCATCATCAACGGCACCGAGCGCGTCGTGGTCAGCCAGCTCGTCCGGTCCCCGGGCGTCTACTTCGACAAGCAGCCGGACAAGACCTCCGACCGCGACCTCTCCAGCGTCAAGGTCATCCCGAGCCGGGGTGCCTGGCTCGAGTTCGACATCGACAAGCGCGACACCGTCGGCGTCCGCATCGACCGCAAGCGCCGGCAGGCCGTCACCGTCCTGCTCAAGGCCATCGGTTGGTCGGCCGAGCGGATCCGCGAGAAGTTCGGCTGGTCCGAGCTGCTGATGACGACGCTCGAGAAGGACCACATCGCCGGCCAGGACGAGGCGCTGCTCGACATCTACCGCAAGCTCCGCCCCGGCGAGCCGCCGACCCGCGAGAACGCCCAGACCCTGCTCGACAACCTCTTCTTCAACCCGAAGCGGTACGACGTCGCCAAGGTCGGTCGATACAAGTTCAACAAGAAGCTCGAGCTGGACGTGCCGATCACCACCGGCACGCTCACCGAGGACGACATCGTCGCCACCGTGGAATACCTCTGCCGGCTGCACGCCGGTGAGGACGGCTACGAGGCCGACGACATCGACCACTTCGGCAACCGGCGTCTGCGCACCGTGGGCGAGCTGATCCAGAACCAGGTCCGCGTCGGCCTGTCCCGGATGGAGCGGGTCGTCCGCGAGCGGATGACCACGCAGGACGTCGAGGCGATCACGCCGCAGACCCTGATCAACATCCGCCCCGTCGTGGCGGCGATCAAGGAGTTCTTCGGCACCTCGCAGCTGTCCCAGTTCATGGACCAGACCAACCCGCTGGCGGGCCTGACCCACCGGCGGCGGCTGAGCGCGCTCGGCCCGGGTGGTCTGTCCCGGGAGCGGGCCGGCTTCGAGGTCCGCGACGTGCACCCGTCCCACTACGGCCGGATGTGCCCGATCGAGACGCCCGAAGGCCCCAACATCGGCCTGATCGGCGCGCTGTCCACCTTCGCCCGGGTCAACCCGTTCGGCTTCATCGAGACGCCGTACCGGAAGGTCGTCGACGGTCGGGTCACCGACCAGATCGACTACCTGACCGCGGACGAGGAGGACCGGTTCGTCAAGGCGCAGGCCAACGCGCCGCTGAAGGCCGACGGCACGTTCGCCGAGGACCGGGTCCTGGTCCGCCGTAAGGGCGGCGAGACCGAGGACGTCGCGCCGGGCGCCGTGGACTACATGGACGTCTCGCCGCGGCAGATGACCTCGGTCGCGACCGCGATGATCCCGTTCCTGGAGCACGACGACGCCAACCGGGCCCTGATGGGCGCGAACATGCAGCGCCAGGCGGTGCCGCTGGTCAAGGCGGAGTCGCCGCTGGTCGGCACCGGCATGGAATACCGTGCCGCCGTCGACGCCGGTGACGTGGTCGTGGCCGAGGTCGGCGGCGTCATCGAGGACCTCTGCGCCGACTACATCACCATCCACCAGGACGACGGCCACCGCCGGACGTACCTGCTGCACAAGTTCCGCCGCTCCAACGCCGGCTCCTGCGTCAACCAGAAGCCGGTCGTCTTCGAGGGCGACCGCGTCGAGGCCGGCCAGGTCATCGCCGACGGTCCCTGCACCGACGAGGGCGAGATGGCGCTCGGGCGCAACCTGCTGGTCGCGTTCATGTGCTGGGAGGGCCACAACTACGAGGACGCGATCATCCTGTCGCAGCGCCTCGTGCAGCAGGACGTGCTCACCTCGATCCACATCGAGGAGCACGAGGTCGACGCGCGGGACACCAAGCTCGGCCCGGAGGAGATCACCCGCGACATCCCGAACGTCAGCGAGGAGATGCTCGCCGACCTCGACGAGCGCGGCATCATCCGGATCGGCGCCGAGGTCGTCCCCGGCGACATCCTGGTCGGCAAGGTCACGCCCAAGGGCGAGACCGAGCTGACCCCGGAGGAGCGGCTGCTCCGCGCGATCTTCGGCGAGAAGGCGCGCGAGGTCCGGGACACCTCGCTGAAGGTGCCGCACGGCGAGACCGGCACGGTCATCGGCGTGCGCACGTTCTCCCGCGAGGACGGCGACGAGCTGCCCCCGGGCGTCAACGAGCTGGTCCGGGTCTACGTCGCCCAGAAGCGGAAGATCCAGGACGGCGACAAGCTCGCCGGCCGGCACGGCAACAAGGGCGTCATCTCGAAGATCCTGCCGATCGAGGACATGCCGTTCCTGGAGGACGGCACCCCGGTCGACATCGTGCTCAACCCGCTGGGTGTGCCGTCCCGGATGAACATCGGCCAGGTGCTGGAGACGCACCTCGGCTGGGTGGCCAAGACGGGGTGGAGCGTCGACGGCGACGACGCCGAGTGGAAGCGCCAGCTGCGCTCCATCGAGGCGCACGAGTCCGAGCCGGACACCAACGTGGCCACGCCGGTCTTCGACGGCGCCCGCGAGGAGGAGATCTCCGGTCTGCTCGCGTCGACCCTGCCCAACCGGGACGGCAAGCAGCTCATCGGCTCCTCCGGCAAGGCGCAGCTGTTCGACGGTCGCTCCGGCGAGCCGCTGCCGGACCCGATCGCGGTCGGCTACATCTACATCCTGAAGCTCAACCACCTGGTCGACGACAAGATCCACGCCCGGTCGACCGGCCCGTACTCGATGATCACGCAGCAGCCGCTGGGTGGTAAGGCGCAGTTCGGTGGCCAGCGCTTCGGCGAGATGGAGTGCTGGGCGATGCAGGCGTACGGCGCCGCGTACGCCCTGCAGGAGCTGCTGACCATCAAGTCCGACGACGTCCTGGGCCGGGTCAAGGTCTACGAGGCGATCGTCAAGGGCGAGAACATCCCGGAGCCGGGCATTCCGGAGTCGTTCAAGGTGTTGCTCAAGGAGCTCCAGTCGCTGTGCCTGAACGTCGAGGTGCTCTCCAGCGACGGCGTGGCCCTGGAGATGCGCGAGACCGACGACGAGGTGTTCCGGGCCGCAGAGGAGCTGGGCATCGACCTGTCCCGGCGCGAGCCGAGCTCGGTCGAAGAGGTGTGAGGTGGTGGTTCGGGGCAGGGTGACCGGCTCCAGGCGGTCAGGCTTGATCCTTCCGCCGGTCACCCTGCCCCGAACCCCACGGATTAGCTAGCTTTAAAGACGACGACATAGGGGACATAGTGCTCGACGTCAACTTCTTCGACGAGCTGCGCATCGGTCTCGCCACCGCCGACGACATCCGTCAGTGGTCGCACGGCGAGGTCAAGAAGCCCGAGACGATCAACTACCGCACCCTCAAGCCGGAAAAGGACGGGCTCTTCTGCGAGAAGATCTTCGGTCCGCAGCGGGACTGGGAGTGCTACTGCGGTAAGTACAAGCGGGTCCGGTTCAAGGGCATCATCTGCGAGCGCTGCGGCGTCGAGGTGACCCGCTCCAAGGTCCGCCGCGAGCGGATGGGGCACATCGAGCTGGCCGCTCCGGTGACCCACATCTGGTACTTCAAGGGCGTGCCGAGCCGGCTGGGCTACCTGCTGGACCTCGCCCCGAAGGACCTCGAAAAGATCATCTACTTCGCCTCGTACGTCGTGACGAGCGTGGACGCCGAGTCGCGTCACCGTGACCTCTCGACCATCGAGAACGAGATCCTGGCCGAGAAGCGGCAGTCGGAGAACAGCCGCGACTCGGAGATCGAGAAGCGGGCCGCCAAGCTGGAGGCCGACCTGGCCGAGCTGGAGGCCGAGGGCGCGAAGGCGGACGTCCGGCGCAAGGTCAAGGAGGGCGGAGAGCGCGAGATGCGCCAGATCCGCGACCGGGCCCAGCGCGAGATCGACCGCCTGGACGAGGTGCTCGACACCTTCCGCAAGCTGGAGCCGAAGCAGCTCGTCACCGACGAACTGCTCTACCGGGAGCTGCGCGACCGGTTCGGCGAGTACTTCACCGGCGGCATGGGCGCCGAGGCGATCAAGGCGCTGGTCCAGAACATGGACCTCGACGCCGAGGCCGAGAGCCTGCGCGAGACCATCCGCTCCGGCAAGGGCCAGCGGAAGATCCGGGCGCTCAAGCGGCTCAAGGTCGTCGCGGCGTTCCTGAACACCCGCAACTCGCCGCTCGGCATGGTGCTGGACTGCGTCCCGGTCATCCCGCCGGACCTGCGCCCGATGGTGCAGCTCGACGGTGGCCGCTTCGCGACCTCCGACCTCAACGACCTGTACCGCCGCGTGATCAACCGGAACAACCGCCTCAAGCGGTTGATCGACCTCGGCGCGCCCGAGATCATCGTCAACAACGAGAAGCGGATGCTCCAGGAGGCCGTCGACGCGCTGTTCGACAACGGCCGCCGCGGCCGGCCGGTCACCGGCCCGGGCAACCGCCCGCTCAAGTCGCTGTCCGACATGCTCAAGGGCAAGCAGGGCCGGTTCCGGCAGAACCTGCTCGGCAAGCGCGTCGACTACTCCGGCCGTTCGGTCATCGTGGTCGGCCCGAAGCTGAAGCTGCACCAGTGCGGCCTGCCCAAGCAGATGGCGCTGGAGCTGTTCAAGCCCTTCGTGATGAAGCGGCTGGTCGACCTCAACCACGCGCAGAACATCAAGTCCGCCAAGCGGATGGTCGAGCGGCAGCGGCCGGTCGTGTGGGACGTGCTGGAAGAGGTCATCGGCGAGCACCCGGTGCTGCTCAACCGCGCGCCGACCCTGCACCGCCTGGGCATCCAGGCCTTCGAGCCGCAGCTGGTCGAGGGCAAGGCCATCCAGATCCACCCGCTGGTCTGCACCGCGTTCAACGCCGACTTCGACGGCGACCAGATGGCGGTCCACGTGCCGCTGTCCGCCGAGGCGCAGGCCGAGGCGCGGATCCTGATGCTGTCGTCGAACAACATCCTCAAGCCGGCCGACGGCAAGCCCGTCACCATGCCCACCCAGGACATGGTCATCGGCCTCTACCACCTCACCCACCTCACCGCCGGTGAGAAGGGCGAGGGCCGGGCGTTCAGCTCGGACGCCGAGGCGCGGATGGCGTTCGACGCCGGCGAGCTGCACCTGCAGGCGCCGGTGCGGATCCGGCTGCGCGGGCTGGTCGGGGTCGACAACGGCGCCGGCGCGCAGCCGTGGGTCGCGCCGGAGGGCTGGGTCGAGGGTGAGCCGCTCACCGTCGAGACCACCCTGGGCCGGGTGCTGTTCAACGAGACGCTGCCGCAGGGCTACCGCTTCGTGAACTACGAGATCCGCAAGGGTCAGCTCTCCGCGATCGTCAACGACCTCGCCGAGCGCTTCCCGAAGGTCGCCCTCGCCGCGACCCTCGACGGGCTCAAGGAGGCCGGTTTCCACTGGGCCACCTGGTCCGGCGTGACGATCGGCATGGAGGACGTCATCGCTCCGCCGCGCAAGCGGGAGATCCTGGAGCGGTACGAGAAGGAAGCCGACCGGATCGACAAGCAGTACCAGCGTGGTCTGATGACCGCCGAGGAGCGTCGCGGCGAGCTCATCGAGATCTGGACCAAGGCGACCAACGAGGTCGCCAAGGAGATGGACACCGCGCTGCCGCAGGAGAACCCGCTGTGGAAGATGATCAACTCGGGTGCCCGCGGTAACCTGCTCCAGCTCCGCCAGATCGCCGCGATCCGTGGTCTGGTGGCCAACCCCAAGGGTGAGATCATCCCGCGTCCGATCAAGGCGTCGTACCGCGAGGGTCTCTCCGTGCTGGAATACTTCATCTCCACGCACGGTGCCCGTAAGGGTCTCGCCGACACCGCGCTGCGGACCGCCGACTCGGGTTACCTGACCCGTCGTCTGGTGGACGTCTCGCAGGACGTCATCATCCGCGAGGAGGACTGCGGCACCGACCGGGCCATCCCGATGCAGATCGGCGAGCGGCGCGACGGCAAGCTGTACGTCCACGAGCACGCCGAGACCAGCGTCCACGCCCGGACCCTGGCCGACGACATCAAGGGCCCGGACGGCACCGTCGTCGCCCACCGGGGCCAGGACATCAACTCCATCCTGGTCGACGCGATCGTCGCCGCCGGGACGGAGACGGTGCGGGTGCGCAGCGTGCTCACCTGCGAGTCGAAGCTGGGCGTCTGCGGTGCGTGCTACGGCCGCTCGCTGCCGACCGGCAAGACCGTGGACGTCGGCGAGGCGGTCGGCATCATCGCCGCCCAGTCGATCGGTGAGCCCGGTACGCAGCTGACGATGCGTACGTTCCACACCGGTGGTGTCGCGGGTGAGGACATCACCCAGGGTCTGCCGCGTGTCCAGGAGATCTTCGAGGCCCGCGTCCCGAAGGGCAAGGCGCCCATCGCCGACACCCCGGGCCGGATCCGGATCGAGGACGGCGAGCGGTCGCGGAAGATCATCGTGGTGCCGGACGACGGCTCCGACGAGATCGTCTACGACAAGATCTCCAAGCGGGTCCGGCTGCGGGCCCACGACGGCGACCACGTCGAGGTCGGCGAGAAGCTCACCGAGGGCACCATCGACCCGCACGAGCTGCTGCGCATCCTCGGCCCGCGCGCGGTCCAGGTCCACCTGACCCAGGAGGTCCAGGAGGTCTACCGCTCGCAGGGCGTGCTCATCCACGACAAGCACATCGAGATCATCATCCGCCAGATGCTCAAGCGGGTGACGGTCATCGACTCCGGCTCGACCGAGTTCCTGCCGGGCGTGCTGGTCGACCGGGCGCTGTTCGAGTCGGAGAACCGCCGGCTCGTCGGCGAGGGTGGCGAGCCCGCCGCCGGTCGCCCCGTGCTGATGGGCATCACCAAGGCCTCGCTGGCCACGGACTCCTGGCTGTCGGCGGCCTCCTTCCAGGAGACCACCCGGGTGCTGACGGACGCGGCGATCCACGCCCGCAGCGACTCGCTGATCGGCCTCAAGGAGAACGTGATCATCGGTAAGCTCATCCCGGCCGGTACGGGCATCAGCAAGTACCGCAACGTCCGGGTCGAGCCGACCGAGGAGGCCAAGGCCAAGGTCTACTCGATGACCGGATACCCGGAGACCGACTACGGCTTCGGGCCGGCCAGCGGGCAGGCCGTGCCGCTGGACGACTTCGACTTCGGGTCGTACCGCTAGATCACGCACTGACGACGAGGCCCCCGGCGCACCGCCGGGGGCCTCGTCGCGTCGGGCCAGGCGCGACCCCGCCATGTCGCCGACGTGGCGGGGTTGCACGCTTGGGATACCGCCATCTCCCCGTGGTCGGCTGGGATCGTCGCGGGGGGCGGGCATGATGGAGGGCATGACGATCGCACCCGGGCAGGTGCCCGTCGCCCCGCACGGGGCACGCCATCCGCTCGACCCCGACCCGGTGCGCTCCAGCAAGGCCCGGGCGGTCTTCGCGCTCGGCCTGATGGGCGCGCTGACCGGGATCTTCGTCGGCGGGGTGGTGCCGGCCACGCTCGCTCTCGTGCTGGCCCGGCAGGCCCGCCGCGAGGCGTACGCCTCGGGGGGCTTCCTCACCGGCGCGGCCTGGCTGCGGCGCGGGGAGCGGCTGGCCTGGGCCGGGCTGGTCCTGGTCGCGGCGGCCGTGGTGGCGGCCCTGGTGATCGGCCTGGTGGGAGTGGCGGGCGCGCCGTTCGGGCACGACTACGCCCCGAACGTGGACTGATCGCCCCGGCGGGGGAGGCGTCGACGCGCGCCCACGGGGTTGGCCGGGCGACGGTAGCCTGGCCGGTGTCCGCCGCACGGCGGTGGACGACGATCGGTGACAGGAGGCCCTCGTGACGGAACCGGCGCGGCCCTCGGGCGAGTCGGCGGAGGGATCCGCCGCGCTCCCGGATCCGGCGGGGTCGCCGGCGGCGTCGGAGGAGAGCCCCTGGGCCCGGCCCGCCACCGGCACCGGCCCCCCGACACCGGACGCCCCCAGCGAGCACGCCCCGTCGTCGGCCTCCCCGCCGAACGGGAGCACCGTGCCCTCCGCCGGCGCGTTCCCGCAGCCCGATCCGTTCCCCGGGCCCGGTCCCGGCCCGGCGGCTGGCTCCCCGCCGCAGTTCGGTCCCGCCCCGGCGGCCGGCGACGCCGCGCAGCCGAGTTCCGGGCCACAACCGGTCCCCGCAGCGCCGCCGGGTCCCTCGGCGTCGCCGGCTTCCGCCGAGTGGCCGGCTTCCCCTGGGCCGTCGGCATTCCCTGCGCCGCCGGTTTCCGCCGCGTCGTCGGGCTTCGCCCCACAGTCGTCTCCCACGGCACAGTCGGTTTCGCCCGCGCAGTTGGGACCCGCGGGGCAACCGAATCCTGCCGGGCAACCAGGTCCCGCCGGGCAACCTGGCCCCGTCCCGCAGCCGGTGGCCGGGGGGCAACCAGGTCCCGGCCCGCAGCCGGTGGCCGGGCCGCAGTCGGGCCCCGTCCCGCAGCCGGTGGCCGGGGGGCGACCAGGTCCCGGCCCGCAGCCGGTGGCCGGGCCGCAGTCGGGCCCCGTCCCGCAGCCGGTGGCCGGGGGGCAGTCGGGCCCCGTTCCCTGGTCGGGGCAGCACCCCGTCACGGCCCAGCCGGGCGGCTATCCAGGCCATGTGCCGGGCGGCTACCCGGGCCATGTGCCGGCTGGCTACCCGGGCCAGGTGCCGGGCGGCCAACCGGGCCATGTGCCGGCTGGCTACCCGGGCCAGGTGCCGGGCGGCCAACCGGGCCATGTGCCGGCTGGCTACCCAGGCCGGGTGCCGGGCGGCCAACCGGGGCAGGTGTCGGGCGGTGCCTGGGGCGGGTCGGGTGCCGCCTGGGGGGCGGTGCCCCCGCCGCCGAGGGAGGCGGCCCGGCCGCCCAAGCGGGTCGACCCGGTGCCGGGCACCCCGTTCGGCGTGGTGCATCTCGACGTCCCCCCGGTGACATCCGGGCTCGCGATCGGCTCCCTGGTCGCGGGCATCGCCTCCGCCCTGGTGTCGCTCCTGGTGATCTGCCTCGGGGCGACCGCGGGCACCCAGGGGGCGTGGGCCGCCGGTGTGTTCACGGTCCTTGGGCTGTTGGCGGGCACGGCTGCCGTGGTGGCCGGTCTGCTCGGCAGGCGGCAGATCCGCCGCCCGGCACCCCCGCCGGCGGTGCACTTCACCGGCCAGGGCCTGGCGGTGGCCGGGATCAGCTGCGGCGTGGCCGGCGTGGTGCTCAGCCTGCTGGGTCTGGGCCTGGGGCTGCTGCTCGCCCTGGGATAGAGTCCCCCGCCCGCTCTCTGCCTGGCCTCTGCCCCGGTCTCGGCCTCTGCCCGGCCCGTTCTCGCGTGTGGCCGGGTGTGGCCCGGGTTGATCGACACCATGTCGGCGACATGGCGGGGTCGTGGGTGCCGGGATACCGCCATGTCGCCGACATGGCGGCTCCGGTGAGGGCCGACGGGCCGGGTGCGGCGGTAGCCGTTACACTTGTTTCCGTAGGTGCCCATCGCGGGTGGGCAGGCGCGACGGTTCGGCCGGCAGGGCGGTGACGCTGATCTCCGGTACCTCTCCGTTTTGACCTGTGCGGCTGTGATAGGTACTCTTTCCCCTTGTGCCCGGGCTCGCCCGGGCAACTCGTGCGTGCGTCGGACCCGGTTCCCGGTGATCACGCGGCAGCACGACAGAGCCAAAAGACCCGGCGCGCGGTGACCGTGTGCCGGTGACAGAAATCCGGTGCGCGCGCGAGCGACGGCACCGGGACCGTGAGCCGGGCGACACGCCCGACCGCGGGTGCCGGGACCTCCGCAAGGTGGCCCTGGCCGGAATGTAGGAGAGCCTTTCCACGAGGGATGGCTACGAGCAGACGGCGCGGTCGCCGGAAGGCGGCCGAAGGGAGCGGAGAAACCCGGTGCCCACGATCCAGCAGCTGGTCCGAAAGGGCCGCCAGGCGAAGACGAGCAAGACCAAGACCCCGGCGCTGAAGGGTTCCCCTCAGCGGCGCGGCGTGTGCACCCGCGTGTACACCACCACCCCGAAGAAGCCGAACTCGGCGCTGCGCAAGGTCGCTCGTGTCAAGCTCAGCAGCCAGATCGAGGTGACCGCCTACATCCCGGGCGTGGGTCACAACCTCCAGGAGCACTCCATCGTGCTCGTCCGCGGCGGCCGGGTGAAGGACCTTCCCGGCGTGCGTTACAAGATCGTCCGCGGTTCGCTGGACACCCAGGGTGTCCGCAACCGCAAGCAGGCGCGCAGCCGTTACGGCGCGAAGAAGGAGAAGAGCTGAGATGCCGCGTAAGGGACCCGCTCCGCGGAAGCCGCTGGTCGCTGACCCGGTGTACAACTCGCCGTTGGTCACCCAGCTGGTGAACAAGATCCTGCTGCGCGGCAAGCGCCAGCTCGCCGAGCGCATCGTGTACGCGGCCCTGGAGGGCTGCCGCGAGAAGTCCGGCACCGACCCGGTCGTCACCCTGAAGCGGGCGATGGACAACGTCAAGCCGACCCTCGAGGTGCGCAGCCGCCGTGTCGGTGGCGCCACCTACCAGGTCCCGGTCGAGGTCCGCCCGGCCCGGGCGACCACCCTGGGCCTGCGCTGGCTGGTCACCTACTCTCGCGCCCGGCGCGAGAAGACCATGGTCGAGCGGCTGATGAACGAGCTGCTGGACGCGAGCAACGGCCTCGGCGCCGCCGTCAAGCGGCGCGAGGACACGCACAAGATGGCCGAGTCGAACAAGGCCTTCGCGCACTACCGCTGGTAACACATCTGGTTCCGGCGCCCACGTGGCGTCGGAACCACCACCAGTTGTGTCGAGACGACGATAAGTAGGGATTGAAGTGGCCGCCGCAGACGCGCTCGCCAACGTACGCAACATCGGCATCATGGCGCACATCGATGCCGGTAAGACCACTACCACCGAGCGGATCCTCTTCTACACCGGTATCACGTACAAGATCGGTGAGGTCCACGAGGGCGCTGCCGTCATGGACTGGATGGAGCAGGAGCAGGAGCGTGGTATCACCATCACCTCCGCTGCCACCAAGTGTGAGTGGAAGGGCCACACGATCCAGATCATCGACACGCCCGGTCACGTCGACTTCACGGTCGAGGTCGAGCGGTCGCTGCGGGTGCTGGACGGTGCGGTCGCGGTCTACGACGGCGTGGCCGGCGTGGAGCCGCAGACGGAGAACGTCTGGCGTCAGGCCGACAAGTACAACGTCCCGCGGATGTGCTTCGTCAACAAGCTCGACCGCACCGGCGCGGACTTCTTCCGCTGCGTCCAGATGATGATCGACCGGCTGAACGCCACCCCGCTCGTGCTCCAGATCCCGATCGGGCTGGAGGGCGACCACATCGGCGTCGTCGACCTGATCGGCATGCGCGCCCTCACCTGGCGCGGGGAGACCCAGAAGGGTGAGGACTACGCGATCGAGGAGATCCCGGCCGACCTCGCCGACTCCGCCGCGGAGTGGCGCGAGAAGCTGATGGAGACCCTGGCCGACGTCGACGACGCGGTGATGGAGAAGTACCTGGAGGGCGAGGAGATCTCCGTCGAGGAGATCAAGGCCGCCATCCGGCGTGCCACGATCGCCGGCAAGGCCAACCCGGTGCTCTGCGGCTCGGCGTTCAAGAACAAGGGCGTCCAGCCCATGCTCGACGCCGTGGTCGACTTCCTGCCGTCGCCGCTGGACATCCCGGCCATCGAGGGCACCGCGACCGACGGCGAGACGCCGCTGCAGCGGAAGCCGTCGAAGAAGGAGCCGTTCTCCGGTCTCGCCTTCAAGATCCAGACCGACAAGCACCTCGGCAAGCTCACCTACGTCCGGGTCTACTCCGGCGTGGTCGAGTCCGGGTCCCAGGTGGTCAACTCCACCAAGGACCGCAAGGAGCGCATCGGCAAGATCTACCAGATGCACGCCAACAAGCGGGAAGAGCGCGGCTCGGCCCAGGCTGGCGACATCATCGCGGTGCAGGGTCTCAAGCAGACCACCACCGGCGACACGCTGTGCGACCCGGCGAACCCGGTCATCCTGGAGTCGATGACGTTCCCGGAGCCGGTCATCGAGGTCGCCATCGAGCCGAAGACCAAGGCCGACCAGGAGAAGCTCAGCACCGCCATCCAGCGGCTGGCCGAGGAGGATCCGACCTTCCGCGTCAAGCTGGACGACGAGACCGGCCAGACGGTCATCTCCGGCATGGGCGAGCTCCACCTGGACATCCTGGTCGACCGGATGCGCCGCGAGTTCAACGTCGAGGCGAACATCGGCAAGCCGCAGGTGGCGTACCGCGAGACCATCCGCCGCAAGGTGGAGAAGGTCGAGTTCACCCACAAGAAGCAGACCGGTGGTTCCGGCCAGTACGCCCGGGTCATCATCAGCCTGGAGCCGCTGCCGCTGGACAACGACTCGCCGACCTACGAGTTCGCGAACGCCGTCACCGGTGGCCGTATCCCCCGGGAGTTCATCCCGTCGGTGGACGCGGGCGCCCAGGACGCCATGCAGTACGGCATCCTCGCCGGCTTCCCGCTGGTGGGTGTCAAGCTGACGCTGGTGGACGGCCAGTACCACGAGGTCGACTCGTCCGAGATGGCGTTCAAGATCGCTGGCTCGATGGCGCTGAAGGAGGCGGCCCGCAAGGCCGACCCGGCGCTGTTGGAGCCGGTGATGTCCGTCGAGGTCACCACTCCTGAGGAGAACATGGGTGACGTCATCGGCGACCTCAACTCCCGCCGTGGCATCATCCAGGCGATGGAGGAGCGCAGCGGCACCCGCATCGTGAGGGCGCTGGTGCCGCTGTCGGAGATGTTCGGCTACGTCGGCGACCTGCGGTCGAAGACCCAGGGCCGGGCCAGCTACAGCATGCAGTTCGACTCCTACGCCGAGATTCCGGCCTCGGTGGCCAAGGAGATCATCGCCAAGGCGACTGGTGAGTGACGCTCGCCTGAGCTGATCCGATGAACCGGGGCTGGTCGCGGGAGGGACTCCCGCCCGCGGCCACCTCGGTCGGGTTGTGTGAGACCGGGCCTGTAGGCTTCATCGCCGCAGAGCCCACAAAAGCTTCCCGGCCGCACGGCCGGAAAGGCTGTCGACAGAGTCCTAAGCGCCTACCTGGCGTGCCGGGGCGAGAAGAACCAAGAAGTCCACAGGAGGACACCAGTGGCGAAGGCGAAGTTCGAGCGGACTAAGCCGCACGTCAACATCGGCACCATTGGTCACATCGACCACGGTAAGACGACGCTGACGGCGGCCATCACCAAGGTCCTGCACGACCAGTTCCCGGACCTGAACCCGTACACCCCGTTCGACGAGATCGACAAGGCGCCGGAGGAGAAGGCCCGCGGCATCACGATCTCCATCGCGCACGTCGAGTACCAGACCGAGGCGCGGCACTACGCGCACGTCGACTGCCCCGGGCACGCCGACTACATCAAGAACATGATCACCGGTGCCGCGCAGATGGACGGCGCGATCCTGGTGGTGGCGGCGACCGACGGCCCGATGCCGCAGACCCGCGAGCACGTGCTGCTGGCCCGTCAGGTCGGTGTGCCGTACATCGTCGTGGCGCTCAACAAGAGCGACATGGTCGACGACGCCGAGCTCCTGGAGCTCGTCGAGCTCGAGGTCCGCGAGCTGCTCTCCTCGCAGGAGTACCCGGGCGACGACCTGCCGGTCGTGCAGGTCTCCGCGCTGAAGGCGCTCGAGGGCGACCCGGTCTGGACCGAGAAGCTGCTCGAGCTGATGAACGCGGTCGACACCGCGATCCCGCAGCCGGAGCGCGAGACCGAGAAGCCGTTCCTCATGCCCGTCGAGGACGTCTTCACGATCACCGGTCGTGGCACCGTCGTCACCGGTCGTGTCGAGCGTGGCGTGCTGCTCCCGAACGAGGACGTCGAGGTCGTCGGCATCCGCGAGAAGGGCTTCAAGACCAAGGTCACCGCGATCGAGATGTTCCGGAAGACCCTGGACGACGCGCGCGCGGGTGAGAACGTCGGTCTCCTGCTGCGTGGCACCAAGCGCGAGGACGTCGAGCGCGGCATGGTCGTCATCAAGCCGGGCACCACGACTCCGCACACGGAGTTCGAGGCGACGGTCTACATCCTCTCCAAGGAGGAGGGCGGCCGGCACACCCCGTTCTTCCAGAACTACCGCCCGCAGTTCTACTTCCGCACCACGGACGTCACCGGCGTCGTCACGCTGCCCGAGGGCACCGAGATGGTCATGCCGGGCGACAACACCACGATGAGCGTCAAGCTCATCCAGCCCATCGCGATGGAGGAGAACCTCAAGTTCGCGATCCGGGAGGGTGGCCGTACGGTCGGCGCGGGTCGGGTCACCAAGATCGTCAAGTGAACTGGGTGAAGTGGGTAACCCCGATTAGCGTCGCCGCCGGTCGTGCGGCATACTAGTCAGGTTGCGTAACGGCAGTTCTTCGCCCGTGTCCGGCATCCGCTGGACCTCCGGGTCGTTGAACAGTCGCGCGTAGGGTGGTTGGCCTGCCACTGGGCGGCCAACCACCCTCGCACGGCGTCCGGGTCGCGGTGAACGCGATCGGCGTCATTGACCCACCGCATGGCCAGCAGAGCTCCGGGGTCCCGGGGCGGAGCCTGGTCCGAGGGCGCGACACGCCCGACCGCGGGGGTCGGCGGAAGTGGGCCTGCACCAGCCGGTGCAGGCGCCCGCAACACAGCGGCATCGAGAGAAGGAACAGAAGCCACCATGGCGGGACAGAAGATCCGCATCCGGCTCAAGGCCTATGACCACGAGGTCGTCGACTCCTCGGCTCGGAAGATCGTCGAGACGGTGACGCGTACCGGGGCGCAGGTCGCTGGCCCGGTGCCGCTGCCCACGGAGATCAACCGTTTCTGCGTTATCCGCTCGCCGCACAAGTACAAGGACTCGCGCGAGCACTTCGAGATGCGTACGCACAAGCGGCTGATCGACATCATCGACCCGACCCCGAAGACGGTCGACTCGCTCATGCGCCTCGACCTGCCGGCTGGCGTCGACATCGAGATCAAGCTGTAGGGACCGGACAAATGGACAGGCAAGTCAAGGGGATCCTGGGCGCCAAGCTCGGCATGACCCAGGTCTGGGACAACAACAAGGTTGTGCCCGTGACCGTGGTTCAGGCCGGCCCGTGCGTCGTCAGCCAGGTTCGTAGCGCCGAGAAGGACGGTTACTCCGCGGTCCAGCTCGCGTACGGCACCATCGACCCGCGCAAGGTCAAGAAGCCGGTCAGCGGGCACTACGCGAAGGCGGACGTGGCGCCGCGCCGGCACATCGTCGAGCTGCGCACCACGGACGCCGCGGACTACTCGCTGGGCCAGGAGGTCACGGTCGAGCAGTTCCCGGTGGGCGTCACCATCGACGTCACCGGCAAGACCAAGGGCAAGGGCTACGCCGGCCCGATGAAGCGGCACGGCTTCCACGGTCTGCGCGCCAGCCACGGTGTCGAGCGCAAGCACCGCTCGCCGGGCTCGATCGGCGCCTGCGCCACCCCGGGTCGCGTCTTCAAGGGCACCCGGATGGCGGGTCGGATGGGTGGCGTCCGCTACACCGTCCAGAACCTGACCGTCCAGGCGGTCGACACCGAGAACAACCTCCTGCTCGTCCGCGGCGCCATCCCCGGCCCGAAGGGCGCGCTGGTCCTGGTCCGCACCGCGGCCAAGGTCAAGGCGAAGAAGGGCGGTGCGGCCAAGTGACCACCGTTGACGTGCTCAACGTCGAAGGCGCGAAGAGCGGCACCGTCGAGCTGCCCGCCGACGTCTTCGACGTCCAGGCCAACATCGCGCTGATGCACCAGGTCGTGGTGGCCCAGCTCGCGGCCGCCCGGCAGGGCACGCACAAGACCAAGACCCGCGGCGAGGTCGCCGGTGGCGGCAAGAAGCCGTACAAGCAGAAGGGCACCGGTCGGGCCCGCCAGGGCTCGATCCGCGCGCCGCAGTTCGCCGGCGGTGGCGTGGTCCACGGCCCGGTGCCGCGCGACTACAGCCAGCGGACCCCGAAGAAGATGAAGGCCGCCGCCCTGCGTGGCGCCCTCTCCGACCGGGCCCGCGCCGGCCAGGTGCACGTCGTCGAGGCGTTCGTCTCGGGCGAGAAGCCGTCGACCAAGGCCGCCCTGGCCACGCTGGCCAAGCTGACCGAGGCGCGGCGCGTCCTGGTCGTGCTGAGCAGCACCGACGAGCTGAACTGGGTGTCGCTGCGCAACGAGCCGCGGGTGCACCTGATCGAGGCCGGCCAGCTCAACACGTACGACGTGCTGGTGGCCGACGACGTGGTCTTCACCAAGGACGCCCTGGACGAGTTCCTGGGTGTGCCGGCCGAGACCACCGAGGAGGGTGACAAGTGAGCACGATCGCCGATCCGCGTGACGTCATCATCGCGCCGGTCGTCTCGGAGAAGAGCTACAGCGAGCTGAACCGGAACTGGTACACCTTCCTGGTGCACCCGGACGCCAACAAGACCGAGATCAAGATCGCTATCCAGCAGATCTTCAACGTCCGCGTCCTGACGGTCAACACGCTCAACCGCGAGGGCAAGCGCAAGCGCACCAAGACCGGCTTCGGTCAGCGCAAGGCCACCAAGCGGGCGATCGTGAAGCTGGCTGACGGTGACCGTATCGAGGCCTTCGGCGGCCCGGTCAGCTGAGGGGTGTAGACAATGGCTATCCGTAAGTACAAGCCGACGACGCCGGGCCGGCGTGGCTCGAGCGTCGCCGACTTCGCCGAGATCACCCGGTCGACGCCCGAGAAGTCGCTGCTGGTCCCGCTGCCGAAGAAGGGCGGGCGTAACGCCCACGGCCGGATCACCACGCGGCACCACGGTGGCGGCCACAAGCGCCAGTACCGTCTGATCGACTTCAAGCGGGTCGACAAGGACGGCGTGCCGGCGAAGGTCGCGCACATCGAGTACGACCCGAACCGCACCGCGCGCATCGCGCTGCTGCACTACGCCGACGGCGAGAAGCGGTACATCATCGCGCCGAAGGACCTGAAGCAGGGCGACGTGGTCGAGTCCGGTCCGGGCGCCGACATCAAGCCCGGCAACAACCTGCCGCTGCGCAACATCCCGGTCGGTACGACGATCCACAACGTGGAGCTTCGTCCGGGCGGCGGCGCCAAGCTGGCCCGCTCGGCCGGCGTCGGCATCCAGCTGCTCGGCCGGGAGGGTGCGTACGCGACCCTGCGTATGCCGTCCGGCGAGATCCGGCGGGTCGACGTGCGCTGCCGCGCCAGCGTCGGTGAGATCGGCAACGCCGACCAGTCGAACATCAACTGGGGCAAGGCCGGCCGGATGCGGTGGAAGGGCAAGCGCCCGACCGTCCGTGGTGTCGCCATGAACCCGGTCGACCACCCGCACGGTGGTGGTGAGGGCAAGACCTCCGGTGGTCGCCACCCGGTCAACCCGCAGGGTAAGCCCGAGGGCCGCACCCGTCGTAAGGGCCAGCCGAGCGACCGGCTGATCGTCCGCCGCCGCTACGCCACGCGTAAGCGCGGCTGAGGGAGATAAGACATGCCTCGCAGCCTGAAGAAGGGCCCGTTCGTCGACGACCACCTGCTCAAGAAGGTGGAGACGCAGAACGACAAGGGCTCGAAGAACGTCATCAAGACCTGGTCGCGGCGCTCGACGATCATCCCCGAGATGCTCGGCCACACGATCGCCGTGCACGACGGACGCAAGCACGTCCCGGTGTTCGTCACCGAGGCGATGGTCGGGCACAAGCTCGGCGAGTTCGCGCTGACCCGCACCTTCAAGGGTCACGAGAAGGACGACCGGAAGAGCCGCCGGCGCTGAGCCGCGGGCATACGGATAGAGGAACAAGGGGTTACAGCGATGCCAGGAAAGGGCGACGCTCCGGTGCTTCCGGGCGCGCGGGCGGTTGCGCGGCACGTGCGCATCTCGCCGATGAAGGCGCGCCGGGTGGTCAACCTCGTCCGCGGCCTGCCCGCGAAGGAGGCGCTCACGGTGCTGCAGTTCGCGCCGCAGGCTGCGAGCGAGCAGGTGTACAAGGTGCTCGCTAGCGCGATCGCCAACGCGGAGAACAACGAGCGGCTGGACCCCGACGCGCTGCTCGTCAGCGAGGCGTTCGTCGACGAGGGCCCGACGATGAAGCGGTTCCGGCCGCGGGCGCAGGGCCGGGCGTACCGGATCCGCAAGCGCACCTGCCACATCACCGTGGCGGTCGAGGCGGTGGCGCCGGCCGCGCCGAAGAAGGCGGCGGCGAAGAAGGCGGCCCCGGCGAAGCAGGCCGAGCCGGCGGAAGCGCAGAGCACGACGGAGGGTGCCGAGTAATGGGTCAGAAGGTTCACCCCACCGGGTTCCGGCTCGGCATCTCGACCGACTGGAAGTCCCGCTGGTTCGCGGACAAGCTCTACAAGGACTACATCGGCGAGGACGTCAAGATCCGCCGGATGATGTCCAAGGGTCTCGAGCGGGCCGGCATCTCCAAGGTCGACATCGAGCGCACCCGGGACCGGGTCCGCGTCGACATCCACACCGCCCGGCCGGGCATCGTCATCGGCCGTAAGGGCGCGGAGGCCGACCGGATCCGCGGCGAGCTGGAGAAGCTCACCGGCAAGCAGGTGCAGCTGAACATCATCGAGGTGAAGAACCCCGAGTCGGACGCGCAGCTGGTCGCCCAGGGCGTCGCCGAGCAGCTCTCCAGCCGGGTCAGCTTCCGTCGGGCCATGCGCAAGGCGATGCAGTCGGCGATGAAGAACCCGGTCTGCAAGGGCATCCGGGTGCAGGTCTCGGGCCGCCTCGGTGGCGCCGAGATGAGCCGGACCGAGTTCTACCGCGAGGGCCGGGTCCCGCTGCACACGCTGCGGGCCAACATCGAGTACGGCTTCTTCGAGGCCCGTACCACCTTCGGCCGGATCGGCGTGAAGGTCTGGATCTACAAGGGCGACGCGGTGCCGGGCCGGGAGGCTCCGGCCGAGGCTCCGTCGCGCCCGCGCCGTGAGCGCGGCGACCGCCCCGAGCGGCCGCGCCGTGGTCGGTCCGGTTCGTCCGGCACGACCGCCGGCGGCACCGAGGCCGGCCGGGCTGCCGCGACCACCATCGCGCAGCAGGCCGAGACGCCGAGTGGCGAGCCGGTGGACACGTCCGCCGTCGCCGCCGCGGCAGAAACGCAGCAGGAGGGCTGACAGATGCTGATGCCGCGCAAGCCCCCGAAGGGCTTCCGCAAGCCGCACCACCCGGACCGCCACGGCGCGTCCAAGGGTGGCAACCGCGTGGTGTTCGGCGAGTTCGGGATCCAGGCTCTCGAGCCGGCGTACGTGACGAACCGGCAGATCGAGTCGGCGCGTATCGCGATGACCCGTCACATCAAGCGTGGCGGCAAGGTCTGGATCTCGATCTTCCCGGACCAGGCCCTGACCAAGAAGCCGGCCGAGACCCGGATGGGTTCCGGCAAGGGCTCGCCCGAGTGGTGGGTCGCCAACGTCAAGCCGGGGCGGATCCTGTTCGAGATGTCCTTCCCCAACGAGCAGATCGCGCGAGAGGCGATGCGTCGCGCGATCCACAAGCTCCCGATGAAGTGCCGCATTGTTACGCGCGAAGTGGGTGAATCCTGATGGCAGCGGGCGTTAAGGCCTCCGAGCTGCGTGAGCTCTCCGAGGAGGAGCTGGTCACGAAGCTGCGCGAGGCCAAGGCGGAGCTGTTCAACCTCCGCGTGCAGGCCGCAACCGGTCAGCTGGACAACAACCGGCGGTTGCAGGTCATCCGTCGGGAGATCGCCCGGATCTACACGATCATGCGTGAGCGCGAGCTGGGTCTCTCGGCCGCGCCGACTGAGGTGACTGCGTCATGAGTGAGAACACCGCCACCACCGCCGCCGCGCGGGCCCGCCGCAAGGTGCGTGAGGGCCTCGTGGTCAGCGACAAGATGGAAAAGACCGTCGTCGTCGAGGTCGAGGACCGGGTCAAGCACGCGCTGTACGGCAAGATCATGCGCCGTACCAGCAAGCTGAAGGTGCACGACGAGCAGAACGCCGCCGGCATCGGCGACCGGGTCCTGATCATGGAGACCCGGCCGCTGTCCGCCACCAAGCGGTGGCGGCTCGTGGAGATCCTGGAAAAGGCCAAGTAGCGAAGGCTCGAGCTCGCCCGGCGTCAGCCGGGCGCAGGTTCCGCCAGGCTCCGGCCGCGGCAGGCGGCCGGAGAACCGGCAGACATAGGAGATAGACGTGATTCAGCAGGAGTCGCGACTGCGCGTCGCCGACAACACGGGTGCCCGGGAGATCCTGTGCATCCGGGTTCTCGGTGGCTCCGGTCGGCGCTACGCGAGCATCGGCGACGTCATCGTGGCCACGGTCAAGGACGCGATCCCGGGTGCCGGTGTGAAGAAGGGCGACGTCGTCAAGGCCGTCGTCGTCCGCACCGCCAAGGAGAAGCGGCGGCCGGACGGCTCGTACATCCGCTTCGACGAGAACGCCGCCGTCATCATCAAGGACGGTGGGGACCCGCGCGGTACCCGTATCTTCGGCCCCGTGGGTCGGGAGCTGCGGGACAAGCGGTTCATGAAGATCATTTCCCTCGCGCCGGAGGTGTTGTGACCGTGAAGGTCAAGAAGGGCGACACGGTCGTCGTCATCGCCGGCAAGGACAAGGGCGCCAAGGGCAAGGTCATCGCGGCCTACCCGCGGCAGGACAAGGTCCTGGTCGAGGGCGTGAACCGGGTCAAGAAGCACACCCGCATCAGCACCACCCAGCGTGGCGCCAAGACCGGCGGCATCGTCACCCAGGAGGCTCCGATCCACGTCTCCAACGTGATGGTCGTGGACTCCGACGGGAACCCGACCCGCGTCGGGTACCGGATCGACGACAACGGCCAGAAGGTCCGCATCGCGCGTAGCACCGGTAAGGACCTGTGATGACCACGGCTACCGAAACCAAGACCATGCCGCGCCTCAAGGAGCGGTACCGCAACGAGATCGTGGCCAAGCTGCAGGAGCAGCACAACTACGGCAACCCCATGCAGGTGCCGCGGCTGGTCAAGATCGTCGTGAACATGGGTGTCGGCGAGGCCGCCCGGGACGCCAAGCTGATCGACGGCGCCGTCCGGGACCTGGCCACCATCACCGGCCAGAAGCCGCAGGTGCGGCGGGCGACCAAGTCCATCGCGCAGTTCAAGCTCCGCGAGGGCATGCCGATCGGCGCGAAGGTCACCCTCCGCGGCGACCGGATGTGGGAGTTCCTGGACCGCCTGCTCTCCATCGCGCTGCCGCGTATCCGCGACTTCCGCGGGCTGGACGGGCGCAAGCTCGACGGGCACGGCAACTACACGTTCGGCCTGACCGAGCAGTCGGTGTTCCACGAGATCGACCAGGACAAGATCGATCGCCAGCGGGGCATGGACATCACGGTGGTCACGACCGCCACGACCGACGACGAGGGCCGGGCGCTGCTCAAGCTCCTGGGCTTCCCGTTCAAGGAGAACTGAGATGGCCAAGAAGGCGCTGATCCTCAAGGCGGCCGCGAAGCCGAAGTTCTCGGTTCGCGCGTACACCCGCTGCCAGCGGTGCGGGCGTCCCAAGGCGGTCTACCGCAAGTTCGGTCTCTGCCGGGTCTGCATCCGGGAGATGGCCCACCGCGGTGAGCTGCCGGGCGTGTCCAAGGCTTCCTGGTAAGGGCGACCGCGCCCCGGCTGCCGGCCGGGGCCCCCTTGCACCGATCATGTATTGCTCTTCGCCGTAGGCCCGGGGCTGACCGCCCCGGGAACCCCGGCGAGAAAGGCTGACGAAATCCATGACGATGACCGACCCGATCGCAGACATGCTCACGCGTCTGCGTAACGCCAACCAGGCGTACCACGACCGGGTGACGATGCCCTACTCCAAGATCAAGGCGAACATCGCCGAGGTCCTGAAGTCCGAGGGCTACATCGCCACCTGGTCGGTCGAGGAGCCCGAGGAGGGCGCCGTCGGCAAGCGACTGGTCGTCGAGCTGAAGTACGGCCAGAACCGCGAGCGGAGCCTGGCCGGCATCAAGCGCGTGTCCAAGCCCGGTCTCCGGGTGTACGCCAAGTCGGACGGGCTCCCGCGGGTGCTCGGCGGGCTGGGCGTGGCGATCATTTCGACGTCCCAGGGGCTGCTCACCGACCGGCAGGCCCGCAAGCGGAGCGTTGGCGGGGAAGTCCTCGCCTTCGTCTGGTAACGGGAGACAGGTAGAAATGTCGCGTATTGGACGTAAGTCGATCCCGGTGCCTGCCGGCGTCGACATCACGATCGACGGCCAGGCCGTCAAGGTCAAGGGCCCGAAGGGCGAGCTCACGCACGTGCTCGCCGAGCCGATCACCGCCGAGCGGGCCGAGGACGGTCAGCTTCAGGTCAACCGGCCGAACGACGAGCGCAAGGCCAAGGAACTGCACGGCCTGAGCCGCACCCTGATCGCCAACATGATCGTCGGCGTGACCGAGGGCCACCGCAAGAGCCTGGAGATCGCCGGCACCGGTTACCGGGTCACGGCCAAGGGCAAGGACCTGGAGTTCGCGCTCGGGTTCTCGCACCCGGTGCTGGTCCCCGCGCCGGACGGCATCACCTTCACGGTGGAGAAGCCGACCGTGTTCCACGTGGCCGGCATCGACAAGCAGCTCGTCGGCGAGGTCGCCGCCAACATCCGGAAGATCCGCCCGCCGGAGCCCTACAAGGGCAAGGGCGTGAAGTACCAGGGCGAGGTCATTCGTCGTAAGGCCGGAAAGGCAGGTAAGAAGTGAGCGCCACGCTGCTCAAGCGTCGCCGCGGCGTCGCCGCCAAGCGCGCCGTCGGCCGTGCGCGTCGACACTTCCGGGTCCGCAAGAACGTCAGCGGCACCGCCGAGCGTCCCCGGCTGGTCGTCACCCGGTCGCTGCGTCACATCGTCGCGCAGGTCGTCGACGACACCAAGGGTCACACCCTGGCGTCGGCCTCGACCCTCGACGCGTCGCTGCGCGGCACCGAGGGCGACAAGAGCGCCCTGGCCGGCAAGGTCGGTGCTCTGCTCGCCGAGCGGGCCAAGGCCGCCGGCGTCTCGAAGGTCGTCTTCGACCGCGGTGGCAACCGGTACGCGGGGCGGGTCGCCGCGCTTGCCGACGCCGCCCGCGAAGCCGGGCTCGAGTTCTAGAAACCCCGTCACGAGAGATAAGGAAGGCTGCTGATGCCAGGTCAACAGCGCCGTGGCGGCGGGTCCGGTGGCAACGAGGGTGGTCGCCGCGACAACCGCCGTGAGGGCGGCCGCGGAAACGCGCCCGTCGAGAAGACCCCGCACCTCGAGCGGGTCGTCGCGATCAACCGCGTCGCCAAGGTCGTGAAGGGTGGTCGTCGCTTCAGCTTCACCGCCCTGGTGATCGTGGGCGACGGCGACGGCACCGTCGGCGTGGGCTACGGAAAGGCCAAGGAGGTGCCCGCGGCGATCGCCAAGGGCGTCGAGGAGGCCAAGAAGCACTTCTTCAAGGTGCCGCGGATCGCTTCCTCGATCCCGCACCCGGTGACGGGTGAGGCCGCCGCCGGCGTGGTGCTGCTCAAGCCGGCCTCCGCCGGTACGGGTGTCATCGCCGGTGGCCCGGTGCGTGCCGTGCTGGAGTGCGCGGGCATCCACGACGTGCTCTCCAAGAGCCTCGGCTCGTCCAACCCGATCAACATCGTCCACGCCACGGTGGCGGCGCTGAAGGGGCTGGAGTCCCCGGAGGCCGTCGCTGCCCGTCGTGGCCTGCCGGTCGAGGACGTCGCGCCGGCCGCGATGCTCGCGTCGCGGGCGGGGGTGGCGTCCTGATGGCTCGCCTGAAGGTCACCCAGCTCCGGTCCGAGATCGGTGCCAAGCGCAACCAGCGTGAGTCGCTGCGTTCGCTCGGCCTGAAGCGGATCAACGACGTGGTGGTCAAGGAGGACCGTCCCGAGATCCGGGGCATGATCTTCGCGGTCAACCACCTCGTGAAGGTCGAGGAGGTCGAGTAATGACGATCAAGGTCCACCACCTGCGCCCGGCGCCCGGTGCCAAGACCGCGAAGACCCGCGTGGGTCGCGGTGAGGGCTCCAAGGGCAAGACCGCCGGTCGCGGCACCAAGGGCTCCAAGGCCCGCAAGAACATCTCGGCGGCGTTCGAGGGTGGGCAGATGCCCATCCACATGCGCCTGCCGAAGATGAAGGGCTTCAAGAACAAGTTCAAGGTGGTCTTCCAGGTGGTCAACCTGGACAGGCTCGCCGAGCTGTTCCCGAACGGCGGCCAGGTCGGCCCGCAGGAGCTGGTCGAGGCCGGCGCGGTCCGCAAGGGCCACCCGGTCAAGGTGCTCGGCACCGGCGACCTGAACGGCGTGTCCCTCCAGGTGTCGGCGCAGGCGTTCAGCGCGTCGGCCAAGGAGAAGATCACCGCCGCCGGTGGCTCGGTCACCGAGCTGTAAGGCTGTGTTCGTGGCGCCCGCTCAGTTCTTCGTGACTGGGCGGGCGCCTCGGTCTACCCCGGGCGTCACCACCGGGTAATATCGGATTCGATTTATGTAGCCGGGCACACCTGCCCGGACCGGGACGGGGCTGTTAGGCTCCCATCCCAGCCATGGATATCGGGCGCTCGCCCGGCACCCACCCCGATCCGCCAGGGACCACCACCGGCGGCCCGCCTCGCGCAGGAGGAAGAAGTTGCTGTCCGCCTTTCTCAGTGCGTTCCGTACGCCTGACCTGCGCAAGAAGCTGCTGTTCACGGTAGGCATCATCGCGGTCTACCGGCTCGGCGCCACCCTGCCCAGCCCCGGTGTCTCGTACGGCAACGTCCAGAAGTGCCTCGACACCATCGGCAGCGCGAACACCGGGGTGCTGAACCTGCTGGACCTCTTCTCCGGCGGGGCGCTGCTGCAGCTCTCGGTCTTCGCGCTGGGCATCATGCCCTACATCACAGCGTCGATCATCCTGCAGCTGCTCACCGTGGTCATCCCGCGGCTCGAGCAGCTCCGCAAGGAGGGCCAGGCCGGCCAGGCGAAGATCACCCAGTACACCCGCTACCTCACGCTCGGCCTGGGCATCCTCCAGTCGTCGACGTTCGTGGCGCTGGCCCGCTCGGGGCAGCTCTTCAACAACCAGTGCGACCAGTTCCCGATCGTGCCCAGGGACACCGGCATCCCCGACTGGCTGACGCTCACGATCCTGGTCATGACGATGACCGCCGGCACCGGCGTGGTGATGTGGCTCGGCGAGCTGATCACCGACCGGGGCGTCGGCAACGGCATGTCGGTGCTGATCTTCACCTCGATCGCGGCCCGCCTCCCCAGCGAGGGCTGGCGGATCAAGACCCAGCAGGGCTGGTGGAAGTTCTTCCTGGTGCTCGCGCTGGTCCTGGTGGTCATCACCGCGGTCACGTTCATCGAGCAGGCGCAGCGCCGGATCCCGGTGCAGTACGCCAAGCGGATGATCGGCCGGCGGATGTACGGCGGCACCTCGACCTACATCCCGCTGAAGGTCAACCAGGCGGGTGTCATCCCGGTCATCTTCGGCTCGTCGCTGCTCTACCTGCCGCAGCTGGCGCTCCAGTTCTTCGACCAGACGAACCCGGGCAAGACCCAGGCCTGGATCCAGAACAACGTGGTCGACCCGTCGAGCCCGCTGCACATCGCGATCTACTTCCTGCTGATCATCTTCTTCACGTACTTCTACGTGTCGATCACGTTCAACCCGACCGAGGTCGCGGACAACATGAAGAAGTACGGCGGCTTCGTGCCGGGCATCCGCCCCGGCAAGCCGACCGCCGACTACCTCGACTTCATCCTCAGCCGGATCACCCTGCCGGGCGCGCTCTACCTGGGCATCGTCTCGATCCTGCCGAACTTCTTCTTCATCTGGCTGAACAGCGAGCAGTTCCAGAACTTCCCGTTCGGCGGCACCGCTGTGCTCATCATGGTCGGCGTCGGTCTGGAGACCGTGAAGCAGATCGAGAGCCAACTCATGCAGCGGAACTACGAAGGGTTCCTGCGGTAGATGCGACTCGTTCTGGTTGGCCCGCCGGGGGCGGGCAAGGGCACACAGGCGGAGTTCATCGCCGCTCACCTCTCGGTGCCGAAGATCTCGACCGGTGACATCTTCCGGGCGAACGTCTCGCAGGGCACGCCGTTGGGTGTCGAGGCGAAGCGCTACATGGACGCGGGCAAGCTGGTCCCGGACGAGGTGACCATCAACATGGTCCGGGACCGGCTCGCCGAGCCGGACGCCTCGGAGGGCTTCCTGCTCGACGGCTTCCCGCGCACCACGCCGCAGGCCGCCGCGCTGGACAAGCTCCTCGCCGACCTGGGCACCGCGCTGGACCTGGTGCTGGAGCTGGTCGTCGACGACGACGAGGTGATCCGGCGGCTGTCGGGCCGGCGCACCTGCCGGGGCTGCGGCAAGATCTGGCACGTCGAGTTCGACGCGACGACCCGGGACGGCATCTGCGACCGCTGCGGCGCCGAGCTGTTCCAGCGCGACGACGACAAGCCCGAGACGATCGCGGCCCGGCTGCGCGAGTACGCCGACAAGACCGCGCCGCTGGTCGACTACTACGGCGCCCAGGGCAAGCTGGTGGGCATCGACGCCACCGGCCCGGTGGAGGACGTCACCGTCCGCGCCATCGACGCCCTGCGCTCGTACGGCGGCTGACGAACAGTCGTACCGCGGCTGACGAACGGTCGTTCGGCGACTGGCGTATGCCGGGGTCCCGGCGGATAGAGTGCGAACAGCGGGGTACGTGCGACGTGCCCCGCTGCTCCGCGCGACGAAAGGTAACGGCCCCATGCGTCGTCCCCAGCTGGACATCCAGCTGAAGACCCCCGACCAGATCGAGAAGATGCGCGCCGCCGGCCTCGTGGTGGCCGAGGCGCTGCGTCGGATGCGGGAGGCGGTGGCCCCCGGGGTCAGCACCGCCGACCTGGACGCGATCGCCGAGTCGACCATCCGGGAGGCGGGGGCCGTCCCGTCGTTCAAGGGCTACCACGGCTTCCCGGCCTCGATCTGCTCGTCGGTCAACGAGCAGGTGGTGCACGCGATCCCGTCGCCCGCCCAGGTGCTCCGGGAGGGCGACCTGATCTCGATCGACTGCGGCGCGGTGCTCGACGGCTGGCATGGCGACGCGGCGGTCACGGTGGGCGTGGGGGAGGTCGACCCGGCGCTGCTGAAGATGGCCGCGGTCGCCGAGGACGCGATGTGGGCCGGGATCGCCGCGGCGGCGCGCGGGGCGGCCAACGGCCGGGGCCGGCTCACCGACATCTCGCACGCGGTGGAGAACGCGGTCCGCCGGGGCGGCCGGTACGGCATCGTCGACGGGTACGGCGGGCACGGCATCGGCACCGAGATGCACCAGGACCCGCACGTGCTCAACCACGGCCGGCCCGGCAAGGGCCCCCGGCTGGTGCCGGGCATGGCGCTGGCCATCGAGCCCATGATCACGATGGGCTCGCCCCGCACGGTCGAGCTGGCCGACGGCTGGACCGTCGTCACCCGGGACGGGTCGATGGCGGTGCACGTCGAGCACTCGATGGCGCTGCTCCCGGACGGGGTCTGGGTGCTGACCGCGTTCGACGGCGGCCGGGCGCGCCTGGGCGACCTCGTGACCGCCCGCCAGCCTGCCGACTCGCCGGCGATCTGACCGTCGGGTAGGCCCGGCGGTCAGCCAGCGGAGGTGACCCCGGTCACTCCGGGCCCCGGCGGGGCGGGAAATACTCCGGCCGGGTGACCTGGTGGGTGGCCGGTTTGGCGGCGGCGTGCAGGCGGGCGTACACTTTCTGATCGGCGCACAGCGTCCACTCCGGCATGCCCACCCTGCGCTTCGGTGGGGCCGGAGCCGCGGCTGGCGCGGGCACCCGATCACCGTCGGGGGCCCGTGTAAGACGTTGTGGGCCGTCCGGAGCAACCGACGTCAGGACAGCGGAGGACATGCCGAAAAAAGACGGAGCCATCGAGATCGAGGGTCGGGTCATCGAGCCCCTGCCGAACGCCATGTTCCGGGTGGAGCTCGCGAACGGTCACAAGGTGCTGGCTCACATCAGTGGCAAGATGCGGCAGCACTACATCCGCATCCTGCCGGAGGACCGCGTCGTCGTCGAACTCTCGCCGTACGACCTGACCCGCGGGCGCATCGTCTACCGCTACAAGTAAGCGACCTGACGACGGCCGGGTAGTCCCCGTGTCCGTCCTCGACGTCCGGCGTCGCGCGTCGTCGCGCCTCCGGGCCAGATGGGAAGTAAGGCAACCGTGAAGGTCAAGCCGAGCGTCAAGAGGATCTGCAACAAGTGCCGGGTTATCCGCCGGCACGGCCGGGTCATGGTCATCTGCAGCGACCCGCGCCACAAGCAGCGCCAGGGCTGATCCAGCCCGACCGACCGTGATCCACGGCCGGTCGGCCCGGTCCCGGCGTCGCAGATCCAGCCAACACATCATCAGCTCGTCCCAGCCGCGAGCGGTGCGCATCGCGTACCCCTGCGTGGTTGACCCCCGGTCGGAGGCCGGGGCCCGCTCGGGCAGCGGTCGTTCCTCCCGGCGCCACGGCGTCGGTCGGGCGACCGGAGCGGGGTGGGGCGGGTGCAGACCTCCGCCAGGAAACCACAAGGAGTACGCCCGCACATGGCTCGTCTAGTCGGCGTGGACCTCCCCCGCGAGAAGCGGATGGAGATCGCGCTCACCTACATCTTCGGGGTCGGCCGCACCCGTGCCCTGGAGACGCTCGCCGCGACCGGTATCTCTCCGGACAAGCGCGCTCGGGACCTCACGGACGAGGAGCTGGTCCAGCTCCGCGACCACATCGAGGCCAACTACAAGGTTGAAGGCGACCTGCGCCGCGAGGTCGCCGCTGACATCCGCCGCAAGGTCGAGATCGGCTGCTACGCCGGTATCCGCCACCGCCGTGGTCTCCCGGTGCGTGGCCAGCGGACGCGGACCAACGCCCGCACCCGCAAGGGCCCGAAGCGGACCGTCGCCGGCAAGAAGAAGCCCGGCAAGAAGTAATTAGGAGCGCACAGACTTATGCCACCGAAGGCTCGTGCCGGAGCCGCCGTCAAGAAGGTCCGGCGCAAGGAACGCAAGAACGTCGCCCACGGGCAGGCGCACATCAAGAGCACCTTCAACAACACCATCGTGTCCATCACGGACCCGACCGGTGCGGTCATCTCCTGGGCCTCCGCCGGCCAGGTGGGCTTCAAGGGCTCCCGCAAGTCGACCCCGTTCGCCGCGCAGCTGGCCGCCGAGGCCGCCGCGCGCCGGGCGATGGAGCACGGCATGCGCAAGGTCGACGTGTTCGTCAAGGGCCCCGGCTCCGGCCGGGAGACCGCCATCCGTTCGCTGCAGGCCGTCGGGCTGGAGGTCGGTCAGATCTCCGACGTGACCCCGCAGCCGCACAACGGGTGCCGTCCGCCGAAGCGTCGCCGGGTCTGAGAGGTTAGAGAGAGATGGCTCGTTACACCGGTGCTGACTGCCGCCGTTGCCGGCGGGAGAAGATGAAGCTGTTCCTCAAGGGCAGCAAGTGCGATGGCCCGAAGTGCCCGTTCGAGTCCCGGCCGTTCCCGCCCGGGCAGCACGGCCGCGGCCGCACGAAGGAGACGGAGTACCTGCTCCAGCTCCGTGAGAAGCAGAAGGCCCGCCGCGTGTACGGCGTGCTGGAGAAGCAGTTCCGCGGTTACTACGAGGAGGCCGTGGCCAAGCAGGCCAAGACCGGTGAGGTCCTCCTGCAGATCCTCGAGTCGCGGCTGGACAACGTGGTCTACCGGGCCGGCTACGCCAAGTCCCGGGACATGGCCCGCCAGCTGGTCAAGCACGGTCACTTCACGGTGAACGGCAAGAAGGTCGACATCCCGTCGTACCGCGTCAAGGAGCACGACATCATCGAGGTCCGGGGCAAGAGCAAGGAGCTCACCCCGTTCATCGTGGCGCAGGCCGAGGCCGGCTCCAAGACGGTTCCGGCGTGGCTGGAGGCCATTCCGAGCCAGATGAAGGTGCTCGTGCACTCGCTCCCGGCCCGCCAGGTGATCGACACCCAGGTCCAGGAGCAGCTGATCGTCGAGCTCTACTCCAAGTAGTCGGGCTCGTTGCGGTGGTCCGCCCTGCGGGGCGGGCCACCGGAACGGTTTGTGTCGCGGACGTCAAATAGCGGGCGTCCCGGAAGAGAAGAGAAGACATGCTCATCAGCCAGCGACCGTCTCTGTCCGAAGAGTCGATCAACGAGACCCGCTCCCGGTTCACCATCGAGCCGCTGGAGCCGGGCTTCGGCTACACCCTGGGCAACTCGCTGCGGCGCACGCTGCTGTCGTCGATCCCGGGTGCGGCGGTCACCTCCATCAAGATCGACGGCGTGCTGCACGAGTTCACCACGATCCCCGGCGTCAAGGAGGACGTGGTCGAGCTCGTCATGAACATCAAGGAGCTGTGCGTCAGCTCCGAGCACGACGAGCCGGTCAGCATGTACCTGCGCAAGCAGGGCCCGGGCGACGTGACGGCGGGCGACATCCAGCCCCCGGCCGGCGTCTCGGTGCACAACCCGGACCTGAAGCTCGCCACCCTCAACGGCAAGGGCCGGCTCGACATGGAGCTGACCGTCGAGCGGGGTCGCGGCTACGTGACGGCGGCGCAGAACAAGCAGGCCGGCGCCGAGATCGGCCGGATCCCGGTCGACTCGATCTACTCGCCGGTGCTGAAGGTGACGTACCGCGTCGAGGCGACCCGGGTCGAGCAGCGGACCGACTTCGACCGGCTGATCATCGACGTCGAGACCAAGCCGTCGATGGGCCCGCGCACCGCGCTGGCCTCCGCCGGTTCGACGCTGGTGGAGCTCTTCGGGCTGGCCCGGGAGCTGGACGAGACCGCCGAGGGCATCGACATCGGGCCGTCCCCGCAGGACGCCCAGCTGGCGGCGGACCTGGCCCTGCCGATCGAGGAGCTGGACCTGACCGTCCGCTCCTACAACTGCCTCAAGCGCGAGGGCATCAACTCCGTCGGTGAGCTGATCGGGCGCACCGAGGCCGACCTCCTCGACATCCGCAACTTCGGCCAGAAGTCGATCGACGAGGTCAAGATGAAGCTGGCCGGGATGGGTCTGGGGCTGAAGGACTCGGCCCCGAACTTCGACCCGGCGCACGTCGTGGACGCCTTCGGTGAGGCCGACTACGACACCGACGACTACCGCGAGACCGAGCAGCTCTAGTCCCCGCTGCCGCCACACCTGAGGAGCACCAAGCATGCCCACGCCCACCAAGGGCCCCCGCCTCGGCGGCAGCCCCGCGCACGAGCGGCTGATGCTGGCCAACCTGGCCACCGCGCTGTTCCAGCACGGCAAGATCCAGACCACCGAGACGAAGGCCCGGCGGCTGCGTCCGCTGGCCGAGCAGCTCATCACCAAGGCCAAGCGGGGCGACCTCGCCTCGCGGCGGCGGGTGCTGGGCGTCGTCAAGGACAAGGACGTGGTCTACACCCTGTTCGACCAGATCGCGCCCCGCTACGCGAACCGTCCGGGCGGCTACACCCGGATCGTGAAGACCGGCCCGCGCAAGGGTGACGCCGCGCCGATGGCGATCATCGAGCTGGTCGAGGAGCTTCAGGTCGCCGAGCCGAAGGCGAACAAGAAGACCGCGACCCGCAAGGCCGCGCAGCAGGACAAGGTCGAGGCGCTCGCCCCGGCCGAGGAGACCCCGGCGTCGGCCCAGGCCGACCAGGACTCCGAGGCACCGGTGTCGGCGTCCGGTGACACCGCCGCCGCCCGCGAGGACAGCGACGAGGCCGCCGAGGGCACCGAGAACAAGGCCTGAGCAACGGCAGCACCGTCGGGCCCGGCATCCCTCCTGGGGTGCCGGGCCCGACCCGTGAGGGAGGTACGAGGTGGACGAGCGGGTCCGGCTGCGGCTGGCGGTCTCGTACGACGGGACCGGTTTCTCCGGTTGGGCGGCCCAGCCGACCCGGCGGACGGTGGCCGGCGTGCTCGCCGAGACCCTGGACCTCGTCCTCGGCTCAGGCGTGGCGACGGGGCTGACCGTGGCCGGGCGGACCGACGCCGGGGTGCACGCCACCGGGCAGGTCTGCCACCTCGACCTGCCGGCCGCCGTGTGGCGCGAGCACGAGGGGCGGCTGCTGCGCCGGCTGGCCCGGCTGCTCCCCACCGACGTGCGGGTGCGGGCGATGACGCCGGTGCCGGCGGACTTCGACGCCCGGTTCTCGGCGACCTTCCGCCGCTACGAGTACCGGGTGACCGACGCGCCGTTCGGCGCCGAGCCGCTGCGCCGGCACGAGGTGCTGGCCTGGCCGAGGCCGCTCGACCTCGACCTGCTCAACGCCGCCGCGGCGGGGCTGGTGGGGGAGCACGACTTCGCCGCGTACTGCCGGCGCAAGGAGCACGCCACCACGCTGCGCGAGGTGACCCGGCTGGACTGGCGGCGTGACCCCGACGGCCTGCTGGTCGCCACCGTCCAGGCCGACGCGTTCTGCCAGGCGATGGTGCGCAGCCTGGTCGGGGCGATGCTGGTGGCGGGGGACGGGCGGCGTCCGGTGCAGTGGCCGGGCAGCCTGTTGACCCGGCGGGAGCGGTCCAGCGAGGTGACGGTGGCCCCGGCGCACGGGCTCACGCTGGTCGCCGTCGGCTATCCCGACGACCCCGCCGAGTACGCCCGCCGCGCCGAGGCGACCCGCCGGCTCCGCGTCCCCGTCGAGGGCTGACCGCCAAGGGTCAGTCGTTCTCGCTGTCGGCCTCGTCGCTGGCGCTGGGGGTGGCCGTCGGCTGGCCGGCGCTGCCGCCGGTGGCCCGGCGCTCCAGCACCCCCTTGGTGAGGTGCGTCTCGACCAGGTCGAAGAGGATCTCGCGGATCTTCGGGTCGGCGGCCTTCACGGGCTCGCCGTCGGCCCGGACCACCATGCAGTACGCGAGGTAGTGGCCGCGTACCTGCCAGCCGACCCGGGCCGGGGCCTCGGTCAGCGCCTCGGTGTCGTCCCCGGCCGGCAGGCCGCGGAATCGGCCCTCCCGATCGTCGAGCAGTTGCCGCAGCCGGTCCCGGACGCGCTGGGCGGTGGCCTTGTCGGTCAGGTTGAACAGCCCGGCGGTGAGCAGGTGGTCCCCGTCGGGGGAGCGCAGGCTCGCCCGGACCACCTGGTTGCAGCCGAGCGTGGCGAGCAGGTCCGCCACCTCGCCGCTGGCGGCGACCGCGCAGCTTCCGCTGGACTGGGTCTTGAGCACCGCGTACGGCTCCGCGCCGTCGTCGACGGTGACCTCCCGGCCGGGGAAGACCTCCTTGACCGTCAGGGGAGCCGGGTCGGTGTCCCGGGAGTCGATGTCCTGCCGCTCGGTCGGGGACGGCGACGGGGCGGCGGCCGGCGGGTTCGGCGCGGCCTCAGGGTCGGTGGCCCGGTCGGCCAGCAGCGCGGCGCCGCCGAGCCCGCAGAGGGCGAACAGCGCCAGGACCGCCGCGCCGCCGAACACCACCTGCCAGAGCCGGGCGCCGCGGCGGCCGGTGTCCCGGGCGCGGCGGGACCGGGGCAGGTGCAGCGGTTGCGTGGTGGCGTACCCGTCGGCCGGCGGGGCGGGGCGCGGCGCGGCCGGTGGCGGCGGCGCGTAGGCCGGCGGCGGGGGCGGTGTGGCCGCGGGCAGCGCGATCCGGCTGGTCCGGGGCAGCGACGGCGTCGGGAAGCGGGACGGCGCGGGCCCGGTACGGGCGGGCGGGCGGTTCCAGGCCACCGACAGGTCGGACCCCGACCGGGGGCGCCCCTCGAAAGCGTCCTCATCGGACTCGTACCGATACACCATGTGGCCCAGAGTAGGGGTTATTGTCCCTTTAGGGGGTAATACCCGGAAACTGTGGCGGGTCCGCCGGTACGCCTCCGCTGCGTCCGCCGGCCGCCTCGGCGGGTACGCCGACCGGCCACCGGAGCGCCGCCCGAGACCCCGCCCGGCGGACGGCGACGTCAGTGCGAGAATGCCGGGCGTGACCGGCGACCACTACTTCTCCGCTGAACCCGGAACCGCCGCCCGCCCCCGGGAGGTCGAGTTCACCGTCGCCGGGCGCGACTACGCGCTGACCTCGGCCGGCGGGGTCTTCTCCGCCGACCGCCTCGACCCCGGCACCGCCGTGCTGCTGCGCAAGGCCGACCTGCCGGCCCCCGACGCCGCCGGCAACCTGCTGGACCTGGGCTGCGGCTTCGGCCCGATCGCCTGCGTGCTGGCCGGCAGCGCCCCGGCGGCCACCGTCTGGGCCGTCGACGTCAACGAGCGGGCCCGGGCGCTCACCGCCGCCAACGCCGCGCGGGTCGGCGCGGCCGACCGGGTCCGGGTCGCCGCCCCGGACGACGTGCCGGACGACGTGACGTTCGACCAGCTCTGGTCCAACCCGCCGATCCGGATCGGCAAGGACGGCCTGCACGAGCTGCTGCTGCGCTGGCTGCCCCGGCTCGCCCCCGACGGCGTGGCCTGGCTGGTGGTCGCCCGCCACCTCGGCGGCGACTCGCTGCACCGCTGGCTGGCCGAGCGGGGCTGGCAGGTGCGGCGGCACGCCAGCCAGAAGGGCTACCGGGTGCTGCGGGTCACCCGCTGACCGGGTGCGGCCCGGCCACCGAGCGGTCACCCGGGTAATCGGCTGTCGCCCGGCCGGCCCGCTCGGGCAGGATGCGGGCGTGGGATACGTGGACGTGGCAGCCGTCGGGCACATCCTCCCCGACGGCCGGGAGCTCTTCACCGACGTGTCGTTCCGGGTCGGCGAAGGCGCCAAGGTCGCCCTGGTCGGTCCGAACGGCGCGGGCAAGACGACGCTGTTGCGGATGGTGGCCGGCGACCTGCCCGTGCGCTCCGGCGGCATCGCCCGCTCCGGCGGGCTGGGCGTGATGCGCCAGTTCATCGGCATGATCGGCGACGATTCCACCCTCGCCGACCTGGCCCTGTCGCTCGCCCCGCCGGCGCTGCGCGACGCCGGCCGCCGGCTCGTCGAGACCGAGGCGGCCATGCGGGCGGCCGAGCTGCGCGGCAAGTTCGGCAACGCCGCCGCCAAGGCCCAGCTCGCGTACGCCGATGCGCTCGCCGCCTGGGGCGAGGCCGGCGGGTACGACGGCGAGGTCGTCTTCGACACCGTCGCCACGATCGTCCTCGACGTGCCGTGGGACGTCGCCCGGGACCGCCCGGTGCGTACCCTCTCCGGGGGCCAGCAGAAGCGCTTCGCGCTCGAACTGCTGCTGCGCGGGCCCGACGAGGTGCTGCTGCTCGACGAGCCGGACAACTTCCTCGACGTGCCCGGCAAGCGGTGGCTGGAGGACCGGCTGCGCGAGTCGGCCAAGTCGGTGCTCTACGTCTCGCACGACCGGGAACTGCTGGCCCGCACCGCCGACCGGGTGGTCGCCGTGGAGGGCGGCAGCGCCTGGGTCCACCCGGGCGGCTTCGCGAGCTGGCACGAGGCGCGCACGGCCCGGCACGCCCGCCTCGACGAGCTGCGCCGCCGCTGGGACGAGGAGCACCAGAAGCTGCGCGAGCTGATGCTGATGTACAAGCAGAAGGCCGCGTACAACGACGGGCTGGCGTCGCGGTACCAGGCCGCGCAGACCCGGCTGCGCAAGTTCGAGGAGGCCGGGCCGCCGCCCGTACCGCCGAAGGACCAGGACATCCGGATGCGCCTGACCGGCGGTCGGACCGGCAAGCGCGCGGTGATCGCCGAGCAGCTCGAGCTGGACGGCCTGACCTACCCGTTCGACCTGGAGATCTGGTATGGCGACCGGGTCGCGGTGCTCGGGGCCAACGGCACCGGCAAGTCGCACTTCCTGCGGCTGCTGGCCCGGGGCGGCACCGACCCGGACCCGGCCAACGGCCCGGTCGACGGTGCCGGCGCGCTGGCCCCGGTGGCGCACGACGGGGTGGTCCGGCTCGGCGCGCGGGTCCGGCCCGGCCACTTCTCGCAGACCCACGACCGGCCCGAGCTGATGCAGAAGACCCTGGTCGAGGTGCTGTGGCGCGGCGACGACCACCGGGCCGGGATGGACCGGCACGCGGCGATGGCCGCGCTGAGCCGGTACGAGCTGGCCGGGCAGGGCGACCAGCGGTTCGGCACCCTCTCCGGCGGCCAGCAGGCCCGCTTCCTGGTGCTGCTGCTGGAGCTGTCCGGGGCGACGCTGCTGCTGCTCGACGAGCCGACCGACAACCTGGACCTGGCCAGCGCGGAGGCGCTGGAGGCCGGCCTCGCGGCGTTCGCGGGCACGGTGATCGCGGTGACCCACGACCGCTGGTTCACCCGCTCCTTCGACCGCTTCGTGCTGTTCGGCAAGGACGGCGAGGTGACCGAGACCCCGGAGCCGGTCTGGGACGTGTGAGGCGCAAGGAAGGGCCCCTTGTTAACGCATAACGGTGTAGAAGGGGCCCTTCCTTGCACCTGGCATAGGGTTGGGTGCGTGACTGAGATGACGTACCGCCGGCTGGGCGACTCCGGGCTCGTGGTGTCCGTGGTCGGCGTCGGATGCAACAACTTCGGCCGTAAGCTCGACCTCGACGGCACCCGGGCGGTGGTCGACGCGGCGCTCGACGCCGGCATCACCCTGTTCGACACCGCCGACATCTACGGCGAGCCGCAGGGCGCCTCCGAGGAGCTGCTCGGCCAGGCGCTCAGGGGCCGCCGCGACGAGGTGGTGCTGGCCACCAAGTTCGGCATGGACATGCAGGGGGCCAACGGGGCTGACTTCGGCGCCCGGGGCGCGCGGCGCTACATCGTCCGCGCGGTCGAGGCGTCGCTGCGGCGGCTCGGCACCGATCACATCGACCTGTACCAGATGCACGAGCCCGACCCGGGCACCCCGATCGACGAGACCCTCGCCGCCCTCGACGACCTGGTGCGCGCGGGCAAGGTGCGCTACCTGGGCAACTCCAACTTCGCCGGCTGGCAGATCGCCGACGCCGACTGGGTCGCCTCGTCCAACGGGCACACCCGGTTCGTCAGCGCGCAGAACCACTACTCGCTGTTGGAGCGGGGCGTCGAGGCCGAGGTCGTCCCCGCCTGCGAGCGCTTCGGCCTGGGCCTGCTGCCGTTCTTCCCGCTGGCGAACGGCCTGCTCACCGGCAAGTACCAGCGCGGGAAGGCCGCCCCGGCCGGCAGCCGGCTCTCCGGCGGCGGCCGGTACGCCGAGCGCCTCGCCGCGGCCCGCTGGGACACCATCGAGGCGATCGGGGCGTACGCCGCAGAGCGGGGGCTCACCATGCTCCAGGTGGCCATCGGCGGGCTGGCCGCCCGGCCCGCGGTGACCTCGGTCATCGCCGGGGCCACCACGCCGGAGCAGGTGCGCGCCAACGCCGAGGCCGGCGCGTGGCAGCCCGGCGACGACGACCTGGCCGCGCTCGACGCCATCCTCTGAACCGGTTGAGGGGACGGGGGCCGGCCGACGAGGGACAGGGCCGACCGGCAGGGCCCAAACGACGAGGGACGCCGGGGCGACTCGCCCCCGGCGTCCCTCGCTCGGCTTGCGGCCCGGTCAGGCCGCCGGCCCCCCGGGCCCGGCCGGCCGACGCCGCCGCACGAGCAGCAGCGGCACCGCCGCCAGCAGCGCGACGGCGACGAGCCCGCCGGCCGCGTACGTCCACCAGCCGCCCGCCGACCGGTCCCGCTCGTCGGGCCCGGCCTGCACGGCGACGGGCCGGGGCGCGGGTGGCGTCTGGGCGGGGCGGGCCTGCACCGTGGCGGTCGCCGACGTCTTGTACGGGGCCGGCGCGGTGACCGTCACCCGCCAGCGGCCGGGGGAGAGCAGCGGGCCGCTGGAGTAGAAGCCCTGCCCCTCGCCGGCCATTTCGAGCTGCACCGGCCCGGCCGTCCGGTCGCCCTCACCCTTGGCGGTGAGGGTCAGCCGCACCGGCTGGTCCAGTGGGTGGCCGTCGGAGTAGACGGCCAGCACGGTGACCCCGCCGGCCCCGTCGCCGCCCACTGACAGCTTGAGCTTCCCGCCGTGCGCCGCCGCCGGGCCCGCCGGCAGCGCCACCAGGCACGCCGCGACGAGCGCGGCGGCGAGGATCCTGAGGGTACGCATCACACGTGCTCCACTCGTTCGGTTCGGGTGGGGCCGCCCCCGCCGTCGTGGTGCACGGCGGGAGCGGCCCCGTCTTCCGTTACAGCGAACCGCCCTCGGCGATCCGGGTGGGGTCGGCGCCGAGCCGGCCCGCCCCGTCGACCGACTTGTTGTTGTTCGCCTTGACGCCGGCCTTGGTGGCCGCGCCGCCGAGCCGGACGATCATGGCGTCGGCGTCGCGGACCAGCACGTCCCGGACGTCCGTGTCGGTCACCACCGCGGTATCGGTGGCCAACGCCTTGAAGGCGGTCAACTGCTGCACCGCCCGCTTGTCGTTGCCCTCGGCCTCGGAGGCCCGCACCGCGTCCAGCTTGTTGGACAGCTGACGGTGCGCCTTGGTGGTGAGTCGCCCGGTCGCCTTGAACCGGTCCAGCAGGTTCTGCATGTCCCGGAACGAGGTGGTGACGTAGAACCGGACCGTCGAGGAGGTGGAGTTGCCCGCCTTGTCGGTCGCGGTCACCGTCAGCTCGTGCAGGCCGAGCGGCAGCTCGTACAGCGCCTGGAGGGTGCCGCTGGCGTACGCCCGACCGTCCAGCACGCCGGAGGTCGTCTTGATGCCGGAGGTCGGGTCGACCGCCTGCCACGAGATCCGGACGTCCTGGCTGTCACCGTAGAGCTGGCCGTCGGCGATGCCGGAGACCAGCAGCGTCGGCTTGGTGCCGTCGATCTTGACGACCGCCGACTTCAGCGCCTCGACGTTGCCGGCGGCGTCGGTGGCCCGGTACAGCAGCTCGTGCGTGCCGTCCCCGGTCACCTCGACCGGCGTGGTGTACGCCGTCCAGGCGCCACCGTCGAGCGACCACTCCAGCTTCTTGACCCCGGAACCGGCGTCGGTGGAGGTGATCACCACCGGGACCGTGCCGGCGTGCCAGCCGTCGTCGTTCGCCGGGGCGAACGCCGCGGAGCTGACCGGCGCGGTTGCGTCGATCTTGACGTTGACCTTCTTGGCCTCCTCCACGTTGCCGGCCTTGTCGGTCGACCGGAACCGCACCTCGTGCGCGCCGTCACCGGAGACCTGCACCGGCTCGGTGTACGCGGTCCACGTGGTGGCCCCGTCGAGCTGGTACTCGGTGGAGGCCACCCCGCTGCCGCCGGCCTCGTCGGCCGCCGCGAGCGTGACCGTGGCCGGCGCGTTGTGCCAGCCCTCGGTCGGGGTGCCGGAGACCGTGGCGGTGGTCACCGGCGCGGCCGTGTCGGCGGCCTTGGTGGAGAGCCGGAAGTAGTCGAACGACGCGGTCTTCGACGTGGCCGCGTTCGCCCCGAGGGTGAACAGACCGACCTTCGGGGTGGCCCCGACGGCGGTGTTCGTCAACGTCTCGAAGGTCGTCCACTGCTGCCCGTCGGGCGAGTACGACGCGGTGAAGGTGTTACCGGCCCGGGCGAGCCGCAGGTGCCACACCGCCGAGGTCAGGTTGGAGACCTGCGGCTGCGGGTTCTGCGTCACCCCGGCGACCTCGCCGCGGAACTCGATCCGCCGGGAGACGGCCTGACCGGCCTGGTTGTCCACGATGAAGTCGAACTTGACGTAGTTGTCGTCGTCGGCGTGGACGATCAGACCCGCCTGCTGGTACTGCTCGGCCAGCAGGCTGCCGTCGACCTTCGTCTCCAGGGTCCAGTCGCCGGCCGGCGCGGTCTGGAGGATGAAGTTCGTCGGCCCGGTGTTGCTGGTGCCGTAGATGTCACCCTTCGGCACGTCGATCTGCAGCGCGCCACCGGTCACCCGGTAGGTGGCCGCGTCCTCCCGCAGGATCGCGTTCCAGCGGCACTTGTCGAGCGCGGTGCCGCCGAACTCGTCCGACGGGTCGACCGGGCCGGCCGGGGCGTCCGGCGTGACCTGGAAGAAGTCGAACGCCGCGTCCACCACCGGCGCGGTGGTGGCGCCGTTGAGGGCGAACAGGCCGATCCGGGGGTTGCTGATCCCGGCGAGCGCGGCGGACCGGCCGACCGGGGTGAACGTCGTCCCGTCACCGGAGAACGCCGCGGTCAGGTTGGTGCCGTCGCTGATCAGCCGCAGCCAGACGGTGTCACCGGCCGGCGCGGCGGTGGCGTCCGCCCCCTCGTTGCGGGGCGAACCGGCGGTCTCCCGGATGAACTCCACCCGGCGGGAACCGCTGTAGAGCAGGTCCACCTTGGCGTAGTTGTCGTCGTCGCCGTAGATCAGCAGGCCGGCCTGCTGGTAGTTGGCGGTGACGGGCAGGGTGACCTTCGTGGTGGCCTGCCAGGCCCCGCTGGGCGCGGGCTGGAGGACCAGGTTGGTGGCGCCGTTGGTCGTGCCGTACAGGTCACCGGAGGCGGTGGGCAGCCGCAGCGACCCGCCCGAGACCGAGTAGAGCTGGTTCTCCCGGACCACGGTCCAGCGGTTCTTGTCCAGGCTGGTGCCGACGAAGTCGTCCGAGCGCGCCCCGAAGCAGGACGTGTTCGCCGCCTCCACCTTCACCGGGACGGTCACGTACGCCTTCGCGCCCCGGGCGTCGGTCACCGTCAGGGTGGCGGTGAAGGTGCCCGGCACGGTGTACGTGTGGGTGGCGTCGAGGGTCGACGCCGTCTTGCCGTCGCCGAAGTCCCAGGCGTACGTCAGCGGGGTGTCGCCCTCGGCGTCGGTGGCCGTGCCGTCGAAGGTGACGGTGACCGGCGCGGTGCCGGTGGTCGGCGTCGCCGTGGCGCTGACCTGCGGCGGCGCGTTCTCGGTGACGCCGCGGCCGATGAAGTCCATCCAGTTGACGTTGAACAGCGAACCGGTGCCGCCGGCCGGGTCCTTGGCGAGGAAGTACAGCGTGCCCTCAGCCGGGCCGGTGACCGGGGCGGTCACGTCGACGAACTGCTGCCAGCCGCCGGTGTTCGGCACGTTGGCGGTCGCGACCAGCGGGCCGTCGACGGTGCCCGAGCGGACCTCGATCCGCCCGCCCTGGACGTCCGAGGCCGCCCGGAAGCGGATCGAGTCGATCCCGGTCAGGCTGGCCGGGGCGAGCGACCACCAGTCACCGTCCTCGATGAAGCCGATGTTCTGGTTGCCGCCGGCGGTGTCGGTGGTGGTCTCCTTCTGCACGCCCGGGTCGCCGCCGCCGGTGCTGCCGGGGGCCCGGCCGGTGGCGGTGAAGTACTCGGCCTGCTTGCGCTTGGGCTGGAGCTGCTCGATCGCCCGGCCGGTCAGCTCGCCGGCCCCGCCGGCGCCGCCCTTGTCGGTGTAGGTCGCCTCGAAGACGCCGAAGACGTTCGCCTCCGCGCCGTGGCCGGAGGCCAGCGAGGTCTGCACGGTGCCGGTGCAGCCGGTGTGCTGCTCCAGCGGGTGGGCGTGCTCGTCGTGGCCGAGCAGCACCTGGAGCTGGACCCGGTCACAGTCGATGGCGCCGTCCTCCGGGTCGGTCACCTTGATCGTGTACTTGACCTGGTCGCCCCACTCGAAGAAGCCGCCGTTCGGCGGGAACTCGATGGTCACCGTCGGTGCGGTGTTGCCGACCGTCACCGGCACGTTCGCCACGGCGGTACGACCCGCCGGGTTGGTGACGGTGAGCTGGGCGGTGTAGTCGCCGGCGGTGGCGTAGGTGTGCGTCGGGTTCGCCTCGGTGGAGGTCTGCCCGTCGCCGAACGTCCAGGAGTAGGTCAGCGTGCCGCCGTCGGGGTCGCGGGAACCGGCGCTGGAGAAGTTCACGGTCAGCGGCGCGGGCCCGGAGGTGGGGTCGGCGGTGGCCTGGGCGATCGGGGCCCGGGAACCGGCGGTGTAGTCGATCCGGTAGACCCCGGAGTTGTCGTTGTTGCCGCCGAAGCCGCTGCCCCACTCGATCAGGTAGAGCGCGCCGTCCGGCCCGAACTCGAAGTCCATCGGGCGGACCATGGTCATGCCGGTGAGCAGCTGGTTGATGTCGATCAGCGACTTGCCGTCCTGGCTGACCTGCATCGTGTACATCTTCGACTGGTTCCACTCACCGAGGAGCGCCTTGCCGTCGTAGTACGCCGGCCACTTGCGGTCCGAGGTGTTGTTGGGGTCGAACCGGTAGACCGGGCCGCCCATCGGGGCGCCGCCGCCGCCGATCTCGGGGAAGCGCGGGTCACCCGCGTAGCCGTAGTCCACGGTCGCCGGGATGGCCGGCGGCAGGTTGGTCAGGCCGGTGTTGTTCGGCGAGTCGTTCACCGGCGCGGCGCAGTCGAACTTCGCCCCGCTCGGCCCGTTCGGGAAGGTGTAGTCGTTGTACGCCTTGTTGTTGCCGGTGCAGTACGGCCAGCCGTAGTTGCCGGCGGTGGCGACGATGTTCCACTCCACCAGGCCCTCGGGGCCGCGGTTCGGGTTGGCCGCGTTGGCGTCCGGCCCGTAGTCGGCGACGTAGAGGGTGTCGGTCTTCAGGTCGACGCCGATCCGGAACGGGTTACGGAAGCCCATGCCGAAGATCTCGGGACGGGTCTTCGCGGTGCCCGGCGCGAACAGGTTCCCCGCGGGGATCGTGTAGGTGCCGTCGTCCTCGGGGTGGATCCGGATCACCTTGCCGCGCAGGTCGTTGGTGTTGCCGGCGCTGCGCTGCGCGTCGTAGTCCTGCCGGCCGGCCCGCTCGTCGATCGGCGTGAAGGCGCTCGACTCGAACGGGTTGGTGTTGTCACCGGTGGCCAGGTACAGGTTGCCCTTCGAGTCGAAGGTCATGCTGCCGCCCGCGTGGCAGCAGGTGTTGCGCTGCGTGTCGACCTGAAGGACGACCTTCTCGGTGGCCTTGTCGATGGCGTCACCGTTGACGGTGAACCGGGACAGGTAGTTGCGGGGGCCGCCACCGGCCGGCGCGTAGTACAGGTAGATCCACTTGTTGGTGGCGAACTTCGGGTCGAGGCGGAGGCCGAGCAGGCCGTCCTCGTTGCCGGTGAAGACGTCCAGCTTGGTCGCGGTGACCGTGTTGCCGGTGTCCGGCTTGATGATCTGCACCCGGCCGTCACGCTCGGCGTAGAACACCCGACCGTCCGGAGCGATGTCCAGCTCCATCGGGTTGTTGGTGTTGCTGTCCAGCGTCACCTTGTCGAAGTTCGAGGTCTTCGAGGCGCCGCAGTCGGCCTTCTCCACGCCCGCGGCGGTGCGGATGCCGCCGAGCAGGTGGGCGAGGAACTCGGGCTCCTGGTACGACTGCTGGGTGTGGCCGCCACCGGTGTACCAGGCCCGGCCGCCGTCGTAGTCCTGGCACCAGGCGGTGGGGTGGTCGGCGCCCATCGCGCCGCTGCCCGGGGTGTAGGACTTCTCGTCCAGGCTCGCCAGGACGTGCACGTTGGAGCGCGGGTTGGTCCGGAAGTTGTACCACTCGTCGAACCGGGACCACTTGTCCGGCAGCGTGGCCGTGGACGGGTGGGCGTGGTCCTCGACCTTGACGGTGGCCTGCTGGTTGGCCGGGTGGTTGTTGAAGTACGCGCCGACCAGCTTGCCGTACCAGGGCCAGTCGTACTCGGTGTCCGAGGCGGCGTGGACGCCGGCGTAGCCGCCGCCGGCCTTGATGTAGCGCTCGAACGCGGCCTGCTGGTCGGCGTTGAGGACGTCACCGGTGGTCGACAGCCAGATCACGGCCTGGTACTTCGCGAGGTTGGCGTCGTTGAACGCGGCGCCGTCCTCGGTCGTGTCGACGGTGAAGCCGTTGTCGACGCCGAGCTTCTTGATCGCGGCGATGCCGGCCGGGATCGCGTCGTGCCGGAAGGCGGCGGTCTTGGAGAAGACGAGCACCGAGAACGGGTCGGTGGCGGCGGCCGCCACGGGGGCCGCCGCCAGGGGCGCCGCCTGCGCGGCGGCCGGTGCGGCCTGGGCGGGGGTGCCGGCGACCAGGCCGGTGGCGACGAGGGACAGGCTGAGAAGTGAGGAACTGAGGATGCCGCGAGGTATGCGGCGGCGGCGGGATGGAGACACTCCATGCTCCTTTTGTCCGAGCTGGACAGTGGTGGGCTCGGGGACGACTTCGCCGCAGACCGTCCCCGGTCGGTGCGGTGCCGGGCCAGACCAGGGCCCAGGCACCTGTAACGTCGGTGCGGGCCCAGGCCCGCACCTGTCGGACCGGCACGCGAGGGGGTCGCGTGCCGCTGGTCGGTGCGCGGCCACGCCAGGGCCGTTCACCGGTCGGATCGGGGTGCGCGACCACGCCAGGGCCGCGTACCGGTAGGTCGGTGCGGGCCACGCCGAGGCCGCGCGCCGAAATATGTCGATCGGTTGAACAAATTAGCGCCGCTGGAATCGTTTCCGGCAAGGCGTCGGCGTGTAACGATTCGGTATCGGCGCTCGGCCTATCCGGCGCATGCGGAGAAATGGGGAGAAGCGGATCGCTGGCCGGTGGATCGTGGTCTGGACCACCGGTCGGATCCCTTGGCGGATCGACCGATCCGTCGTACGGTGACACGGAAGTAACCCACGGGAGCCCGGTGGACCGGGCTGAGAGGGGGGCTGGAGCCCCCGACCGTCGAACCTGATCCGGGTAATGCCGGCGCAGGGAGGAGAGTTGCCGTGCCGTCCCTTGGGCGACTGCATCTGATCACCGACACCCGGCCGGGGCGGGACCCGCTCGCCGTAATGCGCGCCGCCCTGCCGGTGGCCCGCGCCGAGCTGGTCGTCCAGGTGCGCGTCACCGACGACGCCACCGACCGCGAGGCGTACGACCTGGCCCGGCGGGCGGTCGCCCTGTGCGCCCCGTACGGGGCGATGTGCCTGGTCAACGACCGGCTGCACGTGGCGCTCGCGGTCGGCGCCGCCGGCGGCCACGTCGGCGCGGACGACCTGCCGGTCGCGGCGGCCCGCCGGGTCCTCGGCCCCACCGCCGTGCTCGGCGCGACCGCCCGGGCACCGGGGCCGGCCGCCGAGGCGGTGGCCGGCGGGGCCAGCTACCTCGGCGTCGGCCCCTGCCACGCCACCGACACCAAGGCGGGCCTGCCCGACCCGATCGGCCCCGCCGGGGTACGCGCCGTGGCCGCGGCCGTGGCCGTGCCGGTGATCGCCATCGGCGGGGTGACCGCCGCGGCGGTCCCGGCGCTGCGCGCCGCCGGGGCGTACGGGGTGGCGGTGGTCGGGGCGCTCTCCACCGCCGCCGATCCGGCGCGGGCCACCGCCGACCTGCTCGGGGCGCTGACATGCTGACCGGGGGCGGCGCGCTGGGCGGGGGCGGCGCGCTGGGCGGGGGCGGCGTGTTAGGAGGGGGCCCTTCCTATGCAGAAAGCGTTAACAGGGGGCCCTTCCTTACCGACGTGGCGGTAGTGGGGGGTGGGGCCGTCGGGCTGGCGGTGGCGTGGCGGTGCGCGGCGCGCGGGCTGCGCGTCGCCGTGCACGACCCGGCCCCCGGCTCGGGCGCGTCCCACGCCGCCGCCGGGATGCTGTCGCCGGTCGCCGAGTCCTACTTCGGCGAGCGGGAGCTGACCGCCCTGCTGGTCGCCTCGGCCGCCCGCTGGCCCGCGTTCGCCGCCGAGCTGACCGCCGCCAGCGGCGTCGACCTCGGGTACCGCACCGAGGGCACCCTCGTCGTCGGGCTCACCGGCGACGACCTGGCGCAGGCGCAGCGGCTGTGGTCGTACCAGCGGGAGCTCGGGCTGCCCATCAGCCCGTTGCGCCCGTCGGAACTGCGCGACCGCGAACCGGCGCTCGCCACCCGGGTACGCGGCGGCGCGATCGCCCCCGGCGACCACCAGGTCGACCCGCGACGGCTGGTCACGGCGCTGCGCACCGCCGCCGAGCGGGCCGGCGTGACCCTCGTCGCCGGCGGGGTGCGGGCGCTGTCCGACCTGGACGCCCGGGTCACCGTCGTCGCCGCCGGCTGCGGGGCCGCCGCCCTCACCGGGCTGCCGGTCCGGCCGGTCAAGGGCCAGATCCTGCGGCTGCGCGCGCCCGACGGCGGCCCGCCGGGCTTCCGGCACGTCATCCGGGGGTACGCCGACGGCGAACCCGTCTACCTGGTGCCCCGCTCCAGCGGGGAGGTGGTGGTCGGCGCGACCGTCGAGGAACGCGCCGACACCGACGTGACCGCCGGGGCGGTGCTGCGGCTGCTCCGCGCCGCCGTGGACCTCGTCCCCGAGCTGGCCGAGTACGACCTGGTCGAGGCGACCGCCGGGCTGCGCCCCGGCACCCCCGACAATCGGCCGATCATCGGGCCGCTGCCCGGCCGGCCCGGCGTGCTCGCCGCCACCGGCCACCACCGGCACGGCATCGTGCTCACCCCGGTCACCGCCGACCTCGTCACCGAGCTGATCGTCACCGAGCCGACGGGCCCAGCGGCGGCGGACCCGCTGCTCGCCCCCTTCACCGCCGAGCGGTTCGCCGGCCAGCGCCGGCCCGGCTGACCGCCGCCGACCCGACCGACCCGCGCCACCGACCCGCGCCACCGACCCGCGCCACCGGTCCGACCGATCGCGTCCGGCCCGGCCCGGCGCGTCCGGCCCGGCGCCCCGTCCCCGGTGGCGGGCGCAGGGCGCATCCGAGGAGGAACACGCACATGGAACTGACGGTGAACGGCGTCGGGCGTACGCTGCCCGCCGGCGCGACCGTGGCCGACCTGGTCGGCCTGGTCACGGATCAGCGGCGCGGCCTCGCCGTCGCGGTCAACGGCGAGGTGGTGCCGCGCGGCGGCTGGCCGGCGACGGTGCTGCGCGACGGCGACCGCGTCGAGGTGCTCAGCGCCGCCCAGGGCGGGTGACGGCATGTCCCACGAGAACACCCCGTTCGAGCTGGGCGGCGTGACGTTCCGGTCCCGGCTGATCCTCGGCACCGGCGGCGCGGCCAGCCTGCACGCGCTGGAGCAGGCGATCCGGGCGTCCGGCACCGAGCTGGTGACGCTCGCGCTGCGCCGCGTCGACACCGCCCCCGCCATGGGCGGCGGGCTGCTGGACCTGCTGGAGCGGTGCGGGGTGCGGCTGCTGCCGAACACGGCCGGCTGCTACACGGCCGGCGAGGCAGTGAAGGTGGCCCACCTGGCCCGCGAGGCGTTCGCCACCCACTGGGTGAAGCTGGAGGTGATCGGCGACGAGCGCACGCTGCTGCCCGACGGGGTGGAGCTGCTGCGCGCCGCCGAGACCCTGGTCGCGGACGGCTTCACCGTGCTGCCGTACACCTCGGACGACCCGATCCTGGCCCGGCGGCTCGCCGACGTCGGCTGCGCGGCGGTGATGCCGGCGGGCGCGCCGATCGGCTCCGGCCTGGGCGTGAACAACCCGCACCACATCCGCCTGATCCGGCAGAGCGTCGACGTGCCGGTGATCCTCGACGCGGGGATCGGCACCGCGTCCGACGCGGCGCTCGCCATGGAGCTGGGCTGCGACGCCGTGCTGCTGGCCAGCGCCGTCACCCGGGCCGCCGACCCGGTCGCGATGGCCACCGCGATGAGGTACGCGGTCGAGGCGGGCCGCCTCGCGGCCGGGGCGGGCCGCATCCCGCGCCGCTTCCACGCCCTGCCCTCCACCCCCGACGAGGGAAGGCCGGCCCTGTGACCCCGCCCCCCGCCCCGCCTTCTGCGGATCTTGGAAAACTCCTGCCCCTGGAGGGGCCGGAATCTTCCAAGATCTCGGCAACCGCTCCCGGCGGCGTCGTGATGCTCACCGATCGGCGGGTGCTCCCGCCCGGGGCGCTCGCGCGGGTGGTGGCGGGCGCCGTCGCCGGGGGAGTGCGCTGGGTGGTGCTGCGGGAGAAGGACCTGCCCCGCGCCGAGCGGGCCGCGCTCGCCGCCGAGCTGCGCCCGATCCTCGCCGAGGCCGGCGGCACCCTGGTCGTGGCGGGCCCCGACCCGCTCGGCGGCGACGCCGTGCACCTCCCGGCCGCCGGCCCGTACCCGCCACCGCGCCCCACCCCGGCCGACCACGCCCCCGCCGACTCGGTCGACCGCCCCGGCCCCGCCGATCGCCCTGGCCTCGCCGGCCGCCCCGACCCCGCCGGTCAGCTCCGCCCGTGGCTCGTCGGCCGGTCCTGCCACGACGCGGCCGAGCTGGCGGGGCTGACCACCGAGGACTACGCGACCCTCTCGCCGGTGTACCCGAGCAGGTCGAAGCCCGGCTACGGCCCGCCCCTGGGGCCGCGGCGGCTCGGCGAGCTGATCCGGTTCAGCCCCGTGCCGGTCCTCGCCCTCGGCGGCATCGAGACCCCGGACCAGGTGCGCGCCTGCGTCGAGGCGGGGGCGGCGGGCGTGGCGGTGCAGGGCGCGATCATGCGCGCCAAGGACCCGGCCGAGGCAGCCGCCGAGCTGACGGCCGCCTGGGCTGAGGCCCGCAGCCGCCACCCTCGGGCGGAGGCCGAGCGCACGGGGCTGCGGCCGACCGTGCCCACGCAGGGATCAAGCCTGACCGCCCGGAGTGGGCACGGTCGGCCGCAGCCCCCCACCGCAACCACCGCCGCAGTCCCGGCCGCACCCACCGCCGCACCCGCCGACCGTCGAGCGAACGGGGCGACCAGGTGACCCCGACGACCGTGCTCACCATCGCCGGCTCCGACTCCGGCGGCGGCGCCGGCATCCAGGCCGACCTCAAGGTCTTCGCGGCGCTCGGCGCGTACGGCACCAGCGTCCTCACCGCCGTCACCGCCCAGAACACCCGGGGCGTGGACGCCGTCCTGCCGCTGCCGCCGCGCACCGTCACCGAGCAGCTCGACAGCGTGCTCGGTGACTTCCGGGTGCGGGCGGTGAAGACCGGCATGCTCGGCGTCCCGGCCGTCGCCGACGCGGTCGCCGACGCCGCGCGGGCGGGACGCCTGCCGCACCTCGTCGTCGACCCGGTGCTCGTCGCCACCAGCGGGCACCGGCTCGGCGTGGTCGAGGCGGTCGAGCGGCTGCTGCCGTACGCCGAGGTGGCGACGCCGAACTGCGCGGAGGCCGCCGCCCTCACCGGACGCCCGGTGACCACGGTCGAGGAGATGGTGGCCGCCGCCGAGGCCCTCGCCGCCGGCGGCCCGGCGCACGTGGTGGTGACCGGCGGCGACATGGACGCGGCGGGCGAGTCGGTGGACGTGCTGGTCGGCGGCGGGTCGACCACGCTGCTGCGCGCGCCCCGGGTGCGCACCCGGCACAGCCACGGCACCGGCTGCTCGTTCTCGGCGGCGATCGCCGTGCGGCTGGCGGCCGGGGACCCGGTGCCGGCGGCGGTCGCCACCGCCAAGGAGTACGTCACCCGCGCGCTGACCGGCGCGCGGGACTGGGAACTGGGCGCGGGACGCGGCCCGCTGGACCACTTCGGCTGGTCCTGACCACCACCTGGGAGGCAGTCATGCAGGCACGACGCAAGGTCTACGTCGAGGGGGCCCGGCCGGACGTCCGGGTGCCGTTCGCCGAGGTCGATCTGACCGGCGACAATCCGCCGGTCCGGCTCTACGACACCTCCGGCCCCGGCTCCGACCCGCAGGTGGGGCTGCCGCCGCTGCGCGGGCCGTGGATCGCCGAGCGCGGCGACGTCGCGCCCGTGCGGGGGGCGGGCACCCCGCTCGCGGGCGCGGACGGGAAGCGGCCGACGCAGCTCGCGTACGCGCGGGCCGGGGTCGTCACCCCGGAGATGGAGTTCGTGGCGATCCGGGAGGGGATGGCCCCGGAGTTCGTCCGCGACGAGATCGCGGCCGGCCGGGCGGTGCTGCCGCTGAACGTCAACCACCCGGAGTGCGAGCCGGCGATCATCGGCAGGGCGTTCCTGGTGAAGGTCAACGCCAACATCGGCACCTCGGCGGTCACCTCGTCGGTCGCCGAGGAGGTGGAGAAGCTGACCTGGGCCACCCGGTGGGGCGCGGACACCGTGATGGACCTGTCCACGGGCAAGCGGATCCACGAGACCCGCGAGGCGATCGTGCGCAACTCGCCGGTGCCGATCGGGACGGTGCCGATCTACCAGGCCCTGGAGAAGGTCGGCGGCGACCCGGTGAAGCTGAGCTGGGAGGTGTTCCGCGAGACGGTGATCGAGCAGGCCGAGCAGGGCGTCGACTACATGACGGTGCACGCCGGGGTGCTGCTGCCGTACGTGCCGCTGGCCGTGGACCGGGTGACCGGGATCGTCTCCCGGGGCGGGTCGATCATGGCGGCCTGGTGCCTGGCGCACCACGAGGAGAACTTCCTCTACACCAACTTCCGCGAGCTGTGTGCGCTGCTCGCGCGGTACGACGTGACGTTCTCCCTCGGCGACGGGCTGCGCCCCGGCTCCATCGCCGACGCCAACGACGAGGCGCAGTTCGCCGAGCTGCGCACCCTCGGCGAGCTGACGAGGATCGCCTGGGAGCACGACGTGCAGGTGATGATCGAGGGCCCCGGGCACGTGCCGATGCACAAGATCAAGGAGAACGTGGACCTCCAGCAGGAGTGGTGCCACGAGGCACCGTTCTACACCCTCGGCCCGCTGACCACGGACATCGCCCCCGCGTACGACCACATCACGTCGGCGATCGGCGCGGCGATGATCGGCATGTTCGGCACCGCGATGCTCTGCTACGTCACGCCGAAGGAGCACCTGGGCCTGCCCGACCGGGACGACGTGAAGGCCGGCGTGATCGCGTACAAGATCGCGGCGCACGCGGCGGACCTGGCCAAGGGCCACCCCGGCGCGCAGGCGTGGGACGACGCGCTGTCGAAGGCGCGGTTCGAGTTCCGCTGGGAAGACCAGTTCAACCTCTCGCTGGACCCGGAGACGGCGCGGTCGTACCACGACGCGACCCTGCCGGCCGAGCCGGCGAAGACGGCCCACTTCTGCTCGATGTGTGGCCCGAAGTTCTGCTCCATGAAGATCACCCAGGAGCTGAAGGAGTACGCGGCGCGCGGCATGAAGGACAAGTCGGAGGAGTTCGTCTCCTCGGGCGGCCGGGTGTACCTGCCGCTGGCCTGACCTTGGCCCGCCCGCCCGGCCGGGCTGGCCTTGCCTGCGCCCGGAGCCATGTCGGCGACGTGCGGGTGTCCCGCCGGGGCTGACCCCGCCACGGCGCCGACATGGCGGTGGGGTCAGTCCCGGTGGTGCCGGCCGGAGGGGCGCAGCGAGCGCCGGCCGGCGTCCTCCGACCCGCCGTCCTCGCCCGACACGGGGCGGGCGAGGCCGGTGACCCAGTCGACGTACTCCTCGTCCTGCGCCGGCAGCTGTTCCGGGTCGCGGCGGTCGTCCCGCTCGGCCGCCGCGTCCACGTCGTCGGCCGCGCGCGTCCGGCCGCGGCGGAACAGGGGCCGCAGGAGGCGGGACCGACGGGCGACCGCGTCCTCCGGGGGCGTACCGGGCGTCGCCGGGTCCCCGGGCTCGCCGCCGGGGGCGGCACCGGGCTCGCCGGCCGGGGCCGGGCCTGTCCCGGCGGCGGGGGCCGGCCCGGTCGTCACGCCTGCGGTCGGCCGCGGCTCGCCCGGCCCGCGGTGCGGGGGCTGTGTACCGCCCGCAACGGCGTGGCCCTCGGCTGCGGGTGGAACGGCCCGCCGGGTGGCGTTGCCGAAGGCGTCCCAGCTTCCCGCCCGGTCGAGGTCGGGCAGGGGCAGCCGAGGGCGGGGTCGCGGGGCCGGCTCGGTCGCCTGGCCGGTCCCGGCCGCGTCGGCGGTGGTCCCGGGGGTGTCGGCGGTGGATCCGGCCGCGTCGGCGGTGGTCCCGGCGGTGTCGGCGGTGGTCCCCGCCGCCGTGTCGGTGGTCCCGGCCGCGGGCGTTCCGGAGGCCATCGGCCACTCCCAGTGCGCGGGGGGCGCGCCGGCCGGACCGTCGGCCCCGGCCCGGTCCCGGGCGCCGTCGCCGCCGCTGCGGGGGGCGTCGCCGCGGGTGGGTGCGTCGTCGGTGCGGTCGTCCGGCAGCGGGTCGCCGACGGTCGCCGGGACCCGGCGGGCCGTGGCCGCGTCCGGGTGGTCGGCCGGGTCGTCGGCGTCGCCGGTCACCGGTGGGGTGGGCCCGGTCGGCAGCGGCCGGAGGATGTCCGTCGGCTCGATCGCGGACTGGCTGCCGCCCACAGGGGGCGTGCCGGGCAGGCCGGTGCCGCGCCCCCTGGTCAGGCCGGCGGCGCGCAGCCCGGACAGGGCCGCGCGGAGCGTGCCGGACGGGCCGGCGCTGAACGCCTCCGGCGGGGCCGCGCCCCGCGCCCCCGGCCCGTCGGCCGGGAGGTCGACCACGCCGGCCGGCCCGTCGGCCAGCGGGCCGGTGCCGGCGGAGCGGGAGAAGAGGGGCCAGCGGGCCAGGGCGGCGGCCGTGGCGCCGAGCAGGCCGGTGGCGACCGCGAGCAGGGCGCCGTAGTAGGGCGCGAGCTGATACCGGTCGGCCGAGTCGCCCGGGCCGGCGGTCAGGTAGGCGAAGGCGACCAGCACGGGGCCCGCCGCCCCGGTCGCGCCGGCGATCAGCGGCGGGTGCCCGCGCCGGCGGGCCAGCGCGCCGGTGGCCGCGCCCGCGAGCAGGGCCACCAACGGCAGGACGATCGTGGCCAGGCTCTGCGCCGCGTCGGCGGCGAGCCAGCCCGGCTCGAACACCCCCAAACGTACGGTCGGCAGCGGGCCGGTGCCGACGAGGGCCGGCAGGGCCGAGACCAGGGCGAGGAACCAGACCGTGCCGGCGACCGCCGCGACGTTCCAGCCCAGCGGCGGTCGCAGCAGCACGGCGAGCGCCGCGCCGGCACCGACCACCGCCCCGAGGGCCGCGCAGATGCCCATCGCCCAGACCGGGTCCACGCTGTTGAGCTGGGTGGCCCGGGCCGGCTGCATGCACAGCGGCGCGACGACGGTCGCGCCCAGGGCCGCCGCGCCGGCCAGAGCGAGCTGCCCGGTCGTGGTGCCGGTGACCGGGTCGGCGCTGGCGACCCGTTCGGTGACCACCGCGCCGACCACGGCGGCGAGCGCCGCGCACCAGCCCACCCAGACGAGCTGGGCGGGCCACCGGTTGACGGTGGCGTCGGTGAAGTCGCCGGCGATCCGCACGATGCCGAAGCCGTACGCGATGCCGAGCTGGCCGGCCCCGGCCAGCATGCTCACCCCGAGCGCGGCGAGCAGCGGCTTGCCCCACGTCCGAAAGGCCATGTCGGGCACGTTACGGCCCGGTGCGCCCGATCGCCACCTTGGCGCCGCGCGGCGCGGCGACGCGCCCGGCCTGGGACTACTTGAGCTCGACCAGCCGCGCCAGGTACGTCGTATCCCCGACATTGGTGAGCATGTGGACGGCGCCCGGGTCGCGGTAGACGACCCCGCCGGTCGGCTCGTCCGCATCGATGGTGGCGCCGTCGATCGTCTGCACCACGTTCTTCGCGCCCTGGACGGCGATCACCAGGTACGGGTGGTCGTGCCGGTGCAGCGGCTGCCGCTCGCCCGGCTCCAGCCGGATGTGCCACACCCGCACCCGGTCGTTCTCGTAGACGATCTCCTGGCCCACCGGGCCCAGCTCGGTCCCGTCGATCACGTCGGTCATGCGGTCAGCCTCCAGTGGCGGGAGCGTCGGCGTGCCGCAGGTGCGGGAGCACCTCGGCGGCGATGAGCTCCAGGTGGTCGAGGTCGGCGAGGTCGGTCAGCCGCAGGTGCACCCGGGTCGCCCCGACGGCGGCGAACTCGCCGATCCGGTCGACGAGCCGGGCGGGCGAGCCGACCACCAGGTCCTCCGGCGGCAGGGCGCTCTTGGCGTGCAGCGGCGCGGCCCGCCGCCGCGCCTCGGCGTCGGTGCGCCCGATCGCCACGGCGATGGCGGCGGAGAAGACGAGCGGCGTCCGCCCCGACGCCGTACGGCCGTGCCGGTCGCAGGCCTCGACCACCCGCTCGTACGCGGCGGCGGTCGTGGCGACGCTCTTGAACGGCATGTTGAACTCGTCGGCGTACCGGGCGGCCAGCTCGGGGGTGCGCTTGGGGCCGCGCCCGCCGACGATCACCGGTGGGCCGGGCCGCTGGACCGGCTTGGGCAGGGCGGGCGCGTCGACCAGGCGGTAGTGCTCGCCGGTGAAGTTGTACGTCTCGCCGACGGGGGTGCGCCACAGGCCGGTGATCACTTCGAGCTGCTCGGCGAGCCGGTCGAAGCGCTCGGTGACGGCGGGGAACGGGATGCCGTACGAGGTGTGCTCCCGCTCGTACCAGCCGGCGCCGATGCCCAGCTCGACCCGGCCGCCGCTCATCTGGTCGACCTGGGCGACCATGACGGCGAGCGGCCCGGGCAACCGGAAGGTGGCCGAGGTGACGAGGGTGCCGAGCCGGATCCGGGTGGTCTCCCGGGCCAGCGCGGCGAGGGTGAGCCAGGCGTCGGTGGGGCCGGGCAGACCGGGGTCGGTGCCCAGGAACTGGTAGTGGTCGGCCCGCAGGAATCCCTCGAAGCCGCCCGCCTCGGCGGCCCGGGCGAAGCGCAGCTGGTCGTCGTAGGTGGCGCCCCGGTGCGGCTCGGTGAAGACGGTGACCCGCACGGTCATCGCCCCGCCGCGCCCGCACCGCTGGCGACGGGCGCGGCGGGGGCGTCGCGTTCCATCAGCAGCTCGTGCAGCTCGGCGCTGACGCGGGCCACGTCGGCGAGGTGGGCGTTGCGGCCGAGGGTCCGGGGCCGGGGGATGTCGACCTCGACGATCGCGCGGATCCGGCCGGGACGGGGGCTGAGCACGACCACCCGGTCGGCGAGCAGCACCGCCTCGTCGATGGAGTGGGTGACGAAGACGACGGTGGCCCCGCTGGTCATGTGCACCCGCTGGAGCTCGCCGGAGAGCTCCTCGCGGGTGAGCGCGTCCAGGGCGGAGAACGGCTCGTCCATGAGCATCACCCGGGGGTCGCCGATCAGCGACCGGCACAGCGAGACGCGCTGCTGCATGCCGCCGGACAGCTCGTGGGGCAGCCGCTTCTCGAACCCGGCGAGCCCGGCCAGGTCGAGCAGCTCCCGGGCGCGCTCGCGGTGCCCGGCCCGTCTCCACCCGAAGATCTCGACGGGCAGCAGCACGTTGTCCAGCACCGACCGCCAGGGCAGCAGGGCGGGGCGCTGGAACAGCATGGCGATGTCGCGGCGGGGGCGGGTGATGGGCGTGCCGGCGACGGTGATCTCCCCGGCGGTGGCCGGCAGCAGGCCGGCGATCATCCGCAGCAGGGTGGATTTGCCGCAGCCCGAACGCCCGAGCACGGCGACGAACTCGCCCTCGGCGACATCGAGGTCGATGCCCCGCAGCGCCTCGACCCGGCCGGCCCGGCCGTCGAAGGTGCGGGACACGCCGGACAGTCGGATCATCGCCGGTGTCCTCCCTGAGTGGACCATCAGGACCGCAGCTAGAGTAGCCCGCCGCCGTCCGGAGGCAATGGCCCGGGGTGGAGATCAGTTCGTTTCCGTTCCGAGACACACACTCCTCGCTACACCGGCAGGTCTCTTGCGTAGTCTGTGCCGGCGAAGAGTCCCCTCACGACGATGGCGTCGGCTCCCCCCTCTGTCGACGCCGTTGCTCTCGACGACCCGCCCGGAGGCGTATCGCCCCTGGTCGGAAAGGACATGGTGCACAGATGAACAGGCTGACCCGCACGGTCGCCGCGGCCCTCCTGGCCTCCGCCCTCACCCTCGTGTCCGCATGCAGCAGCGACTCGGACGCGTCCGACGCCAAGGGCGGCGACGGCAAGTCACTGGAGAAAGTGACCTACCTCACTTCCTTTGGCAACTTCGGCCGGGACTCCTACGCCTGGGTGGCGAAGGAGAAGGGCTTCTTCAAGGAGGCCGGCTTCGACGTCGAGATCAAGCCCGGCCAGGGTACGGGCGCGGTGATCCAGACCATCGTCGGCGGTCAGGCCGACTTCGGCCCGATCGACCTCACCGGTGGTCTCCTCCAGCTCGGCAACGGCCAGGCCAAGGACTTCGTCGCCGTCGCGGCGATCCAGCAGCGCACCATGGCGGCCATTGTGACGGTCGAGGGCAAGAACATCGCCTCGCCGAAGGACCTGGAGGGCAAGAAGCTCGCCGACGCCCCGGCGTCCGTGGTCCGCAACCTCTTCCCGACGTACGCCCGGCTCGCCGGCGTGGACGTCAACAAGGTGACCTGGGTCAACGGCGAGGCGCAGACCCTGATGGGCACCCTCGCCTCCGGCTCCGTCGACGGCATCGGCCAGTTCGTCGTAGGCCAGCCGACGGTCGAGGCGGTCACCAAGAAGAAGGCCGTCCTGCTGCCCTACAGCAACGTGATGCAGGACCTCTACGGCAACGTGCTGATCACCTCCAGCAAGATCGCCAAGGAGAAGCCGGAGATGGTGAAGCGGTTCAGCGCCGCGCTGATCAAGGGCCTGGAGTACTCCCTGGCGAACCCGCAGGAGGCCGCCGAGCTGCTGAAGAAGAACGTCGACGCCACCAACCCGGCGGCGGCCGCCGCCGAGCTGCAGCTCATGGCCGGGTACGTCCGGTCGAACAACTCCGGCACCAAGATCGGCACGCTGGACAGCGGCCGGGTCGCCAAGAGCATCGCGATCCTCCAGGGCGCGGGCTCGCTCAAGCAGAACCTCACCCCCGACCAGATCATCGACTTCAACCTCGTGCCGCAGTCCTGACCGGTCCGACAAGTCAGCAGGGGTGCGCCCCGCCGGCCTCCGGCGGGGCGTACCCCCGTTCCGTCTCCCGGCCGCCGCGCCGGATGGATGAGGAGAAGAAGATGACCGACCTCCGGTCACCGGAGCCGGCGCTCGCGGGCCCGCCCGTCGAGCAGCGCCGCACCGCCGTGGGACGCGGCGTCCTCGGCACCGGCGCGCGGGCCGGCGCGAACGGCCTGCTGCTGCCCGGCGCGGGCCTGCTGGTCGCGTTCGCGGTGTGGTGGCTCACCGCCCGGCTGGAGCTGGTGCACCCCGCCGCGCTGCCCACCCCCGGCTCGGTGCTGTCGGCGTTCACCGACAAGCCGGACCGAATGCTGGAGCACACGCTCGACACCATGTTGGAGATCCTGATCGGCTTCGCGCTCTCCGCCGTGGCCGGCGTCCTGCTCGGGCTCTCCCTGGCCGCGTCGCGCACCGTCGAGCGGATGTTCACCCCGCTGCTGGTCGCGGTCAACGCGGTCCCGAAGATCACCCTGGGGCCGCTGCTCGTGGTCGCGCTCGGCTGGGGCCAGAAGCCCATCCTGACCATGGTCTTCCTGCTCTGTTTCTTCCCGATCGTGCTCTCCACCGCGACCGGGCTGACCACCACGCCGTCCGACCTGGCCGAGCTGGTCCGCTCCCTGAACGCCTCCTGGTGGCAGGCGTTCCGCAAGGTGCGCTTCCCGGCCGCGCTGCCGCAGATCTTCGTCGGCCTGAAGGTGGCGATGCCGCTGGCCGCCATCGGCGCGGTGATCGGGGAGTTCCAGGCCGGCGAGAGCGGCCTCGGGTTCGTCATCACCCAGTACGCCGGCATCGGCGACACCGCGACCGCCTGGGCGGCGATCATGCTGGTGGCGCTGGTCAGCATCCTGCTCTATTCGGCGCTGGTGTTCGTGGAGCGCCTGGCCCTGCCCTGGGTGCGGGCGACCACCTCGACGAGGTGAATCGACGATGGGCCCGCCGGTCGACCGGCGGGCCCATCGTCGCGTGCCGTCAGCCGGCGAGCCGCCAGCGCCCGCCCCGGGCGACCAGCGTGGTGAGGGCCTGCGGCATCAGCCCCGAGTGGTTGTCCGGCGTCATCCGGATCGGCCCGGAGAGACCGTCCATCTGGGACGTCTCCAGCACGTTGCGCAGCCCGTCCCGGCCGGCCTTGCCGGGCGCGCCGCCGGCCCGCAGCTCGGCGTCGGCGATGAGCTGCACGGCGTCCGCGGCGAACGAGGAGAAGCCGTTGTAGCCGCCGAAGCGCGCCGTGTAGTCCTGGAACCACTGGCGGCGGGCCGCCTTGGCCGGGGTGGTGGCGATGACGTCGTCGATGACCATCGTCTGGGTGAAGATCAGGGTGGCCCGCTCAGCCGACCGGGACGACGCGCCCAGGAACAGCTCCCCGGCGGCCGAGGCGTCGAAGAACAGCGAGCCGGTGAACCCGCCCGTCTGGGCCGCGCCCGCGGCGAGCATGGCCTGCTCCGGCGGGGTCCAGACGACCATGGCCTGAGGCTCCCGGGCGGCCAGCGTGGCGACCTGCTGGCTGACGTCGGTGTCGGTGGTCTTCACCGCCTGGTCGCTGAGCAGCTTGATGTTGGCCTTGTCGAACTCGCGCCGCAGCACGTCCAGCCCTTCGCGGCCGTAGCTGTCGTCGCTGTTGAGCACGGCCACCTTGCGGATGCCGCGGCGGCGCAGCTCGGTGGTGAGGGCGGCGGCGCTGTCGGCCGCGTTCGGGGCCAGCTTGAACAAGTAACGCCGGTCGGCGACCGGGGTGGCCACGGCGCTGGACGAGGCGAGCGCGATCGTCGGGATCTTCTTCTCGTTGATCGTACGCGCCGCGCCGACGGCGCACTCGTTGCAGCCGCCCATGATGATCGCGCTCACCCGGGCGTCGTTGCTGAAGTCACCGATGTTGCGCAGCGACTCGCTCGCGTCCGACCGGTTGTCCTTCACCTTGAGCTCGATCCTGCGGGCGCCGAGCGCGCCCGAGGCGTTCATCTGGTCGACCTTCAGTTCCAGCGCGCGCTGGTACGCCTTGCCCACCGGGGCCGCGGAGCCGGACAGCTCCAGGTCCACGGCGATCACGATCGGGCTCGTATCCTGCTCCGCCGCGCCGAACTGGCAGCCGGTGAGCGTGGTGGCCAGGACGGCCGAGGCGAGCGCCGCGATGGTCACGGAGCGGATGGGAGTCAACTCTGTCCTCCAGGTGCGGCGCGGGCGCGAGCCCGGTCACCGCCGCTTGTTCCGTCCTCAGTGGAGAAACGGGATTGGTCTGCCGTACGGTGTGCGCGAAGCCTGCAAAACCTTGCCAATGCCGGGCCCTGTGGTCAAGCGCGGATGCTCCGAAGCTTTTCGGGACGGGCGTCCCACATGTTGGGGTAACCCGATGTTTGCAAACGCTTACTTTGCATAAGCGCGCGACCACTCTGGAGTCACATCCCCTGATCAGGGGCTTGGGGAAATGAAGGTATTAGTTGACCGGATCACGCGATGAGTGCCGTGCGACCGTTTCCTACCTCACCGCGGCTTCCCAAACACGATCTTCTCTGATGAAATCGCGGCCGTGCCGCGCGCGGCGCTGTCCGCTGCACCGGGCACGGGTCGGCGGTTCAGGCGTGGAAGAAACGACGGAGGCGATGTCGTGAGCACCGGACCTACGACCCTGCCCGAGAGCGGCGAGTCGAACGAGCGGGGCCGGCGACGGCTGCCCCGCCTCCGGGATGCCCGGATCCGCTCGAAGCTGGCGCTGATTCTGGTGGTGCCCGTCGCGGCGGTGATCGCGCTCGCCACCATCCGGCTCATCTCCACCGGTGAGGGCGCGCTGGAGGCGACCCAGCTGCGGTCGCTGACCGCCCTGTCGATCGACGTCTCGGCGCTGACCCAGGACCTGCACAAGGAGCGGATGGCCGCGGCCACCCTGCTGGCCCGCCCCGGGGAGAAGGGCCGGGTCGACGAGTTCAACCTGCGGGTACGCAGCACCGACGCGCGCATCGAGGCGTACAACGCCGTGCGGGGCGGCATCGGCGAGGTCCCGAGCGACGTACGGGACCGGCTCAAGGTCATCGACGACCACCTGAAGACGCTGAACAGCACCCGCCAGGAGGTGCTGGACCGCAAGCAGATGCCGGTGGCCGAGGCGTCGCTGCGCTACGGCGTCATCGTCACCGACCTGGTCTCCTACAACGACACGCTCGCCCAGATGCCCGGCCAGGAGGTCCTGGCCGACAACCGCCGGGCGGTGGCCGCGTTCGCCCACGCCAAGGCCGCGGTCGCCGAGGAGCAGGCCGTCGCCTACACGGCGCTCTCCTCCGGCCGGCTCGACGAGGAGCAGTTCTCCTCCTTCGTGGCCACCCTCACCAGCCAGCAGGAGGCCCTGGTCTCCTTCTCGCTGGCCGCCGACCCGGCCCAGCGGGCCCTGGTCGACGGCACCGTCTCCGGCGACGCCGTCGTGCTCGCCGACCGGGTGGCCGCCGACCTGACCCGGTCGGTCGGGCAGACCCCCCTGGTCACCGCCGCCGACGTGGCCGCCTCCATCGGCTCGGTCAACGACCTGATGCGGTGGGCCGAGATCCAGCTCCAGCGGCGGCTGCTCGACCAGACCGAGCAGGCCCGCGCGGACGTCATCCAGCAGGCCGTCATCGAGTCGGTGCTGGTCCTGCTGACCCTGATCGTCGCCGTCACGCTGGCCGTGGTGCTGGCCCGGTCGCTCAACCACTCGCTGCGCCGGCTGCGCGAGGGCGCGCTGTCGGTGGCCAACCACGACCTGCCCGACGCGGTGCAGCGGCTCCAGAGCATCGGCAACGTCGGCGACGGCGGCGTGGAGGAGATCGTCCGGCAGGTCCGGGACCCGATCAAGCTCACCAACCGCGACGAGGTCGGCCAGGTGGCCCTGGCGTTCAACGTCGTCCACCGGGAGGCGGTCCGGGTCGCCGCCGAGCAGGCCGCGCTGCGCACCAGCGTCTCCGCGATGTTCCTCAACCTGGCCCGGCGCAGTCAGACGCTGGTCGACCGGATGATCGGCGAGCTGGACGCGATCGAGCGCGGCGAGGAGGACCCGAAGCGGCTCGCCCAGCTCTTCGAGCTGGACCACCTGGCCACCCGGATGCGCCGCAACGACGAGAACCTGCTGGTCCTCGCCGGCGCCGACTCCGCCGTGCCGCGCCGCGACGACGCGCTCCTGATCGACGTGCTGCGGGCCTCCCAGTCCGAGGTCGAGCAGTACAACCGCATCGAGTTCGGCACCGTCGACACCGACATCTCGGTCGCCGCGCACGCGGTGAACGACGTCGTCCGCCTGGTCGCCGAGCTGCTCGACAACGCGACCCGCTTCTCCCCGCCGAACACCGTGGTGGTCGCCGACGGCCGGCGGATCCGCGACTACGTGCTCATCCAGGTCGAGGACCGGGGCCTCGGCCTCACCGACGAGCAGCTCGACTCGCTCAACCGCCGGCTCTCCGCGCCGTCGACCGTGGACGTGGCCGCGTTCCGGCTGATGGGCCTGGCCGTGGTGAGCCGCCTCGCCTCCCGGTACGGCATCCGGGTGGAGCTGCGGCGCAACGTGGAGGGCGGCACGGTCGCCCAGGTGACCCTGCCCGCCTCGACGGTGGTGCTGCCGTCGTTGCGGGGACGCGAGCCGGCCCCGGCGCCGCTGACCCCGGCGCGCCAGCCGGCCCAGGTCGAGCAGGCCCCGTCGACCCCGGCCGGCTTCGGCGAGCCGGCGACCGCCGGCCGCACCGCCACCCTGACCGACCAGTGGCGCACCGCCGCGCCGACGCCGGCCCGGTGGCAGGTGCCCGGCGACGCCCGGGACGGGGCGACGGCCGCGCCGTTCGGCAGCCCGACCGTGTCCCAGCCGACGATTCCGACCGTGACGCCCTTGTCGCAGCCGCCCACCCCGCAGCCGCCCGTGCCGGCCCAGCCGGCGTACGCGCCCGGCGGCGGCTCGCTCGGCAGCCCGACCGTGGCGTTCCCGGCAATCGACCCGCTGCCCCGGCGGTCGCCCAACGGGGAGCCCGCCCAGCCGGCGACCCCGCTCGCGCCGGCCACCCCGACGGCGTCGTTCGCGCCGGCCGCTCCGCTCGCCCCGGCGACCCCGGCGTCGTTCGCGCCGGCGACCCCGGCCCTGCCGGGCGGCCCGGTCGCCGGGATGGCCCCTTCCGCCCCTTCCGCCCCGCCCGTGCCGGTCGCCCCGGCCACCCCGGTGGTCGCCCGGCCGGCCCAGCAGGCGGAGGCGCCGATCTTCCGCGAGATGGAGGCGGTATGGTTCCGCTCGCACGGTGACGACGTGACCGCTATCTTCCAGCGCCCCAACTTCGACGACGCGCCCGCCCCGGCGCAGGCCACCGCCGCGCCGCGGGCTCCGCTGCCCACCCGTACCCCGGGGGCCACCGCCACGGACGGCCCCGGCGCGACGACGACCGCGCCGCCGGCCCACACCACGCCGGTGGCCCCGCCCCCGCAGCCGGCCGCACCCGCCCCCGCGGCCGGCGGGCCGGCGGCAGCCACCCCGCCGCCGGCGGTCGACCCGGAGGCGTGGCGGACCGCCGCCGACGAGGGCTGGTCCCGGGCCAGCCGGGCGGCGGAACCGCCGGCCGCCGGCACCACCCGCTCCGGCCTGCCCAAGCGGGTGCCACAGGCCCAGCTCGTCCCCGGGGGGATCGAACCGAAGAGCGGCCGGGACCGTAGCCGGCGCACCCCCGACGAGGTACGCGGCCTGCTGTCGGCCTACCACCGTGGCGTGCAGCGGGGGCGGACGGCCGGCGCGGACCAGACCAGCAATTCGACCAAGGAGACGAGCCGATGAACAGGCCAGCGGCCATGCAGGACATGGGTTGGCTGCTCACCAACTTCGCCGACAGCGTGGCGGGCATCGCCCACGTGGTGGCGGTGTCCGCGGACGGGCTCCTGCTCGCCTCGTCCCGGGACCTGCCCCCGGACCGGGCCGACCAGCTCGCCGCCATCACCTCCGGCGTGGTGAGCCTGACCGAGGGCGCGGCCCGCATGTTCAGCGCCGGCGGGGTGCTCCAGACGGTCATCGAGATGGACAGCGGATACCTGTTCCTCATGTCGATCAGCGACGGCTCGTCGATGGCGGTGCTCGCCGCCCGAAGCTGCGACGTGGGGCAGGTCGGCTACGAGATGGCGCTGCTGGTCGAGCGGGTGGGCGCGGCGCTGGTGCCGCTGCCCCGCGACGCGGTGCGCGCGTAGCGCGGCCGGGCTGCACGGACAGATGACCAGACGTCGAGCGACGACGTCGACCGGGAGGAGGTGATCGCGGATGGACCAACGACGGGAGGACCCGCGCGGCGCGCTGGTGCGTCCGTATGCGGTCACCCGCGGCCGTACCGAGCCACGCCAGGACATCGCGCTGGAGGCGGTGCTGACGGCCAGCCCGACGGCCGTCGCCGAGTCCAGGTTCGCCGGTCACGACAAGCACCGGATCGCCACGATCTGCGAGGGTCGGCCCCAGTCGCTGGCCGAGGTTGCCGCGTACACCCGGATGCCCCTGGGTGTCGCCCGGGTCATCGTCGCCGACATGGTGGCCGAGGGCCTGCTGACCCTGCATACTGCCGCTCCCGCCGAGGGATACGAGGAGCGGATGGAAATTCTTGGAAGGGTGCTAAGTGGACTTCGCAGGCTATGACCCCGCCGGGGCACGCCGCAACCGCGGGATCACCTCCGCGAAGATCGTGGTTGCGGGTGGCTTCGGCGTGGGCAAGACGACCCTGGTCGGCGCGGTCTCGGAGATCACTCCGCTGACCACCGAGGCGGTGATGACCTCGGCCGGCGTCGGCATCGACGACCCGTCGAAGGTGCCGGGGAAGCAGACGACGACGGTCGCCATGGACTTCGGCCGGATCACCATGGCGGAAGACCTGATCCTGTACCTGTTCGGCACGCCCGGCCAGACCCGGTTCTGGTTCATGTGGGACGAGATCATCAAGGGCGCGGTGGGCGCGGCGGTGCTGGTCGACACCCGCCGGATCACCGACGCGTTCGCCCCGCTGGACTACTTCGAGAACCGCCGCCTGCCGTACGTGGTGGCGCTCAACCGGTTCGATGGCGCGCCGCAGTACGAGCTGGAGGAGGTCCGCGAGGCCCTCGCCATCTCGCCCCAGGTGCCCCTGATCATGACCGACGCCCGGCACCGGGAGCCCGTGAAGCAGGTGCTGGTGACGGTCGTCGAGCACGCGATGATGCGCCTCCAGGCGGAGCACGGCCGGGGCTTCCCGACCCCGGTCGGCTGACGTCGGAAAGACTGGCGGCGGTCCGGGTCGTCCGGGCCGCCGCCGGCGCGTGCTGCGGGTCGCGCGATCGATGGCCGGTCGCGGTGGAATCGCGACGGCGTGTCGTGTCCCGGAGGCAGCCAGCGTTCCCCGGCCGGTGGGTTGGCCAGCGCGGCGGGCTTGATCGTGCCCGATGCCGGAACGAGTGGCCAACAAGCCGCTGGGAGGCCACCCGTTCCCGGATCGAGCACGATCAAGCCCGCCGATGCGAACGGAGCCGGGGCGGGGCTGTCAGAGGGGGAGCTTCGTGCGATCTCCGACCTGCCGCCCGGGAAGCCCGGTGAACGGTACGTGCGGTTCCTCGGCTGGGCCCGCCGCCGCTGACCGCTGATCCCCGGCGCGGTCAGTCGACCCGGAGGCGGTAGCCGCGCTTCACCACCGTCTGCACCACGCGGGGGGCCTTCAGCCCGGCGCGCAGCCGGGCCACCGCCATCTCCACCGCGTGTTCGTCCGCGCCACGCGGCAGCGTCCGCAGCAGGGCGGTGCGGGACAGCACCCGCCCCGGTGACGCGGACAGCGCCCGCAGCACCGCCATCGGCGCCGGGGCGAGCGGGCGCAGCTCCCCGTCGATCACGGCCGCGTGCCCGCGCAGGGTCAACAGGTGCCCGGCGGCCTTGATGCTGACCGTACGCCGGGGCAGCTCGTCGACGATGGTCCGGACCAGCGCGCCGAGCCGGGCCCGGCTCGGCGCGCTCACCGGCACCCCCCGCCGCACCAGCGGCTCGGCGGTCACCGCGCCCACGCAACTGGCCAGCACGTCGCCGCGCAGCGCCTCCAGCACCGTCTCGGTGCGGTCCCCGGCGGCGCGCAGCAGCGCCTCGGCCGCCGGGGCGGAGGTGAACGTGACCGCGTCCACGAGCCGGCCCGCGACCAGGTCGATGAGCCGGTGCAGCGGCGCGGGGTCGGTCGGCGGGGCCCACCGGTAGACCGGCACCTCGATCACGGTCGCCCCGGCGGCCTCCAGCGCGCTCGTGCACTCGGGCTGCCGGTCGCCGTGCAACTGCATGGCGATCACCTGCCCGGCCACCCCGCGGCGCACCAGGTGCTCGACGACCTCCTCGCAGCTCTCCGAGTCCGGCGACCACTGGTCGTGCAGGCCGGCGGCGCGGATCGCGCCCCGCGCCTTGGGGCCCCGGGCCACCACGTACGCCTGCGACAGCACGCCGCGCAGCGGCTCGGCCAGCCCCCAGCCCTCGGCCGCCTCCAGCCAGCCGCGCATCCCGATGCCGGTGTTGGCCATCAGCACGTCCGGCGGGCGGGCCAGGCACTCCCGGGTCGCCTCGCGCAGGTCCGTGTCGTCGGTCAGCGGCACGATCCGCAGGGCCGGCGCGATGACCACCCGCGCGCCGCGCCGTTGCAGCAGGGCGGCCAGCTCGTCGCGCCGGCGGTCAGCGGTGACCCCGATGGTGAAGCCGGCCAGCTCGTCGGCCATTCACCCCTCCCGTCTCAACCGCACCTCGACCAGGCCGTCCCGGCAGCGCACGTCGTGCCGGGACACCGCCACGCCGGGCAGGTCCAGGCACGCGCCGGTGCGCAGGTCGTACACCTGCTTGTGCAGCGGGGAGGCGACCGTCGGCGTGCCGCCCCGGCTGCCGACGATGCCGCGCGACAGCACGTACGCGCCGCCGACCGGGTCGAGGTTGTCCAGGGCGAACAGCTCGTCGCCGGTGCGGAACAGGGCGACCTGCGCCCCGTCGACCAGGGCCGCCACGCCCCGCTCCGGCTCCAGCCTCTCCAGCGGGCAGACCGGGCTCCAGCCCTGGCTCTCCGCCGCCGGGCGGCGCGTGGACGGGTCCGTCGCGATGCTCATCGCCGTACCTCCGGAAGGCCGAGGGTGACCGGTTGCCGGCGGCGGGCGGGGGCCTCGCCGTCGGGTGCCGCTGCCGCCGCGACCGGCCGGGCCCGGCCGGCGGGCACGGGCTGGCCGCGTTCGACGGCGAAGGTGATCGACGGGTCCGGCACGTCGGGCGCGTTGACGAACGACGTGAACCGGCGCAGCCGCTCCGGGTCGTCGAGCACGTCGCGCCACTCGTCCGAGTACGCCGCCACGTGCCGGGCCATCTCCGCCTCCAGCTCGGCGCAGAGGCCCAGCGAGTCGTCCACGATGACCGCGCGCAGATGGTCGAGGCCGCCCTCCATCGCCTCGATCCACGCGGCGGTGCGCTGCAACCGGTCCGCCGTGCGGATGTAGTACATGAGGAACCGGTCGATCAGCGGGATCAGCTCCGCCGTGGACAGGTCGGTGGCGAACAGGTCGGCGTGCCGGGGCCGGAAGCCGCCGTTGCCGCCGACGTAGAGGTTCCAGCCCGTGTCGGTCGCGATGATGCCGAAGTCCTTGCTGCGGGCCTCGGCGCACTCCCGGGCGCAGCCCGACACCGCCGACTTGAGCTTGTGTGGGGCGCGCAGCCCCCGGTAGCGCAGCTCCAGGGCCACGGCCAGCCCGACGGAGTCCTGCACCCCGTACCGGCACCAGGTCTCGCCGACGCACGACTTCACCGTGCGCAGCGCCTTGCCGTACGCGTGGCCCGACTCGAAGCCCGCGTCCACCAGCCGCCGCCAGATCTGCGGGAGCTGGTCGACGCGCGCCCCGAACAGGTCGATGCGCTGCCCGCCGGTGATCTTCGTGTAGAGCTTGAACTCCTGCGCCACCTGACCGATCACGATCAGCTTCTCCGGGGTGATCTCGCCGCCGGGGATCCGGGGCACCACCGAGTAGCTGCCGTCGCGTTGCAGGTTCGCCAGGTAGGCGTCGTTGGTGTCCTGCAACGACGCCCGCTCGCCGTCGAGCACGTGCCCGGTGCCCAGCGACGCGAGGATCGAGGCGACCACCGGCTTGCAGATGTCGCAGCCCCGGCCCCGCCCGTGCTCGGCGATCAGCCGGGAGAAGGTGCGGATGCCGCGCACCCGCACCACGTCGAACAGCTCCTGCCGGCTCAGGTCGAAGTGCTCGCACAGCGCCGTGGACTGCTTGACCCCCGCCGCGTCGAGGAGCTGCTTGAGCATCGGCACGCACGACCCGCAGCTCGTCCCGGCCCGGGTGCACGCCTTCAGCGCCGGCACGTCCGCGCAGCCGCCGGCGATCGCCGCGTCGATGTCGTCGCGGGTCACCGCGTTGCACGAGCAGACCTGCGCGCTGCCGGGCAGCGCCCCGGCCCCGGCCGCCGCCCCGCCGGCCGGGGCCAGCAGCGCCAGCGGCGCGGCCGGCAGCGGCCCGCCCACGCTGGCTCGCAGCGTCGGATAGGCGCTCGCGTCGCCGACCAGCACGCCGCCGAGCAGCGTCTTCGCGTCGTCGGAGAGGACCAGCTTCGCGTACGACCGGGTCGCCGGGTCGGTGAACGTCACGTCCAGGCTGCCCTCGGTAACGCCGTGGGCGTCGCCGAACGACGCCACGTCCACCCCGAGCAGCTTCAGCTTCGTCGCGGTGTCCTTGCCGGGGAACGTCGCCGCGCCGCCCAGCAGCCGGTCGGCCACCACCTCCGCCGTGGCGTACCCGGGGGCGACCAGGCCGTGGCAGACCCCGTCGACGGCGGCGCACTCGCCGACCGCCCAGATCCGCTCGTCGCCCGTGCGGCACGTCGCGTCGACCAGCACCCCGCCGCGCGGGCCCAGCTCCAGGCCGGCCGCGCGGGCCAGCTCGTCGCGGGGCCGGATGCCGGCCGCCACCACCACCAGCTCGGCGTCGACCGTGCGGCCGTCGGACAGCTCCAGGGCGGCCACCGCGCCGTCCGCGCCGGGCCGCAGCGCGGTCGTCGCCACCCCGAGGTGGGTGGTCACCCCCAGCTCCTCGACGTAGCGGCGCAGCATCGCCCCGCCCGCCTCGTCGACCTGCACCGGCATCAGCCGGGGCGCGAACTCGACCACGTGGGTGGCCAGGCCGAGCAGGCGCAGCGCGTTCGCCGCCTCCAGGCCGAGCAGCCCACCGCCGATCACCGCGCCGACGCGCCGGCCCCGGGCGTGCTCCCGGATCGCCTCCAGGTCGTCGAGCGTGCGGTAGACGAACACCCCGGGCAGGTCCCGGCCCGCCACCGGCGGCACGAACGGGTACGAGCCGGTCGCCAGCACGACCGCGTCGTACGGGTGCTCGCCGGCCGCCGTGACCACCACCCGCCGCTGGCGGTCGATGGCGGTGGCCGGCTCGCCGAGGCGCAGCTCCACCCCGTCGTCGGGGGTGTGCAGGTTCAGCTCCTCGGCGGACACCCCGTCGAAGAACGCCGACAGCCGCACCCGGTCGTACGCGGGCCGGCGCTCCTCGGCGAGCACCGTGACCTGCCAGCGGCGGCCGGTGTCCCGGGCGCGCAGCGCCTCGGTGAACCGCTGCCCCACCATGCCGTTGCCGACGACGACCACCCTGCCGCCGGTCACGGCGTCGCCTGCGCCGGTGCCCGGCCCCGTCGTGTCGCCGTTCATCACGCCACCTCCACGCGGTCGTGTCGCGCCCTCGGGCTGTCGTCGTCGACCGGGTCCGCCCCGGCGGGCCGGGCCGGTTCGTCGGCCGCCGGGTCGACGTCGGCGAGCCAGCCGACGATGCCGGCGAGGGCGGCGCGGCACCCGCCGCAGCCGGTGCCGGCCCGGGTCGCCGCCGACATCGCCGCCACCGTCCGGGCCCCGGCCCGCCAGCAGGCCACCAGCGCGCCCTTGCTGACGTCGTTGCACTGGCACACGGTCGCCGCGTCCGGCATCAGCGCCGGTGACGCGGCCGGGGCGGCCGGCGCGCCGCCGAGCGCCCGGCCCAGCAGCAGCGCCCGCCGGTCCGACGGCACCGGCGCGCCCCGGTCGAACAGCTGCACCACCGTGCCGACGGCCGGGTTGTCGCCGAGCAGGATCGCCCCGGTCAGCCGCTCGTCGCGGATGCGCAGCCGGGCGTACGTGCCCCGGGCCGGGTCGGCGAAGGTCAGCTCCTCGACCGGCCCGTCGCCGGCCCGGTCGCCCCCGGCGGCGGTGTCGCCCATCGCGGCGAGGTCGATCCCGGCCGCCTTGAGCCGGGTCACCGCCGGCCGGGGCCGGTACGCCGCGTGCGCGTCCGCGCCGGTGAGGAGCTGCGCCACCACCCGGGCCTGCGCCCAGGCCGGCGCGACCAGCCCGCTGGGCGTGCCGTCGTGCTGGGCGCAGTCGCCGATCGCCGAGACGCGCGGGTCGCTGGTGCGCAGCCGGTCGTCGACCACGACGCCCCGCTGCACCGTCAGCCCCGCCGCGGCGGCGAGGGCGGTGTCGGGGCGCACCCCGCAGGAGAGCACCAGCAGGTCGGCGGCGAGCGACGAGCCGTCGGACAGGTCGAGCCGGACGCCGTCGGCGTCGGCGGCGAGCCCCGTCGCGGACGCGCCGAGCCGGGCGCGTACGCCGAGGCCGGCGAGCGTGCCGGCGAGCACCGCGCCGGCCGTCGGGTCGAGCTGCCGCTCCATCAGGTGCCCGTTCGGGTGGACCACCGTCACGTCCAGCCCCCGGGCGGCGAGCCCCCGGGCCGCCTCCAGCCCGAGCAGGCCGCCGCCGAGCACCAGCGCGCGCCGCGCGCCCCGGGCCAGGGCCAGGATGCGCCGGCAGTCGTCCAGGGTGCGGAAGACGGCCACCCGGTCGGGCAGGGCCGCCGGGTCCAGCCCCGGCAGCGGCGGCACCACGGCCCGGCTGCCGGTGGCGAGCACCAGGTGGTCGTACCCGATGCGCTCGCCGTCGCCGGTGCGCACCTCGCGGGCGGCCCGGTCGATCGCGGTCGCCGCGACACCGGTGCGCACGTCCACGCCGTGCCCGGCGGCCTCGGTCAGCTCCACGTCCGGCTCGTCGACCTTGCCGGCCAGCAGGGTGGAGAGCATGATCCGGTTGTACGCCCGGTGCGGCTCCGCGCCGAGCACGGTGACCTTGCGGTCCCCGGGGCGGGCGTGCAGCTCGGCGGCGAGCCGCGCGCCGGCCATCCCGTAGCCCACGATCACGACGGCGGTCATGCCGGAGCCCTTTCCACCCGTACGGCGCAGATCTTGAACTCCGGCATCCCGGAGACCGGGTCGACGGCGTCGTTGGTGACCGAGTTGGCCCGCGCGGCCCCACCCCAGTGGAACGGCGCGAAGACGGTGTCGGGGCGGATCGTCGGGGTGAGCCGGGCCGGGGCGCGCAGCTCGCCGCGCCGCGAGGTGACGCGAACCTCCTCGCCGTCGCCGACGCCGAGCCGGGCGGCCAGGTCCGGGTGCAGCTCCACGAACGCCCCCGGCGCGGCCCGGCGCAGCGCCGCGACCCGGCGGGTCTGCGCGCCCGACTGGTACTGGGCGAGCACCCGGCCGGTGGTCAGCCGCAGCGGATACTCGGCGCACACCTCCTCGGCGGCCGGCCGGTGGTCGACGGCGCGGAACCGGGCCCGCCCGTCGGGGGTGGGGAAGGCGTCGGCGAACAGCCGCGGCGTGTCCGGCGCGGCCGGGTCCGGGCAGGGCCAGAACACCCCGCCCGTGGCGTCGATCCGGTCGTAGCTGACCCCGGCGTAGTCGGCGACCCCGCCGGCCGAGGCCCGGCCCAGCTCGGCGAAGACCTCCGCCGGGTCGTCGCCGAAGCCCGCCTTCGCGCCGAGCCGGTCGGCCAGGTCGGCGATGATCGCCAGGTCGGTCCGCACGCCCGCCGGGGGCGTCCGCACCGCGCGGCGGCGCAGCACCCGGCCCTCCAGGTTGGTCATCGTGCCGTCCTCCTCGGCCCACTGGGCGGTGGGCAGCACCACGTCGGCCAGCTCGGCGGTCTCCGACCGCACCAGGTCGGCGACGACCAGCAGGTCCAGGCCGCGCAGCCGGCCCTCGACCCGGGCCGCGCGGGGCGCGGACACCACCGGGTTGGAGCCGAACACCAGCAGCGCCTTCGGGCCCGCCGGGGTGCCGAGGGAATCCAGGAGCTGGTACGCGGGCACGCCCGGCCCGGGCAGCTCGTCGGCGCTCACCCCCCACACCCCGGCGACGTGCGCGCGGGCCGCCGGGTCGGTGATGCTGCGGTAGCCGGGGAGCTGGTCGGCCTTCTGGCCGTGCTCCCGCCCGCCCTGGCCGTTGCCCTGGCCGGTGAGGCAGCCGTAGCCGGAGCCGGGCCGGCCGGGCAGGCCCAGCGCCAGCGCCAGGTTGATGAACGCGGTGACCGTGTCGACGCCCTTGGCGTGCTGCTCGGCCCCCCGCGCGGTGAGGATGATCGCGCCGCCGGCCGTCGCCAGGGCCCGCGCGGTGGCCTCCAGGTCGGCCACCGGCACGCCGGTCAGCCGCTCCACCTCGGCCGGCCAGTAGCCGGCCACCGTCCGCCGCACCTCGTCGAAGCCGGTGGTGCGCTCGGCGACGTACGCCCGGTCGACGTAGCCCTCGGTGAGCGCGATGTGCAGCAGCGCGTTGGCCAGCGCGAGGTCGGTGCCGGGCACCGGTTGCAGGTGCAGGTCGGCCTGCCGGGCGGTGGCGGTGGCCCGGGGGTCCACCACGATCAGCGTGCCGCCGGCGGCCTGCTGGTCGGCGACGTGGCGCATCAGCGGCGGCATCGTCTCGGCCGGGTTGGCCCCGACCAGCAGCAGGGTCCGGGCCCGGCCCAGGTCGGCCAGCGGGAACGGCAGCCCCCGGTCGACGCCGAACGCGCGGTTGCCGGCCGCCGCCGCCGACGACATGCACCAGCGCCCGTTGTAGTCGACGTGCCGGGTACGCAGCGCCACCCGGGCGAACTTGCCCAGCGCGTACGCCTTCTCGTTGGTCAGCCCGCCGCCGCCGAAGACGGCGACCGCGTCGCGGCCGTGCCGGTCCTGGACGGCGCGCACACCGCCGACGATCCGCTCCATCGCCTCGGCCCAGGACGCCGGGCGCAGCCCGCCGGTGCCGGCGTCGCGCACCAGCGGGGTGGTCAGCCGGTCGGGGTGGTCGAGCAGCTCGGCGGCTGTCCAGCCCTTCTGGCAGAGGCCGCCGCGGTTGGTGGGGAAGTCCCGCGGGAGGACCTCGACCCGGCCGCCGGTCTCGCGCAGCGTCATGCCGCACTGGAGGGCGCAGTACGGGCAGTGCGTCGCCGCCTCCCGGGGGGAGTCCCCCGGGGCAGTCGCCGCCCGTGCACCGTCTGTCATGTCGGCAAAGCGTGCCGCCGGGCGGTTTCGGGTCAGCGTCCCGTTTGTTTCGGTCCTGTCAAGAGCGCCTCACACCGCACAGGAGAAACCCGCCGGACCTCCTGCTGAACATCAATTGCCTCCGGTGATCAAGAGAAAAGTGTCAGGGCTGATCTCGACGATGACGCAAACCTCTTGATCACCGTGCCGAAGGGGCGGGGTCTCACCGTTGTTCCGACCCGTCCTGTGCGGCGGCTGTTGCGTCGGTGACTCCCGCGACGAATCTTCCGGTAATCCCGGCCTCCTAGCTTGCTGGCGGAACCGCCCGTCGCCCGCGTGGCGTCGGGGCGACGTGGACGCAGCCCCCGGCCGGGAGGAGACAGCGGATGACCAGCACGGTGGTCGAGACCGAACCCACAGACGAGATCGACCTGCAACGCCGGCCGGGCCGGTGGATCGGGCACTGGGACCCCGAGGACCAGGGCTTCTGGCGGAGCGTCGGCAGGCCGATCGCCCGCCGGAACCTCGTCTACTCGATCTTCGCCGAGCACATCGGCTTCTCGGTCTGGCTGCTCTGGAGCATCGTCGTCGTCCGGCTCGACGACGTCGGCTGGCAGCTCAGCACCAGCCAGGCGCTGTGGCTGACCGCCGTGCCCAGCGGGGTCGGCGCGCTGCTGCGGCTGCCGTACACCTTCGCGGTGCCGATCTTCGGCGGCCGGAACTGGACCATCGTCTCGGCGCTGCTGCTGATCCTGCCCTGCCTCGGCCTGGCCTGGGCGGTCGAGAACCCGGATCTCGGGTACGTGCCGCTGCTGCTGATCGCCGCCACCGCCGGGTTCGGCGGCGGCAACTTCGCCTCCAGCATGGCCAACATCTCCTTCTTCTACCCGGAGCGGGAGAAGGGCTGGGCGCTGGGCCTCAACGCCGCCGGCGGCAACATCGGGGTCGCGGTCGTGCAGTTCCTGGTGCCCCAGGTGATCGTGCTGGGCGGCGGGCTCGCGCTCTCCCGGGCCGGCCTGATGTACGTCCCGCTCGCCGTCGCCGCGGCCGTCTGCGCGTACCTGTTCATGGACAACCTGGCCGAGGCGAAGGCGGACGTGAAGCCGGTCTGGTCCTCGCTGCGGCACGCCGACACCTGGATCATGTCGCTGCTGTACATCGGCACCTTCGGCTCGTTCATCGGCTACTCGGCCGCCTTCCCCACCCTGCTCAACTCGGTGTTCGGCCGGCCCGACATCGCGCTGAGCTGGGCGTTCATCGGTGCCGGGATCGGCTCGTTCTTCCGCCCGCTGGGCGGTCGGCTGGCCGACCACGTGGGCGGGGCCCGGGTCACCATCGGCAGCTTCGTGCTGATGGCCGTCGGGGCGTACGGCGCGCTCTGGTCGGTGCAGGAGCGCAGCCTGGGCGTCTTCTTCGCCGCGTTCATGCTGCTGTTCGTGGCGACCGGGATCGGCAACGGGTCGACGTACCGGATGATCTCCAAGATCTTCCGGGTCAAGGGGGAGGACCTGGGCGGCACCCCGGAGACCATGCTGTCCATGCGGCGGCAGGCCGCCGGCGCGCTGGGCATCATCTCCTCCGTGGGCGCGTTCGGCGGCTTCCTCGTCCCGATCTGCTACGCCTGGGCCAAGTCCAGCTACGGCGGCATCCAGCCGGCGCTGCGCTTCTACGTCGGCTTCTTCCTGGTGCTGCTGGTGGTCACCTGGGTCGCGTACGTGCGGCCCGGCTCCCGGATGGCCCGCGCCGGGGTGTGACCCTGGTCATGATCAAAACGGGGGGCCGCGCCGGGCGGCCCCCCGTTTTGACCTGCCGACCCGGCCCCGGGTATCGTTGCCTGCTGTTGTACGACATTTAGAGGCGTGCCGCATCAGGTACGCTTGGTCGTTCGTGCGCGCTGGTCCGGCCGGGTTGTCCTGGTCACCTCGGCGCGCGACCCCAGACCGACGACGAGACAAGGTAGACCTGTGCGTACGTACAGCCCGAAGCCGGGTGAGATCGAGCGTCAGTGGCACGTCATCGACGCCTCTGATGTCGTGCTGGGCCGCCTCGCGACCCACGCCGCCACGCTGCTGCGTGGCAAGCACAAGCCGACTTTCGCGCCGCACGTCGACACGGGCGACTTCGTCGTCGTCGTGAACGCGGGCAAGGTCGCGCTGACCGGCAACAAGCGCCAGCAGAAGGTCGCCTACCGCCACTCCGGTTACCCGGGCGGCCTCAAGCAGGTCGGCTACGAGGAGCTGCTCAGCAAGCGCCCCGAGCGGGCCATCGAGCTGGCCGTGAAGGGGATGCTCCCGCACAACAAGCTCGGCCGTCAGCTCATCAAGAAGCTGAAGGTCTACGCCGGTGCCGAGCACCCGCACGGCGCGCAGCAGCCGACGCCGTTCGAGATCAAGCAGATCGCGCAGTGAGCGCGGGCGAAGGAAACAGCATGACCGACATCACCGAGACCGAGGTTGCCCCCGAGGCCACCGAGGCGCCGGCGCCCGTCGTCCGCGCGCCCCGCGGCGACCGCCCGATCCAGACCGTGGGCCGCCGCAAGGAGGCCATCGTCCGGGTGCGCATCGTCCCCGGCAGCGGCAAGATCACCTGCAACGGCCGCGACCTGGAGTCCTACTTCCCGAGCAAGGTGCACCAGCAGCTCATCAAGGACCCGCTGGTGACCGCCGAGAAGCCCGAGGCGTTCGACGTCATCGCCAACCTGCGGGGCGGCGGCACCACCGGCCAGGCCGGTGCGCTGCGGCTCGCGATCGCGCGGGCGCTGATCGTCAGCGAGCCCGACGACCGTCCGGCCCTGAAGAAGGCCGGCTTCCTGACCCGTGACGCCCGGGTCAAGGAGAGCAAGAAGTACGGCCTCAAGAAGGCCCGCAAGGCTCCCCAGTACTCGAAGCGCTGACCACCAGCTTCACGTTGTACTTCTGACGAACGGCCGGGTCCACCTCTCCTCGACGGGAGGTGGCCCGGCCGTTTCGCTTTCGCTGTTGCACCATTTCATCGGAGGTTGGCGGGTATGGGCCGGTTGTTCGGCACGGACGGCGTACGCGGACGCGCGAACGCGGATCTCACCCCGGAGCTCGCGCTCGCGGTGGCGGTGGCCGCCGCCCACACACTGGCCGAGACGGACCGCAGCCATCCGCCGCTGGCCGTGGTCGGCCGGGACACTCGGGCCAGCGGCGAGATGCTGGAGGCCGCCGTGGTGGCCGGCCTCACCAGCGCGGGGGCCAACGTCGTGCGGGTCGGCGTGCTGCCCACCCCCGCCGTGGCGTTCCTCACCGCCGAGGCCAAGGCCGACCTGGGCGTGATGCTCTCCGCCTCGCACAACCCGATGCCCGACAACGGCATCAAGCTCTTCGCGGCCGGCGGCCACAAGCTGCCCGACGAGATCGAGACCCGGATCGAGGCCGCCGTCGAGGCAAACGCCGTCACCGCGTGGGACCGGCCGACCGGCGCCGGGGTGGGGCGGGTGCACGACCTGCTCGACGGCGCGGACCACTACGTGCAGCACCTCGTCGGCACCGTGCCGCACCGCCTCGACGGGATCAAGGTCGTGGTCGACTGCGCCAACGGCGCGGCGGCCGAGGTCGCGCCGGTGGCGTACCGGGAGGCGGGGGCCGAGGTCGTCGCCATCCACGCCGAGCCGGACGGCCTCAACATCAACGACGACTGCGGCTCCAACCACATCGACGCGCTGCGCGAGGCCGTCGTCGAGCACGGGGCGCACCTGGGCATCGCCCACGACGGCGACGCCGACCGGTGCGTGGCGGTCACCGCCGACGGGGTCGAGGTCGACGGCGACCAGGTGATGGCGATCCTCGCCGTGGCCATGCGGGAGGCCGGCGCGCTCACCGACGACACGCTCGTCGCCACCGTGATGAGCAACCTCGGCCTGCGGCTGGCCATGTCCGCGCAGGGCATCCGGCTGATCGAGACGAAGGTCGGCGACCGGTACGTCCTGGAGGAGCTGCGCGGCTCCGGCCTCGCCCTCGGCGGTGAGCAGAGCGGGCACATCGTCATGCCGGCCTACGCGACCACCGGCGACGGGGTGCTCACCGGGCTGCACCTGATGGCCCGGATGGCCGCCACCGGCCGCACCCTCGCCGACCTGGCCGCCGTGGTGACCAAGCTGCCCCAGGTGCTGATCAACGTGCCGGTCGGGGACCGCTCGGTGGGCGCCGCCGCGCCGGCCGTCCGGGCCGAGGTCGAGCGGGCCGAGGCGGAACTGGGCGAGACCGGCCGGGTGCTGCTGCGCCCCTCGGGCACGGAGCCCCTCGTCCGGGTGATGGTCGAGGCGGCCACCGAGCGGGCCGCCCGCGAGGCCGCCGAGCGCATCGCCGAGCAGGTCCGCGCCGCCAGCCCCGCATGAGGACGGTCAGGCGAGGCCGCGCAGCCGGGTGACCGCCTCGGCGAGCACCTCCGGTCGCTTGCAGAACGCGAACCGGACCAGCCGCCGGCCCGCCTCGGCGTCGTCGTAGAACACCTGGGTCGGCACGGCCACCACCCCGCACCGCGCCGGCAGCGACCGGCAGAACTCGACCCCGTCCCGCCCGCCGAGCGGGCCGACGTCCGCTGTGACGAAGTACGTCCCCTCGGGCGTGAGGACGCCGAAGCCGGCGTCGGCCAGCCCGGCGGCCAACTGGTCCCGGCGGGCCTGCATCCCGGCCGCGAACTCCGCGAAGTAGGCGTCCGGCAGGGCCAGCGCCACCGCCACCGCCGGCTGCAGCGGCGCGCCGTTGACGAAGGTGAGGAACTGCTTGACCCGCAGCGCCGCCGAGACCAGCGACGCCGGCCCGCTGACCCAGCCCACCTTCCACCCCGTACACGAGAACGTCTTGCCGGCCGACGAGATCCGCAGCGTGCGCTCGCGCATGCCGGGCAGGGTGGCCAGCGGCACGTGCGGGGTGGCGGCGTCGGCGAAGACCAGGTGCTCGTACACCTCGTCGGTCACCGCGTACGCGCCGTGCTCGCGGCACAGCTCGGCGACCAGGGTCAACTCCTCGCGGGTGAAGACCTTGCCCGTCGGGTTGTGCGGGGAGTTGAGCAGGACCAGCCGCGTACGCGGCCCGAACGCGGCGCGCAGCGCCGCCGGGTCGAAGGCGTACCGGCCGTCGGCGTCGGGCCGCAGCGTCACCGGCCGCCGCACCGCGCCGGCGAGGGCGATCGAGGCGGCGTACGAGTCGTAGTACGGCTCGAAGCAGACCACCTCGTCGCCCGGCTCGCAGAGGGCGAGGATGCTCGCGGCGATCGCCTCGGTGGCCCCGGCGGTGATCACGACCTCGCCGTCCGGGTCGTACTCCAGGCCCCAGAACCGGCGCTGGTGGGCGGCGACGGCGGCCCGCAGCGCGGGGATGCCCGGACCGGGCGGGTACTGGTTCTGGCCGCCGCGCAGCGCCTCGGCGGCGGCGGCGAGCATCTCGGGCGGCCCGTCGGTGTCGGGAAAGCCCTGCCCCAGGTTGACCGCGCCGGTCCGCACGGCGAGGGCGGACATCTCGGCGAAGATGGTCGTCCCGAACGGCCGCATGCGGGCCACCAGCGGGTCGACATCGGCGGGCGTCGTCGTCACCCGCGCCAGCCTACGGGCTCGCCCCGACCGCGCCCACCCTCGGCCGGCGGCCGGTCGTGATCGGTGGGCCGTCTCGGGGTGCGGCCGGGTGTCCTCCAGCGGGCGCGGCGCCCTTGGGCGAAGCCGGGATCGCGGGCCGGGAGGTTCGTCCCCGGAGTGCACCGTACCACCAATTCGCTCAAGCTCGATGCTTGTTTACCCGGCTTCTGCGCACGCGAGGTGAGCGAAACTGGGTTAGGCTGCGGACCATGTGTGGAATCGTGGGTTACGCCGGTGCGCGCCCGGCGCTCGGCATCGTGCTCGACGGCTTGCGCCGCCTGGAATACCGGGGCTACGACTCGGCCGGGGTGGCCGTCGTGTGCGCCGACGAGCTGCTGATCGAGAAGAAGGCGGGCAAGCTGGCCAACCTGGAGAAGGCGCTCGCCGAGCGGGCCGCCGCCGACCCGGATGCCTGCGCCGCCAGCCCGATCGGCATCGGCGACGGCACCACCGGCATCGGGCACACCCGCTGGGCCACCCACGGCGGCCCCACCGACCGCAACGCCCACCCGCACCCCGCCCCGGACGGGCGGGTCGCCGTGATCCACAACGGCATCATCGAGAACTTCGCGAAGCTCCGCGCCGAGCTGGAGGACGACGGCGTCCTGTTCAGCAGCGACACCGACACCGAGTGCGCCGCCCACCTGCTCTCCGCCGCGCTGGCCGATTTGCGCGCCGCCGGCGAGCCCGACGGCCCGCGGTTGCTCGCCGCCGCGATGCGAGCGGTCTGCCAGCGTCTCGAAGGCGCGTTCACGCTGCTCGCCGTCGACGCGGCGGTGCCCGGCGCGGTGGTCGGGGCCCGCCGCAACTCGCCGCTGGTGGTCGGCCGAGGCGACGGGGAGAACTACCTCGCCAGCGACGTCGCGGCGTTCATCGAGCACACCCGCGACGCGGTCGAGCTGGGCCAGGACCAGATCGTCCTGATCACCGCCGACTCGATCGAGATCACCGACTTCGCCGGCCTGCCCGCCACCGGCAAGGACTTCCACATCGACTGGGACTCCTCCGCCGCCGAGAAGGGCGGCTACGACTGGTTCATGCTCAAGGAGATCGAGGAGCAGCCGCAGGCCGTCGCCGACACCCTGCTCGGCCGGCTTACCGACAGCGGCGAGATCATGCTCGACGAGGTCCGCCTCAGCGACCAGGACCTGCGCGACGTCGACAAGATCTTCATCGTCGCGTGCGGCACCGCGTACCACTCCGGGCTGGTCGCGAAGTATGCCGTCGAGCACTGGACCCGGATCCCGTGCGAGGTGGAGCTGGCCAGCGAGTTCCGCTACCGCGACCCCGTCCTCGACCGGTCCACGCTGATCATCGTGATCTCCCAGTCCGGCGAGACCATGGACACGCTCATGGCGCTGCGGCACGCCAAGGAGCAGAAGGCCCGGGTGCTCGCCATCTGCAACACCAACGGCTCGACCATCCCCCGCGAGTCCGACGCCGTCCTCTACACCCACGGCGGGCCCGAGATCGCCGTCGCCTCCACCAAGGCGTTCCTCACCCAGCTCGTCGCCTGCTATCTCATCGGCCTGCACCTCGCCCAGGTGCGCGGGATCAAGTTCGCCGACGAGGTGGCCGCCGTCGTGGACCAGCTCCACCAGATGCCCGGCAAGCTGCGCGAGCTGCTGGACCGGATCGAGCCGGTGCGGGAGCTGGCCCGGGAGATCAGGTCCGAGCCGACCGTGCTGTTCATCGGCCGGCACGTCGGCTACCCGGTGGCCCTGGAGGGCGCGCTCAAGCTCAAGGAGCTGGCGTACATGCACGCCGAGGGCTTCGCCGCCGGCGAACTCAAGCACGGCCCGATCGCGCTCATCGACCAGGGCACCCCGGTGATCTGCATCGTGCCGTCGCCCGTCGGCCGGGGCATGCTGCACGACAAGGTCGTCTCCAACATCCAGGAGGTGCGCGCCCGGGGGGCCCGCACCATCGTGATCGCCGAGGAGGGCGACGAGGCCGTCGTCCGCTACGCCGACCACCTGATCCGGGTGCCGCGTACGCCGACGCTGCTCGCGCCCCTGGTGACCACCGTGCCGTTGCAGGTGCTCGCGGCGGAGATCGCGGCGGCCCGGGGACACGACGTCGACCAGCCCCGCAACCTCGCCAAGTCCGTCACCGTCGAGTAGCCGCCCGCGACACGTCACCGGCCCAGGACGACGCGGGCCATGCCGTCCAGGGCCGGGTTGGCCGGGTCCCAGTAGCCGGTGTGGCCGTGCCGGCCGCTGGGGAAGGTGCGCCCGCCGAAGCCCGGGTCGGCCGGGTCGTGGCCGAACCACAGCGCGTGGTCGTCCCGGCCGGTCAGCACGGCCGCCAGCGGGCTGAGCCCGCGCAGAACGCGACGGGGCAGCTCGTCGGGGGCCGGGGCCAGCCGGATCCCGTCGTCGGGCGCCGTGCTGGCCCAGACCTCGCCGGCGGGCAGCCCCAGCCCGTCGGCCCGGTCCACGCCGACGCCCGGCGAGCCGACGAAGACCAGCGCGTCGGCGGCGAGCCCGTGGTCGCGGGCGGCGGTGCCCACGACCAGCGAACCGTAGCTGTGCCCGAGCACCGTCTGCCGGGCCGGCGGGCCGTCGTGGGTCGCCCGCAGCCCCTCCTGGAACCGGTGCAGCGCCGGGCCGGCGTCGCGGGCCTGGTGGGGCAGCACGGCCTCGTGCAGGAAGTCCGGCGCGTCGTAGTCCAGCCAGAGCACCGCCGCGGTGGACGCCGTCGGGTCCAGCGCCGCGCAGCGGGCCTGCACCCGGGCGGCCCGGCCCAGCTCGCCGGTGGCGTCGGCGAGGCCGGCGGTCATCCCCGGCACGTAGGTCAGCACCCGGTCGGCCCGGTCCGGGTCGCCCAGCGCCACGACCGTCCGACCCTCGCCGCCGGTGTCCAGCCCCAGCAGGTACGCCCGGGGCTGCCCGCCGCCGGTCAACCGGGCCGCCAGCGCGTCCAGCCCCGTCAGGGCCCCCTCCACCCGGGCCAGCCCGGCCAGCTCCACCGGCCCGCGCGGCAGCCGGTCGAGCAGCCGGCGTCGCTCGGCCAGCAGCACCTCCCGCCGCCGGTCGACCAGCAGCCGGTTCGCCTGGTCCCGGGCCGCCACGGGCACCCCGTCGAGGCGGCCGACCAGCTCGGGCTCCCGGGCCACCAGCCAGCGGCGCTGCGCGGGCGTGAGCCCGGCCCACCAGGACCGGACGGTTGCCGGGGCGGCGCCCGGGGCCGGACGCCAGGGCGGGGGCGCGGCCACCCAGCCCGCGCCGGCCGCCCGGGTCAGCTCGTCGAGCCGGCCGGCGGCCTCCCGGTCGGCCGCGTCGGCCAGCGCCAGGGCCGCCGACACGGCGGCGGCGACCCGCGCCACGGGGGCGGGCGCGTCGGGCTGCGCCCGCGCCGGGTCGGCGCTCGCCCGGCCCCGCCGGTCCAGCCGCACCCCGCCGGCGTCGGCCAGGGCGACCGCCTCGGTCAGCCGGGCCCTGGCCTGGTGCAGCCGCCCGGCCAGCTCGGCGAGCACCTGGTCGGTCTCGATCACCGCCGGCGCGAGGGCGGTCAGCTCGGACCGGAGCGCGCCGATCCGCCCGCCCGCCGCCCCGGCCGCGGCGCCCGCCCAGCCGCCCCGCAGCGCCCGGGCCGCCGCCTCCAGCTCGGCGGCCCGCCGGTCGACCAGCCCGGTCAGCCCCCGCCAGGCCGCGCCGGCCGCCGCCCACCGGCCCGGGTCGGCCGCCCACAGCCGGGCGTAGGCGTCGCCCCCGGCGTCGGGCGACGCCTGCCCACCGACGCCGCCGGCCGGGTCGACGCCGCCGGCACGGCCGGGGATGCCGGCACCGGCCCTGGCCGGGCCGCCCCCGGCGCCGGCCGTAGCTGGGCTCCCGCCGCCCGCGCCCCGGCCCGCCGCAGGGCTCACCGGGGCAGCGCCGTGAGCCGGTGGGCGGCCCGTTCGTCGGCCGCCTGGTAGCCCTCGGCGGCGACGGTGAGCGCGCCCTGGGCGGCGGCGACCCGTGCGCCGAGCGCGCCACACCAGGCGTGTGCGGCCGACTCCAGGCCGGCCAGGGCACCCGCCGACCGCCAGCCGGGTGCCGGCACCGTCAGCCCGGACGCGCCGGCCAGCCCGTGCCCGAGCCGGTGCGCGAGGTCACTTAGCGCCCCGGCGACCTCCCGCAGCAGCTCGGGGCGGACGGTGAACGGCTCCTCGGTCATCGGCGGACTCCTCCGGCTCGGTGCCCCGTCACGACATGACGGGCGGCGCGGCCGGCCCCGGGTGGGCCGCCGACACCGCCGTCGACGGGTGGACAGCGACGCCGTTGACGCTAGGCAGCCGCCCCGCCGACCGGAACGCCCTGTGGACAACGGGCGGCGGTCGTACCCTCGGGTTGTCCACAGGCATTGCCCACAGTCGACCCGACGGGTAACCTGCGCCCGCCTCCGCCGGTAGGGTGAGGCCATGATCCTCGACGGGCCGGGGCGGACCCGGCACGCGGACGGCGACGGCGGCGCGGACGCCGGACGGGGCGCGGCGGCATGAAACCGGTGTGGCGGGTCGCGGACGTCCGGGCGGCGGAGGCCGGGCTGATGGCCACCCTCCCCGCCGGCACGCTGATGTACCGGGCGGCGGCCGGGCTGGCCCGCCGCTGCGCGCTGCTGCTCGCCGACCGGGGCGGGGTGTACGGGGCCCGGGTGCTGCTGCTGGTCGGCACGGGCGACAACGGCGGTGACGCCCTGTACGCGGGCCAGCGGCTGGCCCGCCGGGGGGCCGCCGTCTCGGCCCTGCTGCTCACCCCGGGCCGGGCGCACGCGCCGGGGCTGGCCGCGCTGCGTGCCGCCGGGGGCCGCCTGGTGGACCGGCCGCCCGCCGTGGTCGACCTGGTGCTGGACGGAATCGTCGGGATCGGCGGCGCCGGCGGGCTGCGCGAGGCGGCCGAGCGGCTGGCCGGCGAGCTGCCCGGGCTGCGTGGCCGCGACGGCGGGCGGGCCGCCGTGGTCGCCGTGGACGTGCCCAGCGGCGTGGCGGTGGACACCGGCCACGTGCCGCCGGCCGTTGCCGGCCGGCCGACCGCGATCCGGGCCGACGTGACGGTGGCGTTCGGCGCGCTGAAGCCGGCCCTGGTGGTGGGTCCGGCGGCGGCGCTGGCCGGCCAGGTCGAGCTGGTCGACATCGGCCTGGGGCCGTGGCTGCGCGGCACGCCCGCGCTGCGGGTCACCGAGCGGTCCGACGTCGTCGACTGGTGGCCGGAGCTGGGCCCGGCCGCCGAGAAGTACACCCGGGGCGTGGTGGGCCTGGCGACGGGCTCGGCGACGTACCCCGGCGCGGCCGTGCTCTCGGTCGGCGGCGCGCTCGCCGGGCCGACGGGCCTGGTCCGGTACGCCGGCGGCGCCCGCGCCGACGTGCTGCTCCACCACCCCTCCGTGATCGCGAGCGGCCGGGTCGCCGACGCCGGCCGGGTCCAGGCGTGGGTCTGCGGCTCCGGGCTGGGCGCCGGCGAGGAGGCCGCCGCCGAGCTGCGGGCGGTGCTGGCCGCCCCGGTGCCGGTGGTGCTCGACGCCGACGCGCTGACCCTGCTCGTGGACGGGTCGATGGCGGACCGGCTGCGCCGGCGGGACGCACCGATCGTGGTCACCCCGCACGACCGGGAGTTCGCCCGGCTCTGCGGGGAGGAGCCGGGCGCGGACCGGGCCGCCGCCGCGCTGCGGCTGGCCGCCTGGATGAACGCGGTGGTCCTGCTCAAGGGGGACCGCACGATCGTCGCCACCCCCGACGGCCGGGCGTACGTCAACCCGACCGGCACCCCCGCGCTGGCCACCGGGGGCACCGGCGACGTGCTCGCCGGGCTGCTCGGTTCGCTGCTCGCCGCCGGCCTGGCCCCGGAGCGGGCGGCTGCCGCGGCGGCGTACCTGCACGGGCTGGCCGGGCGGGAGGCGGCCCGGTCGGGCCCGGTGACCGCGTCCGACGTGGCCGCCGCGCTCCGCCCGGTGGTGGCCGGCCTGCCCCACGGGCGGCCGGGCTCGGGCTGATCGACACCATGCCGGCGACATGGCGGTGTCCTTCGCCCCGGATACCGCCATCCGCCCGACATGGCAGAGCCTCCGCCACCCCGGTCAGTAGGCTGGGCACATGTGGCAGTCCGAGGTGCGGGTCGATCTTGACGCGATCCGGGAGAACGTGACGCGGCTGCGGGCCGGCACCAGCGCCGAGTTGATGGCCGTGGTCAAGGCCGACGGCTACGGCCACGGCATGGTCCCGTCGGCCCGCGCCGCGCTCGACGCCGGCGCGGACTGGCTCGGCGTCTGCACCCTCGACGAGGCGCTGACGCTGCGCCGGGCCGGCCTCGACGCGCCCGTGTTGGCCTGGCTGCTCGCCCCCGGGCTGCCGCTGCACGAGGGCGTCGCGGCCGGGGTGGACCTGGCCGCCGCGAGCCTCACCCAGCTCGACGAGATGGTCGAGGCGGGCCGGCTCGCCGACCGCCCCGCCCGGCTGCACCTGAAGATCGACACGGGGCTGGCCCGGGGCGGGGCCACCGTCGCCGACTGGCCGGCGCTGCTGGAGGCCGCCGCGAAGGCCCAGGCCGACGGCCTGGTCGAGGTGGTCGGCGTGTGGAGCCACTTCGTCTACGCGGACCTGCCCGGCCACCCGACGACCGACCGGCAGCTAGCGGTCTTCCACGAGGGGCTGGACATGGTCGAGCGGGCGGGGCTGCGCCCGCGCTACCGGCACCTGGCCAACTCCGCGGCCACCCTGACCCGCCCCGACACCCACTTCGACCTGGTCCGGCCCGGGATCGCGACCTACGGGCTCTCCCCGGTGGCCGGGGAGCGGTTCGGGCTGCGCCCCGCGATGACCGCCCGCGCCCGGGTCATGCTCGCCAAGCGGGTGCCCGCCGGCAGCGGCGTGTCCTACGGCCACACCTACCTCACCCACGCCGACGCCAACCTGGCCGTGGTGCCACTCGGCTACGCCGACGGGGTGCCCCGGCACGCCTCCAACACCGGCCCGGTGCAGCTCGCCGGCCGGCGGCGGACCGTCTCGGGCCGGGTCTGCATGGACCAGTTCGTCGTCGACTGCGGCGACGACCCGGTTGCGGCCGGCGACGTGGCGACCCTGTTCGGCCCCGGCACCGGCGGCGAGCCCACCGCCGACGACTGGGCCGAGGCGGTCGGCACGATCAACTACGAGATCGTCACCCGGTTCGGGGGGGTCCGGGTGCCCCGCGTCTACGACGGCGAGCGGCCGTGAGCGAGCGCAGGGGCTTCCGCATCCCCCGGCCGCGCACCGCCGCCGGCCGGGTGGCCGGGGTCGTCGGGGCGGCCGTCGGGGTGGCCGCCGCCGGTCTCGCGGCGGGCGTGGTGAGCGAGCGCGCCCTGATCCGCCGGCTCAAGGCGGATCCCGCCGACCCGTACGCCGACGAGGTCTTCGGCCAGCAGCGCTACGACGAGGCGTTCCGGCTGGAGCTGCCAGACGGCACCGACATCCACGTCGAGGTGGTGGAGCCGACCCGCCCCGTCCCCGGGCAGCCGACCGTGGTGCTGGTGCACGGCTTCTGCCTGGACATGGGCACCTTCCACTTCCAGCGCAAGATGCTCGCCGCGCGGGGCGAGCACCGCATCGTCGCGTACGACCAGCCTGGGCACGGCCGGTCGGGGCAGCTGGAGACCGGCGAGTACGACCTCGCGGCGCTCGGCCGCACGTTGCGCCGGGTCATCGACCGCACCGCCCCGGAGGGCCCGCTGGTGCTGGTCGGCCACTCGATGGGCGGCATGACCATCATGGCGTTCGCCGAGCTCTACCCGGAGCTGTTCGGCGACCGGGTGGTCGGCACGGTGCTGATGGCCACCTCGGGCGGGCTGCTGGCCGAGACGAAGCTCGTCGCCCCGGCCCTGCTCGGCCGGGTCGGCGCGCCGGTGCTCTACATGGTGAGCAACGCCACCCGCTACGGCGGGACGGCGATCGACGCGGCCCGCAAGTCGACGTCCAACGTGGCCTGGCTGCTCACCCGCAAGTACGGCTTCGGCACCCCGAAGCCCAGCCCGGCCCTGGTGTCGTACGTCGAGCTGATGAACTCCCGCACGTCCGCCGACACGGTCACCCGCTACCTGCGCACGTTGGCCACCCACTCCCGATACCCGGCGCTGGCCGCGCTGGCCGGCACCCCGGTGCTGGTGGTGGTCGGCGACAAGGACATGATCACCCCCGTGACCCACTCGGAGGAGATCGTCCGGCGGCTGCCGCACGCCGAATACCTCAAGATCCACGACAGCGGGCACGTGGTGATGCTGGAGCACGCCGACGAGGTCAACGGGGCTCTGACCCGCTTCCTGGAGGGGCTGTGAGCCGGGCCGACGCGGCCGGTGCCGCTGTGCGCGCGGCGCTGCCGACGGTTGCGGACACCCACGCGTTCGGCCGCCGGCTCGCCGGGGTGCTGCGCGCCGGCGACCTGCTGCTGCTCACCGGCCCGCTGGGTGCCGGCAAGACCGCGCTGACCCAGGGCATCGGCGCGGGCCTCGGCGTGCTCGGCGACATCACCTCGCCGACCTTCGTGATCGCCCGCGTGCACCGGCCCGATCCGGTGCGGGGCAGGGGTGTGGCGTTGGTGCACGCCGACGCATACCGGCTCGGGGACGCCGCCGACCCGCGCGCCGAGATCGACGACCTCGACTTGGACGCGTCGGTCGACGACTCGGTCACCGTCGTCGAGTGGGGCGAAGGGCTGGTCGAGCAGTTGGTCGACGCCCACCTGCGGGTCCGCATCGACCGACGCGACGACGACACCCGGCTGATCGAGCTGGAACCGGTCGGCGGCGACTGGGCCGCCCGGCTGGCCGCCCTCGCCTGACCGCCCGCCGCTGGCCGAGGCTTCCGCGCGTCGCTGGCCGAGGCTTCGGCGCGCTGTTGGCTGGGGCTTCCGTGCGCTGCTGGCCGAGGGCTTCGGCGTGCTGCTGGCTGAGGCTTCCGCGCGCTGTTGGCCGAGGCTTTCGTGCGCGCCGCTGGCCCGTACCGCGCAGGGTGTCGGACCGGGCTGGTAGGAAGGGGACCGACCGACTGCGAAAGGTTGCCGATGCCCCACGACGCCCCCACCCTCGACCTGCTCTCCCTGCTGCCCGAGGAGTGGCGCGCCCTGCTCACCCCGCACCTCGACCCGGCCCGCACCGCCGCGCTGGCCGAGTTCGTCGCCGGGGAATACTCCACCCAGACCGTCTTCCCGCCGGTCGAGGACCTGTTCTCCGCGTACCGGCTGTGCGGGCCGAGCCAGACCCGGGTGCTGATCCTCGGGCAGGACCCATACCACAAGGCGGGGCAGGCGCACGGGCTGAGCTTCAGCGTCCGCGAGGGGGTGTCCGTCCCGCCGTCGCTGCGCAACGTCTTCAAGGAGCTGACCGAGGACCTGGGGGTGCCGAAGCCGCGCAGCGGCAACCTCGACGGCTGGGCCGCGCAGGGGGTGCTGCTGCTCAACTCGGTGCTGACCGTCCGGCAGGCCACCCCCGGGTCGCACGCCAACAAGGGGTGGGAGGAGTTCACCGACGCGACGATCCGCGCCCTCGACGCCCTCGACCAGCGGGTCGTCTTCCTGCTCTGGGGCGGGTACGCCCGCAAGAAGGCGGCCCTGGTCACCAACCCGCAGCACGTGGTGCTGGAGGCCGGCCACCCGAGCCCGATGAACCCGCGCGGGTTCCTCGGCAGCCGCCCGTTCAGCGCGGCCAACAAGGCCCTCGCCGACGCGGGCCTGCCGACCATCGACTGGGAGCGTTCGGCCGGCTGAACCGTCCCCGTCCCCGTCCCCGTCGCTCGGCCGGAGCGGATCGCCCCGGCCGAGCCAGGATGCCCCGGCCGAATCAGGCCGCCTCGGCCGAGCGGATCGCCTAGTTGAGCGGGCTTCGTCGCCCGGTCATCACCGCACTTTCGGAGTGACCGGGCGATCACCGTCTGCTTTAGACTGTCGGCATCCGGGTATCCCGGCGGCTCCACGGATCGGAGGCGGCACGTGGCGGCTACGGCGACGGTCAACCCGCAGCAGTGGCGTGCGGCCCGGGACGCGCTGGCCGCGGCCACCGACCGGTTCGCCCGGCTCGTCGAGTCGGTCGACCGGCCGCAGACCATGGTGACCGCGCACTGGTCGGTCGCCGACACCGTCGTCCACCTCGTCTCGGTCGCCTGGTGGTATGCGACGAAGCTCGACCCGGAGCATCCGCCGCTGCCGATCCCCGGCCTGGACGCCCGGCTGCCGACGGTCACCGTGGACACCATCGAGGGCGTCAACGACCTGGTCCTGGCCCACCTGACGGAGCGCGATCCCGCGCCGCTGCTGGCGCAGTTCCGCGCCGACGTGGCGAAGATCCTCTCGATCGCCGCCGATCGAGACCCCGACGAGTTGTTGCCCTGGTTCGGCGACGCCCGTGCGCCCCTCGCCGGTCTCTTCGGTCACCTCGTCAACGAGCTGCTCGTGCACGGCTGGGACATCGCCCGCGCCACCGGCCGGCCGTGGGAGATGCCCGGCCGGGAGGCCGTGCTGTTCTTCGAGGTGTTCCTCGTCGGGGTGGTCCGCGCCGGCTACGGGCGGTTGCTCGACAACGACGAGCCGCCCCGGGAGCGCCCGATCACCGTCGAGTTCCGGTCGGCGTACTGCGCCGACGTCACCCTCGTCCTGCACCGGGGGCTGGTGTCGATCGCCGCGCCCGGCACCCGCCCGGACGTGCGGGTGCGGTTCGACCCGGCGGCGCTCAACCTGATGCTGTTCGGCCGGGTGGGCCGGATCCGCACGGCCCTGACCGGCGGCGTCTCGATCGGCGGCCGTCGCCCCTGGCTGCTGTTCCCCTTCCTCCGGGTCCTGCGCACCCCCAGCTGATCCCGCCCGCCTGTCGATCAAGAGGTTTGCGTCATCGTCGAGATCAACTGTGCCGCTTTCCTCTTGATCACCGAAGAGGGGGGCCGGAGAGGGATGCCTTGGGAGGGCACGGGCGTGGGGGTGCGGGAGGGGCGGCGGGTGGGCGGTTAGGGTTGCGTTCGTGCTCGTACTGGTGGTGGACTCCTCGACCCCTGCGGTGACCGCGGCGCTGGTGGAGGTCACGGCGGACGGCGTGACGCCGCGCGCCCAGCGGCGCACCGTCGACGCCCGCGCGCACGGCGAGCTGCTCGCACCACAGGTGCACGCCGTCCTCGCCGAGGTCGACGCCCGCCCGGCCGATCTGACCGCGATCGTCGCCGGCCTCGGCCCCGGCCCGTTCACCGGGCTGCGGGTGGGGCTGGTCACCGCCGCCACCATGGCCCAGGTGCTCGGCGTCGCGGCGTACGGCGTGTGCTCGCTGGACGGGATCGGCCACCCGGCGGCGGCCGGCGAGCCGGTCCTGGCGGCCGGCGACGCCCGTCGCCGGGAGGTCTACTGGGCGGTGTACGACGGCGCGGGCCAGCGGATCGCCGGCCCCGACGTCGACGCCCCGGCGGTCGCCGCGCAGCGCGCCCGCGACCTGGGCGTCACCTCCGCGGCCGGCGACGGCGCACACCGGTACGCCGACGTGCTCGGCCTGCCGCTGCGCGACGAGCCCCGCTATCCGGACCCGACCGCGCTGGCCCTGCTCGCGGCCGAGCGGATCCGGTCCGGCGCGCCAGGCGAGCCGCTCACCCCGCTGTACCTGCGCCGCCCCGACGCCGTGGCCGCCACCGCCCGCAAGCCGGTCCTGCCGTGAGCGGGCGGGACGCCGAGCGGGTGGGAGTGCCTGCCGTGAGCGGGCGGGACGCCGAGCGGGTGGGAGCGCCTGCCGCGCGCGGGCGGGAGGCCCGGCGGGTGGGAGCGCCTGCCGCGCGCGGGCGGGAGCGGCGGCCGTGAGCCGGCCGGAGCGGCCCGGCCCGGAGGCGATCCGGCTGGGCCGGTTCCGCTGGTGGCACGTCGACGACGTGCTCCCGATCGAGGCGGACCTGTTCGGCGCCGAGCGGTGGTCGCCGGCGATGTTCTGGAACGAGCTGGCCAACGGCCACTTCTACCTGGTCGCCACCCCGGCCGACGGGGATCGGGTGATCGGCTACGCCGGGCTCGCCGTGGCCGCGCCGGACGAGGCGTGGGTGCAGAACATCGCCGTCGCCCGGGACGCCCAGCGGCGCGGGGTGGGCCGGGCGCTGCTGGAGGCGCTGCTCGCCGAGGCCGCCCGCCGGGGCGTACGCAGCACGCTGCTGGAGGTGGCGGCGGACAACGGCCCCGCCCAGCGGCTCTACGCGACCTACGGCTTCGAGCCGATCGGCGTCCGCCGCGGCTACTACCAACCCAGCAACACCGACGCGCTGGTCATGCGGCGCGACCAGGACTGAGGAGCCATGGCCGACGCACCGCTCATCCTCGGCATCGAGACCTCCTGCGACGAGACCGGCATCGGCATCGTGCGCGGGCACACCCTGCTTGCGGACGCGCTGGCCTCCAGCGTCGCCGAGCACGCCCGGTTCGGCGGCGTGGTGCCCGAGGTGGCCAGCCGCGCGCACCTGGAGGCCATCGTGCCCACCATGGACCGGGCGCTGGCCGAGGCGGGGGTGACCATCGCCGACATCGACGCCATCGCGGTGACGTCCGGCCCGGGGCTGGCCGGCGCGCTGCTGGTCGGCGTGGCCGCCGCGAAGGGGTACGCGCTGGCCGCCGAGAAGCCGGTGTACGGGGTGAACCACCTCGCCGCGCACGTCGCCGTGGACACCCTGGAGCACGGGCCGCTGCCCGAGCCGGCGATCGCCCTGCTGGTCTCCGGCGGGCACTCGTCCCTGCTGCTCGTGGACGACCTGGCCCGGGGGGTGACCCCGCTCGGGGCGACCATCGACGACGCCGCCGGTGAGGCGTTCGACAAGGTGGCCCGGCTGCTCGGCCTGCCGTTCCCCGGCGGCCCGTACATCGACCGGGAGGCCGCCGCCGGCGACGCCGCAGCGATCGGCTTCCCCCGCGGCCTCACCGCCGCCAAGGATCTCGCCGCCCACCGGTACGACTTCTCCTTCTCCGGCCTGAAGACGGCCGTGGCCCGCTGGGTGGAGGCCCGGCAGCGGGCCGGCGAGCCGGTGCCGGTGGCCGACGTGGCGGCGTCGTTCCAGGAGGCGGTCTGCGACGTGCTCACCGCGAAGGCGCTGGCGGCGTGCCAGGCCCACGGGGTGGACACGCTGGTGATCGGCGGGGGAGTGGCGGCCAACTCGCGGCTGCGGGCGCTGGCCGAGCACCGGGCGGCGAAGCTCGGCATCCGGGTGCGGGTGCCCCGGCCGAAGCTGTGCACCGACAACGGGGCGATGGTGGCCGCGCTGGGCTCGCACCTGGTCGCGGCGGGCGTCGCGCCCAGCCGGCTCGACCTGCCGGCCGACTCGGCCCTGCCGTTGACCACGGTCAGCGTGTGACGGCCGGCCCGACCGGGGAGCGCCGCCGAGGGCCCGACACGAGCGAGGAGTGACGACGTGATCGTACGGATGTGGGAGGCGCGGGCGGAGCCCTACGGCTTCGCCGACCTGATCACCTGGGTCTGCGACACGGCTTTGCCGGAGGTCGAGCACGACCCGCTGCACGTGTCCAGCGAGGTGTTCAGCTCCACCGACCACCGGGTGGTGGTGATCTCGAAGTGGCGCAGCAGCCCCCGGCCGCTGCCCGACCCGCCCGCGACGCTGCTGGCCCGACCCCCGCACGCGTGGGACTTCACCGAGGTCGACCGCTGACGGCGCAAGGAAGGGCCCCCTGTTAACGCATTCTGTTGCACAGGGGGCCCTTCCTAACGGCCCTTCCCCACCGCGCCCACGTCAGCCGCGGCGCAGGATGCGGTACGTGGCGATGCCGCCGGTGCCGAGCGCGGCGATGAAGACCAGCCACACCACCGTCGTGCTGACGCCGAGCCGGCCGCCGCTGCCGACGTTCGCGGCTGCCGCCGCGACCAGCGAGTCGCTCTGCGCCGGCGGGAGGGCGGCGGGCGGAAGCTGCTCCCAGCGGACCAGGCCGGTGCTCTCCAGCATCGCCATGTGGTCGGAGACGAAGTCGTTGGCCTCGTCGGCGAGCTTGCGCACGGTCGCGTCCCGGGTGCTGGCGCGCACCGCGCCGATGACCGGGAAGATCTTGCCGTGCGCCACCCGGAGCCGGGTCACGAAGATCTGGTCGAACCGGCCGCCGCTGGACTCCTGCATCTCCTTGAGCCACCCCTTCTGCTCGGCGGTGGCGTCCGACGGCAGGGTCGCGCCGAGCTTGTTGGCGGCGTCCACGACGAGCTGGTCCAGCACCCCGTGCTGCCGGGAGATCTCCGCGCCGATCTCGCGTACCCGGGCCGACTGGCCCTTCTCGGCGGCCATCTCACCGGCCGGCATCTCCCACAGGCCGGCCAGCCGTACGCCGGCGAGCAGCGTCATGTCGGCGGCGTTGAGCTGGGCGTTGGCGGGTGCGGCGACGGCCACGCCGGGTAGCACCCCGAGCGCGGCGACGAAGGTGACCACCAGCGCCGCCATCCGGTGGGTCCGGTGCCCTGGCCGGCGACGTGCGGATCTGAGCGGTGCCATGGGTGCGGTGCCTCCTCGGTCCGGGCCGAACGCGTCCGTCCGGGCGGCCGGGTCCCCCGGGCCGCCCCTCCGGCCACTGGTACGGATCGCCGCCGCGATCAGTTCATCCGGATCCCGGAAGAGCGTCTCGCGAAACCAGGCGGGTGAATGAGGCGGGGAGACGAGACGGCGGGGGAGAGCAGCGGGAGCGGGTCAGCGGGCGACGGCCATCAGCAGGCCGAGCAGGAGCAGGGTGGCGACGGCGACCGCGAAGACGACGAGCAGGTCCCGGCGGCCGTGCGCGGGCGCGGCGGAAAGGACCGGGTCGGCCGGCAGGTCCCGGGTCACCGCGGCCAGCTCGCCGAGGGTCCGGGCGGCCCAGACGTCGGCGGCCCGTTCGGAGAACTCGTCCAGGGTGAGCCGGCCCGCCGAGGCGTGCCGTTGCAGGTCGGCGACCACCCGGTGCCGGTCGTCGTCGGAGGCGCGCAGCTCGACGTCCACGCCGGACAGCGTACGCAGCCGCGCCCGCCCGCGGCACACCCGCGCGGCGGGCGGTCAGGCCGCGTCGAGGGGGTCGGCGAGCAGCCGCTCGAACGCCAGCTCCGCCGCGCCGATCAGCGCCGCGTCGTCGCCGAGTTTCGGGGTACGCAGCCGCACGTGCTCCAGGCAGGCCGGCAGCCCGATCGAGTTGAGCCGGCTGCGCACCTGGGCCGCCGCGGCGAGGTAGAGGTCCCGCATCGTGCCGCCGAAGATGACCATCTCGGGGTTGAAGATGTTGACCAGGTTGGCCACGCCGAAGCCGAGCCAGTCGCCGGCCTGCCGTACCGCCGTCTGGGCCAGCGCGTCGCCCCGGTCGGCGGCCTCGAAGACGGCCAGCACCGCGTCGGGCCCCCGGGCGTCGGACCGGCCGGCGGCCCGCAGCATCCCGTGCTCGCCGATCTCGGTCTCCCAGCAGCCCCGGGAGCCGCACTCGCAGGGCTGGCCGTCCCGGACGACCACCATGTGGCCGACCTCGCCGCCGTACCCGCCGTGCCCGGTCAGCCGCCGGCCGCCGGCGATGATGCCGGCGCCGACGCCGACGTCCCCGTACAGGTAGATGACGTTGTCGCAGCCGGCGGCGACGCCCCGGGCGTGCTCGGCGAACGCCGCCACGTCGGCCACGTTGCCGACGGTGATCGGCACGTCGATGCCCAGCTCGGCGGCGAGCGCCGCGCCGATCGGCTCGTCCACCCAGCCGGTGGTCGGGCTGAGCCGGACCAGGCCGTCGTCGCGGCGGACCATGCCGCAGACCGCCACCCCGGCCCCGACGCAGACCGCGTCGGCCGGGACGGACTGGTGCATCTCCTTGACCGCGCCGGCCAGCAGCGGCGCGGCCTCCCCGGCCACCAGGTTGCGGGGCCGGTCGAACTCCCGGCGGTCGAGCACCGCGCCGCCCAGGCCGACCCGCGCGGCCCGCAGCCGGTCCACCTCCACGCTGTACGCGTACGCGTACACCCGTTCCGACTCGGGCCGGACGACCAGCGACGGTCGTCCGGCCCGGCCGGTCTCCTTCGGTGCCCCCTCGCTGACCAGCCCGGCGCCGGCCAGGTCGGCGGTCAGCGCGCCGATCGTGCTGCGGTTGAGCCCGAGCCTGGTGGTCAGCTCGGCGCGGGTCGTCGCGCCGTGGACGTGCACGTAGCGCAGCAGGGCACCGAGGTTCTGCCGACGGATCTCGTCCTGACTCGGTCCCACGCGCATCGTTACCGGTACTTCCGTGCGGTTGTCAACGGTTGCCGGTGGCGGCCGACCGGCGGCGGGACAGGGCGTCCACGCTCGCGGCGAGCAGCAGCACGACGCCGGTGACCACGTACTTGACCCCCGAGCTGTAGCCCATCAGACCCATGCCGTTGTCGATGACGGCGACCACCGCGCCGCCGAGCACGGCGTCGAGCACCCGGCCCTTGCCGCCGAAGAGGCTGGTGCCGCCGATCACCGCCGCGCCCACGGCGTAGAGCAGCACATTACTGCCACCCGTGTTGGGGTCCACCGAGTTGGCCCTGCTCGCCGCCACGATGCCGCCGATCGCGGCCATCGCCGAGCAGATGACGAAGACCGAGATGCGGATCCGGTCGACGTTGATGCCGGCGCGGCGGGCCGCCTCCTTGTTGCCGCCGACCGCGTAGACGTGCCGGCCGTAGCTCGTGCGCTGGAGCACGAACGTCCAGGCGATCAGCAGCAGCGCGATGATCGGCACCACGATCGGCACGCCCTTGAGCGAGGTGATCAGGACGTTGCGGCTGCGCTCCAGGTTGAGCACGTACACGGCGACGCCGAGGATGACCGCCAGCACGCCCACCCGGGCGAACACGACGGCCAGCGGGTCGGTGACGAGCCCCCGGGCGGACCGGTTGCGGTGCCGCATGAGCTGCGTCGCCGCGTAGCCGGCGACGGCGACGACGGCCAGCGCCCAGCCGATCGCGGGCGGCAGGTTGCGGTTGGCGATCGCCACCAGCGTCTCGTCGCGTACGGAGATGTTGGCGCCCTCCTTCATCAGCATCAGCACGATGCCCTGGAAGGCGAGGAAGCCGGCGAGGGTGACCACGAACGACGGGATGCCGACCTTCGCCACCAGGAAGCCCAGGACGGTGCCGATGAGCACGCCGGTGACGAGCGCGGCGAGCACCGCGACCCACCAGGGGTAGCCGAGCACGGTGACGACGTTGGCGAGGATCGCCGCGCAGACGCCGCTGGCGAAGCCGGCGGAGAGGTCGATCTCGCCGAGCAGCAGGACGAAGACGAGCCCCATCGCGATCAGCGTGACCGCCGCGCCCTGGGTGAACAGGTTGGCGAAGTTGCCGGCGGACAGGAACGACGGGCGCATGATCGCGAAGACCGTGCAGAGCACGATCAGGCCCAGCACGGCCGGCAGGGCGCCGATGTCGCCGCCGCGTACCCGGCGGAGGTAGCTGCTCAGGTGGCCGCCGACGGTGACGGGCGGGGTGACCGCCGCCGGCCCTTCCTTCTTCACGACGGTGGTGGTCATCGGAGGGCTCCCGGGGTCGTGCCGACGGACGCGCCGCCGGTGCCGTTGCCACCCGCCGGCTCGGCGGCGAGCCCGAGGGCGCCGGAACGCCCGGCGGTGATCAGCTCGACGACCTGCGAGTGGGTGATGTCGGTGGTCTTCACCTGGGCCACCATCTGGCCGAGGTAGAGCGCGGCGATCCGGTCGGAGACCGCGAAGACGTCGTTCATGTTGTGCGAGATGAGCACGACGGCGAGGCCGTTGTCGGCCAACCGGCGGACCAGCTCCAGCACCTGGGCGGTCTGCGCGACGCCCAGCGCGGCGGTCGGCTCGTCGAGGATGACCAGCCGGCTGTTCCACAGCACCGCCTTGGCGATGGCGACGGTCTGCCGTTGGCCGCCGGAGAGGCTGGAGACGTGCTGGCGCAGCGACTTGACCGTCCGGACGCTCAGCCCGGCGAGGGTCTCGGCGGCCATCTGCTCCATGGTCGGCTCGTCGAGGACGATGCCGGTGCGCTTCTCCCGGCCGAGGAACATGTTCTGCACGATGTCGAGGTTGTCGCAGAGCGCGAGGTCCTGGTAGACGACCTCGATGCCCAGGGCGGCGGCGTCGCGGGGGCTGTTGATGCTGACCGGGCGGCCCTCGAAGTGGAACTCGCCGGAGTCGATGGGGTAGATGCCGCTGATGCACTTCACCAGGGTCGACTTGCCGGCGCCGTTGTCGCCGACCAGCGCGGTGACCTCGCCGGCGTGGGCGGTGAGGGCCACGTCGCGCAGCACCTGGACGGGACCGAAGCTCTTGTCGATCCCTCGTAGTTCCAGCAGGGGGGTTGCGGACACAAGGGTCTCCTAACGCGCGGAGGGGAGATCGCGGAGCCCGTCCGGCGCGGGCCGCCGCCCGGCACGGGGTCACCGTGCCGGGCGGCGTCGCCTGGCGGGTACGACGGTCGCGTACGGGTCAGCTGATGCCGGCTTCGGTGCAGAGCTTGGCGTAGGCGGAGGTGCAGAGCTCCTCCTTGGTGACGAAGCCGTCGGCCACGACCTCCTTGACGTTGTCCTTGTAGATCGCCTTCGGCTCCAGCAGCACGGCCGGGACGTCCCGGTTGCCCTCGACGTCCCTGACGGTCTGCCCGGTGTCCTTCTTCTCGCCCTTGGCGACCGCGATGGCCAGCTCGGCGCCGGCGTCCGCCTCCTTCTTGACGGCCTTGTAGACGGTCATGCACTGGTCACCGGCGAGGATGTTCTGCAGGCCCTGCACGGTGGCGTCCTGCCCGGTCACCGGGACCTTGCCGTTGAGCTTGTTCTTCTTCAGCACGGAGATGGCGGCGTTGCCGAGGCCGTCGTTCGCGGCCAGCACGCCGTCGATCTTGCCGCCGGCCTTGGTGTACTGCTGCTCGAAGATCGTGGCGGCCTGCGTGCTGTCCCAGTCCGGCACCGAGTCGTCGGCGACCTTGGTGTACTCCTTCGAGTCGAACTTCGGCTTGAGCACCGAGTCGTACCCGCTCTTGAACAGGGTCGCGTTGTTGTCGGTCGGCGAGCCGTTGAGGTAGGCGATCGCCGGGTTCTTGACGCCCTTGTCGGTCAGGCACTTGGCCAGGCCCTCGCCCTGGAGCTTGCCGACGGCCTCGTTGTCGAAGCTGACGTAGTACTGCGCGGACCCGCCCAGCGTGAGCCGGTCGTAGTCGATCGTGGCGACGCCCTGCGACTTGGCCTTGTCGAGCACGGCCTTGCCGGTGCCCGAGTCCAGGTTGACGATCATCAGGGTGGTCACCCCGTTGGTGATCATCTGGTCGGCGATGGTCTGGAACGCGGTCTTGTCGCCCTGCGCGTTCTGGATGTCGTACTCGACGTTCGCGGCCTTGAACGCGGCCTCGAGGAACTTGCGGTCCGCGCCCTCCCAGCGGGCGGAGGACTTGCTGTCCGGCAGGATCACGCCGATCTTCGGCTTCTTGGCGGAGGATCCGGCCTGGTCGCCGCCGTCGGAGTTCTCGCCGCAGGCGGCCATGCTGCCGGCGGCCAGCAGGCCCACGGCGGCGAAGGTGAGGAAGCCCTTGCGCATCTGCACGGGTCCTTTCGGGGGTGGGGGAGTGGGAGTGGAGCGGTGTTTTGTTGTGTCCGGCAACGTATTGCGCTCCGCGCTACCGGCACAAGACCGTCGAGGTCAGAAGTTTGTTGGCGGCGGTAACAATTCAGCAACGTGATCGACACTCTGCTCTAACCGCCCCGGATGCGGGCAGACCGAAGGACCGCGCCCCGGCGCGGTGATCGGGGGAGGCCCGGGTCAGGCGGCGGCGATGGGGGCGGTGGTGGCGTCGGTGAGGGCGACCAGGTCGGCCGGGGCGAGCTGGAGCTGGAGACCGCGCCGGCCCGCCGAGACGTACACCGTGTCGTGGGCCAGCGCGGAGGCGTCCAGCACCGTGGGCAGGCGCTTGCGTTGGCCGAGCGGGCTGATCCCGCCGCGCACGTACCCGGTGGCCCGCTCCGCGACCGCGCGGTCGGCCATCGTCGCCCGCTTGCCGCCGAGCGCGGCGGCGAGCGCCTTGAGGTCCAGCTCGCCGGTCACCGGCACCACCGCCACCGCGAGCGCGCCGTCGACCTCGGTGACGAGGGACTTGAACACCCGCTCCGGCGGCACGCCCAGGGCCGCCGCGACGAGCGCGCCGTAGTGGGGCGCGTCCGGCGACACGTCGTACGGGTGGGTGCTGTGCGGGACCTTCCGCTTCGTCAGCAGCGCCGTCGCCGGAGTCCCCTGTCCCGCCATGCCGACAAGCTAGCCGGCCGCGGCCCGCCGATCCAGCGGATACGCCACCGGGCGGCAGACCAGCACCGTCGGCGCGCCGGCCACCCGGGTCAGCACCAGGCTCGCCGCCTCCGGGCCGGCCAGCCGCAGGTCGCGCCGCAGCCGCTCCGGCTCCAGCGCCGAGCCGCGCTTGAGGATCTCGACCCGGCCCACCCCGCGCTCCCGCAGCAGGGCGCGCAGCCGCTTCAGCGAGAACGGCAGCACGTCGGTGACCTCCAGGCAGCGGGCGAACGGCGTCGCGGCGGGTGCGTCGGCGTACAGGTAGGCGATGGTCGGGTCGGCGAGCGTGGCGTCCAGCTCGGCGGCCAGCTCCGCGACGAGGTGCGCGCGGACGACGGCCGGGTCGGGGTCGTGGACGTACCGCCGGACGGGACCGACGGCGGCCTCGTCCGTGCCGGACCCGGTGAGCTGGTGGCAGGCGGGGTGGGTGTGATTGCAGGGGGCCCCTCCTATACAAAAAGCGTTAACAGGGGGCCCTTCCTTCACCACAGTCGCGCGGCGGGGGACCTCGGCGAGGCCGCCGCACCACAGGGCCGCCTCGACCAGGTCGCCGCCGACGCTGACCCACTCCGCCTCCGCGCCCGCCGGGATCAGCGCGTGGTCGAGCCCCGGGGCCACCTTCACCACCGTGTGCGGCACCCGCTCGGCCAGCGCCGTGACGAAGTCCCACGGCGGCGAGTAGGCGTTCGGGTCGAAGATCCGCCGGCCCGTGCCGGCCCTGCGCCGCGCCGGGTCGCAGAACGCCGCGTCGACGGAGGACACGTCGAACGCCGTCGCGTCGCCGCACTCCACCGTGAACTCCTCGGCCAGCCCGGCTGCCTCGGCGTTCGCGGCGGCCATCGCGGCGGTCACCGGGTCGGCCTCCACCCCGTACACCCGGATGCCGGCGCGGGCGGCGGCGAGCGCGTCGGCCCCGAGGCCGCAGCCCAGGTCGGCCAGGGTGCGCACCCCGGCGGCGCGCAGCCGGTCGGCCCGCCGGGCCGCGACCACCCCCCGGGTCGCCTGCTCCAGGCCCGCGCGGGTGAGGAACATGCCGGCCGCCGCCGGCCCGAACTTGCCGACGGCCCGGCGGCGCAGCTCGGCCTGGGTCAGCGCGGCGGCGGCCAGCCCGGCGGGCACCCCGGCCGAGCGGAGCGCAGCCGCCGCGGCCAGCGGGTCGCCGCCGGCCACCTCGGTCGCCGCGGCGAGCGCGGCCGACCCCTCGGGGGTACGCAGGGCGGCGAGCTGGTCGAGATCCACGCGCCCATTGTCGGGCCACGGCGGCGGCCGACCCACGGCGGTGGTGGTGTCGGCGGCTGGCGGGGTCCGGGGCCTGGTGGCGGCGGCGTGTCGCGGTGACGGGCGGCGGAACTGTGGCGACACGACGGGCGACGCGTTGGCACTCTCCTTGACGGAGTGCTAGCCACGGCCTAACCTGCGATTAGCACTCTCCCATCGAGGGTGCCAGCTTCCGGGCCCCGCGCCCGGGGGTGACGCCAGGCGGACCGGCACCCGCGACGACGGCCCCGCCCGGTGGCATGTGGCAGATTGACGCTGGTCGGCCCCGCCGTCCGGCAACGAAACCAGTACCCCAGGAGGGTATGCCCGTGACTACCGCGACCAAGGTTGCGATCAAGCCGCTCGAGGACCGCATCGTGGTCCAGGCGAACGAGGCTGAGACCACCACGGCGTCGGGCATCGTGATCCCCGACACCGCCAAGGAGAAGCCGCAGGAGGGCACCGTCCTCGCTGTCGGCCCGGGCCGGATCGACGACAAGGGCAACCGCGTGCCGATCGACGTCAAGGTCGGCGACACCGTCCTCTACTCGAAGTACGGCGGCACCGAGGTCAAGTACGCCGGCGAGGAGTACCTGGTGCTCTCCGCCCGCGACGTCCTCGCGGTCATCGAGAAGTAAGCAACCGATCCGCGTCACTGCCCCGGTCCGGCTCGCCGGGCCGGGGCAGTGACGCTTCGAAGGGATACAGATGGCGAAGATCCTGAGCTTCTCGGACGACGCCCGGCACCTGCTGGAGCACGGTGTCAACGCCCTCGCGGACGCGGTCAAGGTCACTCTCGGCCCGCGCGGGCGCAACGTCGTCCTGGACAAGAAATTCGGTGCGCCCACGATCACCAACGACGGCGTGACCATCGCCAAGGAGATCGAGCTCACCAACCCGTACGAGAACCTCGGCGCGCAGTTGGTCAAGGAGGTGGCGACCAAGACCAACGACGTCGCCGGCGACGGGACCACCACCGCGACAGTGCTGGCCCAGGCCATGGTCCGCGAGGGCCTGCGCAACGTGGCCGCCGGCGCCAACCCGTCCGGCCTCAAGCGCGGCATCGACGCGGCGGCGACGAAGGTCTCCGAGGCCCTGCTCGACCGGGCCGTCGAGGTCGCCGACAAGGAGTCGATCGCGCACGTCGCGACGATCTCCGCGCAGGACGCCACCATCGGCGCCCTGATCGCCGAGGCGATGGAGCGGGTCGGCCGCGACGGCGTCATCACCGTCGAGGAGGGCTCGGCGCTCACCACCGAGCTCAACGTGACCGAGGGCCTCCAGTTCGACAAGGGCTTCATCTCCCCCAACTTCGTCACCGACGTGGAGGGGCAGGAGTCGGTCCTGGAGGACCCGTACATCCTGATCACCACGCAGAAGATCTCGGGGATCGAGGAGCTGCTGCCGCTGCTGGAGAAGGTCCTCCAGAACAACAAGCCGCTGCTGATCGTCGCCGAGGACGTCGAGGGCCAGGCGCTGTCCACGCTCATGGTCAACTCGGTCCGCAAGACCCTGAAGGTCTGCGCGGTCAAGGCCCCCGGCTTCGGCGACCGCCGCAAGGCGATGCTCCAGGACATGGCGATCCTCACCGGCTCCGAGCTGGTCGCCCCGGAGCTGGGCTACAAGCTGGACCAGGTCGGCCTGGAGGTGCTCGGCACCGCCCGGCGCGTCGTGGTCGACAAGGAGACCACGACCATCGTCGACGGCGGTGGCCGGGCCAGCGAGGTCGCCGACCGGGTCGCCCAGATCCGCAAGGAGATCGAGGCCTCGGACTCCGACTGGGACCGGGAGAAGCTGGCCGAGCGGCTGGCGAAGCTCTCCGGCGGCGTCGCGGTCATCAAGGTGGGCGCGGCGACCGAGGTCGAGATGAAGGAGCGCAAGCACCGCATCGAGGACGCCATCGCCGCGACCAAGGCCGCCGTCGAGGAGGGCACGGTCCCGGGTGGCGGCGCCGCCCTGACGCAGGTCCTGTCGGTGCTCGACGACGACCTCGGCTTCACCGGTGACGAGAAGACCGGCGTCTCGATCGTGCGCAAGGCGCTGGTCGAGCCGCTGCGCTGGATCGCCCAGAACGCCGGCCACGACGGCTACGTGGTGGTGCAGAAGGTCGCCGGCAGCCAGTGGGGCCACGGCCTCGACGCCGCCGTCGGCGACTACGTCGACCTGGCCGCGTCCGGCATCATCGACCCGGTGAAGGTGACCCGCAACGCCGTCGTCAACGCCGCCTCGATCGCCGGCCTGCTGCTCACCACCGAGAGCCTGGTGGTGGAGAAGCCGGAGAAGGCGGAGCCGGCCGCCGCCGGTGGCCACGGCCACTCGCACGGCCACGGCCACCAGCACGGCCCCGGTTTCTGATCCACCCGGTTCCGACCCAGCCGCACCACAGTCAAGGCACGCCGGCTCCCCACGGCGTGCCTTGACGCGTATCCGCCCCGCGTTCGCCCGGGGCTGGTTGCTTACGGAACGCTGACGTGCCTGTCGCTTCCCCGGCCCCGTCGGAAACACTGGGCGGATGGGCACCATCTCGCGCGGGTACGCCGCGCTGGCCGGGATCACCGCCGCCGCCGTGGCGATCGGCGCCGCCGAACCGGTGGCGGTGCTGACCGGCCCCCGGTCGGCCCCACTGGTCGCGGTCGGCGGGCTGGTCGTCGACACCGTCCCCGAACCGGTCAAGCAGTTCGGCATCGCCGTCTTCGGCACGTACGACAAGGTCGCCCTGCTGGTCGGGACGGCGCTGCTGCTGGCCGGCTTCGCGGCGCTGCTCGGCATCCTCGCCGCGCGCCGGCTGTGGGTCGGCCTGGCGGGCATCGGGGCGTTCGCGGCGCTCGGGGTGGCCGCCGCGCTGACCCGGGCCGGCGCGGACGCCACCGACGCGCTGCCGGCGCTGGCCGGGGCGGCCCTCGGCGCGCTGACGCTGTGGCTCCTGCTGGCCGGCCCCCTGCACCCCGACCCCTGGCCGTGGACCCCACCCGCTGAGAAGGAAGGGCCCCCTGTTAACACCCCCCTGTTAACAAGGGGCCCTTCCTTGCACCCGGAGGGGCGTCGGCGGTTCCTCACCGGCGTCGGCGCGCTGGCCGGCGCGGCCGTCGTGACCGGGCTGGGCGGGCACTGGCTGGCCGGGCGGCGCGGGGTGGCGGAGGCCCGGCAGGCGGTCGCCCTGCCCGCGCCGGCCTCGCCCGCGCCGGCGGTGCCGGCCGGGGCGGACCTCTCCCTCACCCAGCTCGCCCCCTACGTCAGCCCGACGTCCGGGTTCTACCGCATCGACACCGCCCTGGTGGTGCCGCAGGTCGACCCGGACACCTGGCGGCTGCGCATCCACGGCCGGGTGCGCAACCCGATCGAGCTGAGCTTCGCCGACCTGCTGGCCCGCCCCATGGTCGAGCGGTACGTCACCCTGGCCTGCGTGTCGAACGAGGTCGGCGGGGACCTGATCGGCAACGCCCGCTGGCTGGGCGTGCCCATCCGGGAACTGCTCGACGAGGCGCAGCCGGAGGAGGGCGCGGACCAGGTCGTCGGGCGCTCGGTCGACGGCTGGACCTGCGGCACGCCGACGGCGGTGCTGCGCGACGGCCGGGACGCCCTGCTCGCGGTGGGCATGAACGGCGAGCCGCTGCCGGTCGAGCACGGCTTTCCCGTACGCATGGTGGTGCCGGGCCTCTACGGCTACGTGTCGGCCTGCAAGTGGGTGACCGAACTGGAGCTGACCAGCTTCGCCGACTTCGACGCGTACTGGGTGCCCCGGGGCTGGTCGGCACAGGGGCCGATCAAGACCCAGTCGCGGATCGACACGCCCCGTCCCCGCAACCGGCTCACCGCCGGCCCGGTCATGGTCGCCGGGGTGGCCTGGGCGCAGCACCGGGGCATCCGCCGGGTCGAGGTACGCGCCGACGACGGCCCGTGGCGGGAGGCGACGCTGGCCCCGACGGTGTCAGTGGACACCTGGGTGCAGTGGTCCTGGCAGTGGGCGGCCACCCCCGGCGAGCACACCCTCCAGGTGCGGGCCACCGACGCCGACGGCGAGACGCAGACCGAGCGCCGGCAGCGCGTCGACCCGGATGGCGCGACCGGCTGGCACACCGTCCGGGTCACCGTGCGCTGACCGCCGGGGCGGCCGGCACTCCGGCGGCCGGCGGTCCCAGCGGCCGGCGTCGCACCACCAGACGTCGTCCGGCGGCGTGGCGGCGGCCGTCAGGCGACGCTGCGCTGCGCCGGCACGGTGGACTTGTGCGGACGGCCCAGGCGGGCCTCCAGACGGGCCACGTCGACCCGTGCCTGCCGCCGGTCGGCCAGGTCCTCCCAGCCCACGGCGAGCAGCCGCAGCCGCTCCGCCTCGCTGAAGCCGCCCCACACCCCGTAGGGCTCGCGGACGGCGAGGGCGTGCGCGGCGCACTCGGCGCGTACGGGGCAGGCCCGGCAGACCGCCTTGGCGCCGGACTCCCGGCGCAGCCGGGAGGAGCCGCGTTCGCCGTCCGGGTGGAAGAACTGGGCGCTGTCGCGGCCCCGGCAGGCACCGAGCCGCTGCCAGTCCCAGAGGTCGACGATGGGTCCGGGCAGCCTGCGTACGTTCGACATCAGCACCCCTCCTCCCGCGCGGCACCGCGGAGATCCTCAGTTGACCGGTGTCCGGGCGGCGGCCGCGCTGGCGCACCGTTTCCGGCTCGGGCTCCCCGATACCCCGCCCGGCTCCCGCTCACACGTCTGTGATCGAAAAGGTCGGACAACCTGACTGATATGCACTAACTGTCGGAAAAGTTCGAAGGATTGCCGGGAACGCCCACCCGACGCCACCTCCCCATGGTCTGCTCGGGGTCGGAGAGGAGACCACAGTGCGTACCGTCCTCGTGTGCGTTCGGACACCGCTCGCCGCGCAGCAACTGAACTCCGCGGCGGCGCGGCTCGGACTGTCCGCCGCCGTCCGTACCGCCGTCTCCGATCCCGAGGTGATGCTGCGCCTGGCGGAGGGCCCGGCGGACGTCGTGCTCGCCGACACGGCCCTCACCCGGCCGGACAGTGCCGGCTTCGTCCGGCGGGTGCTGGCCCGCGCCCCGCAGGCCGCAGTGCTGCTGCTCGGGGCGGAGGAGGCCGAGGCCGCCGCCGCGACCATCGGTGCCGGCGCGCGAGGGCTGATCCAGGGCACCGACCACGACCTGACCAGCGCGGTGGCGAAGGCGCTGCTGCTGCTCTCGGCCCCCGGCCGCGCCGCCCGCAGCCGGGTGACCGACCCCGCCCGCGACGCCGCCTCCGTCGGCGGGTCCGCCCGCCCCGCCCCGGCCGGCCGCCCTCCGGCCACGTCCGGCCCGGCCTGGCCGGCGGGCCCCGAGGAGCCGCCCGGCGGTACGCCGCCAGTGGTGCCGGTGCAGCGCGGCGACGACGAGGTGGAGGCGGGCGGCGAGGGGGAGACCCCGGCGGCGGCGGGCCAGCGCCCCGCCGCGACCAGGGCTGGCCGGAGCGCGGTCGGCCTGACGGAGCGGGAACTCCAGGTGCTGCTCGGCATGGCCGAGGGCAAGAGCAACGCCGAGATCGGCCGCGAGCTGTTCGTCTCGGAGGACACCGTCAAGACGCACGCCCGCCGGCTGTTCCGCAAGCTCGGCGCCCGGGACCGCGCGCACGCGGTGGCCGCCGGCTTCCGCGCCGGCCTGGTCACCTGACCCCCACCCCGCCGCGGCGATCTTGCACTCGCGGCCCCCGATCAGCCGGTTTCGTGGCTTATGCCCGGGCCGCAAGTGCAAGATCGTCGGGCTGTCCGGGCGGCCTTGCGGCCAGGCGGGGCCTGGTCGGTTGGGGCGGTGGGGCGGGCGTGCTGGTCGGCCGGGCGATCGAGGCCACTGGGCGGCGCTGTCCGTTGTCGTTCATGCGCCCCGGCCGGTAACGCCGCGTGATTTGCCTGCCTGGCAGCACCATCCCGGCTGCTCCCTTTGCTCTGCACCCAGATACGCAACGTCTCACGCTGGGTATCCGGCCATGGTGGGTGCGTGCCGTGCGGCGATGCCCGTATTGCCAGCTCAGGGCTGGTGATGCGTGGGTGGGTGCAGAGCAAAGGGAAGGGGCGATGTGTGGGGGAGTCTGGCGGACCTTGCGCAGAGTCAGGCCGCGGGCTGCGGTGGGCCGCCCTAGCGATCGTGACGGGCTGTGGTCGGTGGGATCGCGGCTCCAGAAGCGTGGCGGCTCCAGAGGCGTGGCGGCTCCAGGGGGCGGCGGCCTCCGGGGGGCGGCGGCCTCAGGGGGTGGCGGCTGAGGGTGCTTGAGCAAGCCCGGCACCCGAGTCGGGTGGGACCCTAGGGGGTCGGGTCGTCGTCGGTGCCCTCGGTGAGGGTGTCGTGCACGCCGTCGGCGTATCCCCGGGCGTAGTCCCAGGTGACGTAGTGGTCCGGGTCCGGGTCGTAGGCCGGCTCGTGCACGCGGGGGCGGCCGGAGCTGAGCAGGTGGCGCAGGTTGCCCCGCAGCAGGTCCCAGTCGAAGTAGTGCGGCTCGCGGCAGTCCTCGCACTCGATGACCAGCCCTCGCACGCCGACGGGGGCCAGCAGGGCCTGGTAGATCTCCAGGTCGGCCAGGTCCTCCAGCACGTCCTGCCGCTCGACCTCGGTCAGCGGGTCGAGCGTGTCGTCGTCCGCCGGGTCGTGCAGCTCCGCCGCCGGATCGGCCGGGTCGCCGTTGAACGGGTCGATGGGCTCGTCGTGCACCCCCTCACCGTAGACCCCACGCCCGCCGGACGCCCGCCCCCGTCCGGCCGGTCACCCCGCGTCGGCCTCGGCGGGGGTGAGCGTCACGCAGCGTCGTCCACTGGCCCGGCTCCGGCGGGGCCGGCCTGGGCCGATGGGTACGATGACAGTGACGCGTCCTCACCCGGCGCGCGCCGGACGTCCGCGCGCGCCGCCTCGCCGAAGCCCGCCCGACCCAGCTCAGGAGAGCAATCGTGGACAATTCGCCCAGCATCGATCTTCCGGCCGGCGCCGACACCGGCGAGCTGGGCGGCCACCTGCCGGAGCTGCCCGCCGGCTCGGCCCGGGTGGTCCCGCTCGGCCTCACCTTCGACGACGTGCTCCTCCAGCCGGGCGAGTCGGACGTGGTGCCCAGCCGGGTCAACACCCGCACCCGGCTCACCCGCAACGTCGAGCTGACCGTCCCGCTGCTGTCCAGCGCGATGGACACGGTCACCGAGGCGCGGATGGCGATCGCCATGGCCCGCCAGGGCGGCATCGGCGTGCTGCACCGCAACCTCTCCCTGGAGGACCAGGCGCTCCAGGTCGACCTGGTGAAGCGCTCCGAGTCCGGCATGATCACCAACCCGGTGACCGCGAGCCCCGACGACACCCTGCGCGACGTCGACGCGCTCTGCGGGCGCTACCGCATCTCCGGCGTGCCCGTCGTCGACGGCGAGGGCCAGCTCGTCGGCATCGTCACCAACCGGGACATGCGCTTCGTCTCCGAGCCGGCCACCCCGGTCCGCGAGATCATGACCCGCACGCCGCTGGTCACCGCCCCGGTCGGGGTCAGCAAGGACGAGGCGCTGGCCCTGCTGCGTCAGCACAAGGTCGAGAAGCTGCCGATCGTCGACGGCTCCGGCCGGCTGCGCGGGCTGATCACCGTGAAGGACTTCACCAAGAGCGAGCAGTACCCGAACGCCACCAAGGACGACGCCGGCCGGCTCCGGGTGGCCGCCGCCGTCGGCGTGGGCGAGGACGCGTACAAGCGGGCGCGGGCGCTGGTCGACGCGGGCGTCGACGTGATCATCGTGGACACCGCCCACGGCCACCAGCGGGCGGTGCTGGACATGGTCCGGCAGCTCAAGAAGGACGTCACGATCGACATCGTCGGCGGCAACGTGGCCACGTACGCCGGGGCGAAGGCCCTGGTCGAGGCCGGCGCGGACGGCGTGAAGGTCGGGGTGGGCCCGGGCGCGATCTGCACCACGCGGATCGTCGCCGGGGTCGGCGTGCCGCAGATCACCGCGATCATGGAGGCGGCGCGGGCCGCCCGCCCGGCCGGCGTGCCGGTCATCGGCGACGGCGGCATCCAGTACTCGGGCGACATCGCCAAGGCCCTCGTGGCCGGGGCCGACACCGTGATGCTCGGCAGCCTGCTGGCCGGCTGCGAGGAGAGCCCCGGCGAGCTGATCTTTATCAACGGCAAGCAGTACAAGGCGTACCGGGGGATGGGCTCGCTCGGCGCGATGCAGTCGCGGGGGCAGGCCAAGTCGTACTCGAAGGACCGCTACTTCCAGCAGGACGTGCTCGCCGAGGACAAGCTGGTCCCGGAGGGCGTGGAGGGCCAGGTCCCCTACCGGGGGCCGCTCGCCGCCGTCGCCCACCAGCTCATCGGCGGGCTGCGGGCCGCGATGGGGTACGTCGGCGCGGAGAGCATCCCCGAGCTGCACCGGCGCGGCCAGCTCATCCGGATCACCGCGGCCGGGCTCAAGGAGAGCCACCCGCACGACATCCAGATGACCGTCGAGGCGCCGAACTACCACTCCCGCTGACCCGCTGACCCCACCACCCCCGACACCACCTGGAGCCACCATGCGTGACGTGGTCGAGATCGGCCTGGGCAAGACCGCGCAGCGCGGTTACCACCTGGACGACATCGCCATCGTGCCGAGCCGCCGCACCCGGGACGTCGACGACGTCTCCACCACCTGGCAGCTCGACGCGTACCAGTTCGGCATCCCCTGCGTGGGACACCCCTCGGACGCGACGATGAGCCCGGCGTCCGCCGTGCGGCTCGGCCAGCTCGGCGGGCTGGGCGTGCTCAACGTCGAGGGCCTGTGGACCCGGTACGAGAACCCGACCAAGATCCTGGAGGAGCTGTCGGGCCTCGGCGAGGACGCCCGCGCCACCAAGCGGCTCCAGGAGGTGTACGCCGAGCCGATCCGCCCGGACCTCATCGCCGAGCGGGTCCGCGAGCTGCGCGCCGGCGGCGGCACGGTGGCCGTGCGGGTCTCCCCGCAGCACACCCTGGCGCTGGCCCCGGTGATCCTCGACGCGGGCGTGGACATCCTGGTCATCCAGGGCACGATCGTCTCGGCGGAGCACGTCTCCACCACCGACGAGCCGCTGAACCTCAAGGAGTTCATCGCCGACCTCGACCTGCCGGTCATCGTCGGCGGCTGCACCGACTACAAGACGGCGCTGCACCTGATGCGCACCGGCGCGGCCGGCGTGATCGTCGGCATCGGCGGCGACGGCTGGTCGACCACCGAGTCGGTGCTCGGCATCCGGGTGCCGATGGCCACCGCGATCGCCGACGCCGCCGCGGCCCGCCGCGACTACCTCGACGAGACCGGCGGCCGGTACGTGCACCTGATCGCCGACGGCGATATCCAGACCTCCGGCGACATCGCCAAGGCGCTGGGCTGCGGCGCGGACGCGGTGATGCTCGGCGAGCCGCTGTCGCTGTGCGCGGAGGCACCGGCCGGCGGCGCGTGGTGGCACTCGGCGGCCAGCCACCCGTCGCTGCCGCGCGGCGCGTTCGAGGTGGCCGGCGAGCCGCTCGGGGAGATGGAGCGGCTGCTGTTCGGCCCGGCCGACGAGCCGGACGGCCAGCTCAACCTGTTCGGTGGGCTGCGCCGGGCGATGGCCAAGTGCGGCTATCGCGACCTCAAGGAGTTCCAGAAGGTCGGCCTGGTCCTCGACCGCTGATCCTGCGTCCGGGGCGACCCGGAGGGCACGTGGAACGGCCCCGCCGCGGGAAAGCGGCGGGGCCGAACTCGTCGGGTGGGGCCGAGTGTGGGCCTGTTGCCAGTTTTGCGGGCTTTTGCCGTCCGGCGTCGGCTAGGCTCGCCCCCGACGGGCGAGGGAGAGCGATGGTCCGCACAGGAAGACGACCGGTCGGCCGCGCCGTCCTGGCCGCCTGCCTCGTCGCGGGCGCGCTCGCCGCCTGCACCGGGACGCCGCCGGACGCCGACCGCGCCCGCCGTGGGGCGGCCGACGCGGGCGACCCGTACGTGCCCGGACGCGGCAACGGCGGCTACGACGTGGCCGCGTACCGGCTGCGGATCCGCTACGACCCGGCCGACGACCGGCTCACCGGGCACGCCATGATCACGGCCACCGCGACGGCCGGGCTGTCCCGGTTCAACCTGGACCTGTCCGGCCTGACTGTCGGCGCGGTCCGCGTCGACGGCGCGCCGGCCCGGCACGCCCGCGAGGGCGACGAACTGGTGGTCACCCCGGCGCGTGGCCTGGCGCGGGGCGTCCGCTTCGCCGTCGACGTGGAGTACGCGGGGGTGCCGCAGCCGGTCGAGAGCAGCACGCTGGGCCTCGGCGGCTTCCTCGCCACCGCCGACGGCGCGGTGGCGCTCGGCCAGCCCGACTCGGCGAGCACCTGGTACCCGGTCAACGACCACCCGTCCGACAAGGCCACCTACGACGTCGAGATCACCGTCCCCGACGGGCTGGCGGCGCTCGGCAACGGCGTGCCGGCGGGGCGCGCCAGCGCCGGCGGCTGGACCACCTGGCGCTGGGCCGAGCGGGCCCCGATGGCCAGCTACCTGAGCACGCTGGTGATCGGCGACTACCGGGTCGCCACCGGCACCCACCGGGGCAAGCCGATGGTCACGGCCGTCGCGGCGAGCCTGCCCGCCGACGGGCCGGCCGCCGCCTCGCTGGCCCGCACCGGCGAGGTCGTCGACTTCCTCGCCGACCGCTTCGGGCCGTACCCGTTCGACTCGTACGGCGGGATCGCGCTCGCCGAGGGCCGCATCTCGTACGCCCTGGAGACCCAGTCCCGCCCCGTCTACGGGCCGGGCTTCTTCCGCTCCGGCCGCCCCGACACCGGCGTGGTCGCCCACGAGCTGGCCCACCAGTGGTTCGGCGACAGCGTCTCGCTGGCCCGGTGGAGCGACATCTGGCTCAACGAGGGCTTCGCCACGTACGCCGAATGGCTCTGGCTGGAGCACGACGGCGGCCGGAGCGTCGAGCAGACCGTCGCGGCCCGCTACGCCGCGACGGACTGGTCGCAGCCGTCGGTCGACCCGGGCCGGGCCAACATGTTCGGCGACGCCGTCTACCAGCGGGGCGCGCTCGCGGTGCACGCGCTGCGGCGGACCCTCGGCGACGACGTCTTCTTCCGGGTCCTGCGCGCCTGGACCACCGAGCGGCGCGGGGGCAACGCCACCACGGCGGACTTCGTCGCCCTCGCCGAGCGGGTCTCCGGCCGGCGGCTGGGCGCACTGCTCGACGCCTGGCTCGCCGGCGGCACCGCGCCGGCGCTGCCCTGAGCGGCACGCGCCCCCGGGCCGCCGGTGGCCAGCGCCCCCGGGCCGCCGGTGGCCAGCGCGCCCGGGCCGCCGGCGGCCAGCGCGCCCGCGCCGCCCTGGGCCGCGCCCGCGCTCGGTAGGCTGCCGCGGGTGGAGCGGCCCGGACGAGCCGGGCCGGCCGGGCGGGCCGAGGGCCGCCGCCGGGCCGGGGGGCCTCCGCCGGGAGGGACGACGCGATGACGCTGCGCCTGGAGGCGATGCCGCCGCGCCTGCGGGGCCTGCGCCCGCGCGCCGGGCTGCTGCTGGCCGCCGCGCTCGGGCTGGCCGCCTGCTCCGCGACGCCCGAGCCGGCCGCCCGCGAGGCCACCCCGGCGCCGACGGCGTCGCGGCAGTTCAAGCCCGGCGCGGCCGGGGTGGGCGACGACTACTTCCCCCGGTACGGCAACGGCGGGTACGACGTGACCCGGTACGTGGTGAAGGTCCGCTACGACCCGGCGGCGGACCGCCTCACCGGCACCACCACCGTCCAGGCCACGGCCACCGGAAACCTGTCCGCGTTCAACCTGGACCTGGCCGGGCTCACCGTGCGCGGGGTGACGGTCGACGGCGTCGCGGCCCGGCACGCCCGCGACGGCGACGAGCTGGTCGTCACCCCCGCCGCCGGCCTGACCTCCGGCAACGGCTTCACCGCCGAGATCCGGTACGAGGGCACGCCGAAGCCGCTGACCAACGAGGCGCTCGGCGAGGGCGGCTTCCGGCACACCTCCGACGGCGCGGTGGCGCTCGGCCAGCCCGAGTCGGCGAGCACCTGGTTCCCGGTCAACGACCACCCGTCCGACAAGGCCGCCTACGACTTCGAGATCACCGTCCCCGAGGGGCTGACCGCCGTCAGCAACGGGGTGCCGGTGGGCAAGGCCACCCGCGCCGGCTGGACCACCTGGAAGTGGGCCGAGCGGTCCCCGATGGCCAGCTACCTGAGCATGCTGGCCATCGGGAACTTCCGGGTGACCCGCGCCGAGCACAAGGGACGGCCGGTGTTCAGCGCGGTCACCACGAAGCTGCCCCAGGGCGCGGCGGACGCCTCGATCGCCCGCACCGTCGAGGTGGCCGACTACCTGGAGGGCGTGTTCGGGCCGTACCCGTTCGAGTCGTACGGCGGGGTGGTCGTCGACGAGGCGGGCATCAGGTTCGCCCTGGAGACGCAGAGCCGCCCGGTCTACTCGGCCACCTTCTTCCGCCGGGGCGAGAACACCGGGGTCGTCGCCCACGAGCTGGCCCACCAGTGGTTCGGCGACAGCGTGGCGCTGGCCCGGTGGAGCGACATCTGGCTCAACGAGGGCTTCGCCACGTACGCGGAATGGCTCTGGGAGGAGCACCGGGGCGGGCGGACGGCGCAGCAGTCGTTCGACGGGGAGTACTTCGGCGCGTCGGCGGCGCTGTGGCGGACGCCGCCCGGCCGGCCGGGGGTGGCGAACCTGTTCGGCGACTCCGTCTACCAGCGGGGCGCGATGACCGTGCACGCGCTGCGCACCGCCGTCGGCGACGAGGCGTTCTTCCGGATCGTCCAGGGCTGGGCGGCCGACCGGCGCGACGGCAACGCCACCACCGCCGACTTCGTCGCCCATGCCGAGCAGGTCTCCGGCAAGCAGCTCGACGCGCTCTTCGACGCCTGGCTCTACGGCACCGAGCGGCCGGAGCGCCCGACGGCCCGCTGACCCCGGGGCGCGCCGCCCGCCGGCCACGCCGCCCACCCGTCACCCGGTCACGTCGTCACCAGGGCACCACCCCGGCGTCCTCGAAGAAGCCGCCGGTCGGGCCGTCGTCGGGCAGGGTCGCGAGCCGGATCGCGATCGCCGCACCCTGCTCCGGGGTACGGACCCCGTGGAAGTTGTTGAGGTCGGTGGCGACGTAGCCGGGGCAGGCGGCGTTGATCAGGATGTTGGTGCCGCGCAGCTCCCTGACGTACTGCACGGTGACGGCGTTGAGGAACGTCTTCGACGGCGAGTACGCGACGGCGATCGGGCCCGTCGTGAGCTCGCTGTCGGCGGCGGACTGCCGGGCGAGGGAGCCGACGCTGCTGGACATGTTCACGATCCGGGGCGAGGCCGACAGGCGCAGCAGCGGCAGCATGGCGTTGGTGACCCGGATGACGCCGAGCACGTTCGTCTCCACGACGGCCCGCACCACCGCGAGGTCGACGGTGGTGGGCAACTGCGCCCGGTCGCCGGTCACCCCGGCGTTGTTGACCAGCGCGTCGAGGCGGCCGGCACGTTCCTCGACCAGCGCGGCGGCGGCGGTCACGCTCGCGTCGTCGGTCACGTCTAGCGGCACCCCGAACGCGTCGACGCCGGCCGCGCGCAGCTTCGCCACGGCGGTCTCCCGGCGCTGCCCGTCCCGGGCGCCGACGCCGACGCTGAAGCCGAGGGCGCCCAGGCCGGCGGCGATCTCGTACCCGATTCCCTTGTTGGCGCCGGTGACCAGCGCGATCTTCGCTTCGCTCATGCGGTCGATCCTGGCCCGCCCCGGCCGGGCCACCAACACCTGTTGAGTGGGCAGCGATACCTGCCGGGTATCGACGCGGGTACGGTGGGGGCATGGAGACGCGGGAGCTGCGCTACTTCGTCGCCGTCGCCGAGGAGCTCCACTTCGGGCGGGCGGCGCAGCGGCTCGGCATCGCGCAGCCGCCGCTGTCGCGGGCGATCGCGCAACTCGAACGGCGGCTCGGGGTGACGCTGCTGGACCGCACCAGCCGCAGCGTCGCCCTGACCGAGGCCGGCTCGGTGCTGCTGGTCGAGGGCCGGGCCGCCCTCGACGCGGTCGCCGCCGCCGACCGCCGCACCCGCCGCGCCGCCCGCGCCGCGACCGGCCACCCCGGCCTGGTCCTGGTCACCAAGGCCGGAGCGTCCAGCGAGCTGCTGGCGAAGCTGCTCGACGCCTACGCCGCCGAACCCGGCGCGGTCGCCGTCGACGTGCACCTGTGCGGGATCGGCGAGCAGGAGCGGCTGCTGCGCGACGGACGGGCGGACGTGGCGCTGCTGCACCGGCCGTTCGACTCGGCCGTCGGGTTCGACACCGAGGAACTGCGCACGGAGGGGCAGGTGGTGCTCCTGCCGGCCGGGCATCCCCTCGCCGGCCGGGCGGAGCTGCGGGAGGCCGACGTCGCCGACCTTCCCGGCCTGCCGCTGCCGCGCTGGCCGCGCCGCGACGGCAGCTACCCGGACGGCCCCGGTCCGCAGGTCCGCGACCACGCGCAGTTGTACGAGCTGATCGCGCTCGGCCGGGCGTCGGCGGTCCTGCCCGAGTCGTGCCGGACCCACCTGCGCCGCGACATCGTCGCCGTGCCGGTGTCGGACGCGCCGAGCGTGACGACGCTGATCGCCTGGCCGCCGCACAGCCGGTCCCGGGCGCTGGCCGTGCTGATCCGGACGGCGCTCGGCCTCTAGCCGGGCCTAGTTCTTGACCACCAGCTCCGGGTGGTCGGCCAGGTACTGCTCGGCCCGGCCCTCCTTCAGCGCGGTGAGGAACTTCCGGCCGACCGGCTCGAGCTGCTCGCCGCGGTAGCCGCTGCCCCTGCCCACCCCCTCGCCGGGCAGGCCGACGAGGACGAGCCGGTCGGCGGGCAGCCCGCCGAGGGCGTACGCGAGGTCGACGATCCGCGGCCCGCCCGCGTAGACGAGGGTGTCGCCGAGCGCCCCGACGACCTGTTCGACCCGGTCGGGCTGCCGGGGCAGGCTCTCGGCCTGCATCTTCGCCACGATGGCCCGGATGAGCTGCTGCTGGTGGCGCTGGCGGTCGTAGTCGCCGTTCTTCAGGCCGTAGCGCTGCCGGGCGTAGTCCAGCGCCTGCCAGCCGTTGAGGTGCCGCTCGCCCTTGTCGTAGACCATCTGCGGGCCGACGTAGCCGCCGCCGCCCGGCGCGGCCTCGCGGTGCCGGCCGTCCGGCCGCCGGTGCAGCGAGACGGTCCGCTGGTCGACGTAGAGGTCGACCCCGCCGACGGCGTCCACCAGCTTGTCGAAGCCGCCGAAGGTGACCACGGCGCCGGCGTCGAAGCGCAGCCCGGTGTAGCCGCTGACGGTGCTGCGCAGCAGCTCGTACCCCTGGGGGGTGCTCGGCTTCTTGGGCTGGCCCGGCACCCGGCTGCCGTAGCTCATCGCGTGGGTGAGCTTGGTCCGCCCGCCGGCGTAGCCGGCCTTCGGGTAGGCCGGGATGTCGACCAGGAGGTCCCGGGGCAGCGAGAAGAGGTACGCCCGGTCCAGCCCCGCCGGCACGTGCGCCACCAGCACGGCGTCGCCGTGCGGCTCCCAGCCGGGCACGCTGACCCGGGTGTCCACGCCGACGAGCAGCAGGTTGAGCGGCCCGGTGACGTCGGCCCCCGGCGGCGGCGTCGGGCTCGGCGTCGGCGACGGCGTGGGGGCGGCGGTGACCCGCCCCGCCCCGCGCTCGGTCTGCCGGTCGGCGACCAGCCGGGCCGCCACCGTGCCACCGACCGCCAGCGCGACGGCCGCCGCGACGACGGCCAGCCCCGCCCGCCACCGTCGGCGTCGGGTCCCCGCCTGCTCGGCCATGTCCGTACCCCCGCCCCTACAACGCCCTGAGGGCCGCGCCGGGTTGCGGCCGCTGAGCCGCGGATCACCGGCGGCGGGGTGCATGGTCCCGCGAAAACCGGCTGTGGCGCGAGAGCTACCCGTCGGTAATGATGCGTCCATGCGGTACGACGTGCTCGTCATCGGGTCCGGCTTCGGCGGCAGCGTCACCGCGCTCCGGCTGGCCGAGAAGGGCTACTCGGTCGGCGTCCTGGAGGCCGGGCGGCGCTTCGCCGACGACGAGTTCCCCGAGACGTCGTGGCGGCTGCGGCGCTTCCTGTGGGCCCCGCGGCTCGGCTGCTACGGCCTGCAACGGATCACCCTGCTCCGCTCGGCCGACCGGCGGACCGGCGGCGGGGTGCTGGTGCTCTCCGGCGCGGGGGTCGGCGGCGGCTCGCTGGTCTACGCGAACACCCTCTACGAGCCCCTCGACGCGTTCTACGCCGACCCGCAGTGGCGGGACGTCACCGACTGGCGGGCCGAGCTGGCCCCGCACTACGACCAGGCGAAGCGGATGCTCGGGGTCACCACGTACCCGCTGCACACCCGGGCGGACGCCGCGATGCGGGCGGTCGCCGACCGGATGGGGGTCGGGCACACCTTCCACCCCACCCCCGTCGGGGTGCACATCGGCCGGCCGGGGGAGCGGGTCGCCGACCCGTACTTCGGCGGCGTCGGCCCGGAGCGCACCGGCTGCACCCACTGCGGCGCGTGCATGACGGGCTGCCGGCAGGGCGCGAAGAACACCCTGGTCAAGAACTACCTGTGGCTGGCCGAACGGCTCGGCGTGCAGGTCCACCCGCTGACCACCGTCACCGCGGTGCGCCCCGCCGACGGGGGCGGCTACCGGGTCGAGACCGTCCGCACCGGGGCCTGGCTGCGCCGACGCCGCCGGGTGTGGCACGCCGACCAGGTCGTCCTCGCCGCCGGGGCGCTCGGCACCCAGCGGCTGCTGCACGAGATGAAGGCCACCGGCGCGCTGCCCCACCTGTCTGACCGCCTCGGCGAGCTGACCCGGACGAACTCCGAGGCGATCCTCGGCGCGTCCGTGCCACCCGGGCCCGCCCGCGCGCAGGGGCTGGACTTCACCGAGGGGGTGGCGATCACCAGCTCGTTCCACCCCGACCCGCAGACCCACATCGAGCCGGTCCGCTACGGGCGGGGCTCCAACGCGATGGGCCTGCTCCAGTCGCTGCTGGTCGACGGCGGCCCGTACCGGGCCCGCCGTTGGCTGGTCGGCCTGCTCACCCAGCCCCGCCTCGCCGCGCGGATGCTCACCGTCCGGGACTGGTCGCGGCGCACCGTCATCGCGCTGGTCATGCAGTCGGCCGACAACTCGCTGACCACCCGCTGGCGGCGCGGCCCGCTCGGGCGGCGGCTGGTCGCCGGCCCCGGCCACGGCGCGCCCAACCCGACGTGGATCCCCGCCGGCAACGCCGCCGCGCGGCTGCTCGCCGAGGAGATCGGTGGCACGCCGGGCGGGTCGCTCACCGAGCCGTTCGACATCCCGATCACCGCGCACATCCTCGGCGGGGCCGTGATCGGGGCCACCCCGGCCGACGGGGTGATCGACCCGTACCACCGGGTGTACGGGCACCCGGGGCTGCACGTGGTGGACGGGGCGGCCGTGTCGGCGAACCTGGGGGTGAACCCGTCGCTGACCATCACCGCCCAGGCGGAACGGGCGATGTCGTTCTGGCCCAACCGGGGCGAGGCGGATCCTCGGCCGCCGCTGGGGGAGGCGTACCGGCGGGTGGCGGCGGTGCCGCCGGCGCGCCCGGCCGTGCCGGCGGACGCCCCCGGCGCGCTCCGCGCGTAAGGAAGGGCCCCTTGTTAACGCCTACGGTAGAGAAGGGTCCCCTTCTCACCACCACCGCCGGCGGGCGCGCGGGGCCGCGCCGGGCGCGCGGCGGGGTCCGCGCCGAGGCTGGGGGTGACTGTCGGTAGGCTTTCTGCTCATGAGCACGCCTCGCCCCGTCCTCGTGGTGGACTTCGGAGCCCAGTACGCCCAGCTCATCGCGCGCCGGGTGCGCGAGGCGCGGGTCTACTCGGAGATCGTGCCGCACTCGATGCCGGTGGCGGAGATGCTGGCGAAGGAGCCGGCCGCGATCATCCTGTCCGGCGGCCCGGCCAGCGTCTACGCGCCCGACGCCCCGCAGGTCGACGCGGGGATGTTCGACGCGGGCGTGCCGGTCTTCGGCATCTGCTACGGCTTCCAGGCGATGGCCCAGGCCCTCGGCGGCACGGTCGCGCGCACCGGCAACCGCGAGTACGGCGGCACCCCGCTGCGCCCCCGCCTCACCGAGCCCGGGGTGCTGCTGCGCGACCTGCCGGCCGACCTGCCGGTCTGGATGAGCCACGGCGACTGCGTGACCGAGGCCCCGGCGGGCTTCGCGGTGACCGCCGAGTCGGCCGGCGCCCCGGTCGCCGCGTTCGAGGACCTGGCGGGTCGCCGCGCGGGCGTGCAGTTCCACCCGGAGGTGGGGCACACCGCGCACGGCCAGGAGATGCTCACCCGGTTCCTCTATGACATCGCCGGCATCGAGCCGACCTGGACGCCCGAGAACATCATCGACGAGCAGGTGGCCCGCATCCGCGCCCAGGTGGGCGACAAGGAGGTCATCTGCGGCCTGAGCGGCGGCGTCGACTCGGCCGTCGCCGCCGCGCTGGTGCACCGGGCGGTCGGCGACCAGCTCACCTGCGTCTTCGTCGACCACGGCCTGCTGCGGGCCGGCGAGGCCGAGCAGGTGGAGAAGGACTACGTCGCCGCCACCGGGATCAAGCTGAAGGTGGTCGACGCGGCCGACCGGTTCCTCGGCGCGCTGGCCGGGGTGACCGACCCGGAGCAGAAGCGCAAGATCATCGGCCGGGAGTTCATCCGGGTCTTCGAGGCCGCCGCCCGGGAGGTCGCCGCGCACGGCGACGTGGAGTTCCTGGTGCAGGGCACCCTCTACCCCGACGTGGTCGAGTCCGGCGGCGGCACCGGCACCGCCAACATCAAGAGCCACCACAACGTCGGCGGCCTGCCGGAGGACCTGAAGTTCGCCCTGGTCGAGCCGCTGCGCACGCTGTTCAAGGACGAGGTGCGCACGCTGGGTCTCCAGCTCGGCCTGCCCGAGGCGATGGTCTGGCGGCACCCGTTCCCGGGGCCGGGCCTGGCCATCCGGATCATCGGGGCGGTCGACCGGGAGCGGCTGGACCTGCTGCGCCAGGCCGACCTGATCGCCCGCGAGGAGCTGACCGCCGCCGGCCTGGACCGGGGCGTGTGGCAGTTCCCCGTGGTGCTGCTCGCCGACGTGCGCAGCGTCGGCGTGCAGGGTGACGGGCGCAGCTACGGGCATCCCGTGGTGCTGCGCCCGGTCTCCAGCGAGGACGCGATGACCGCCGACTGGTCCCGGCTGCCCTACGAGGTGGTGGCCAGGATCTCCACCCGGATCACCAACGAGGTGGCCGAGGTCAACCGGGTGGTCCTGGACGTGACCAGCAAGCCGCCGGGCACCATCGAGTGGGAGTGACGCCCCGCCGGCTCAGCCGCCGGTCGGCGGCGCGGGGTCCGTCGGGTGCGGCCAGGCCGGGGCGTCGGCCGGCTCCTCCGGCATGAGGAACCACATGATCGGGTACGCGAGCGCGGCCACCCCGGCGGTGGCGAGCGTCGCGACGGCGAAGAGCACCCGGACGAGGGTGGGGTCGACGGCGAAGTAGCGGCCGAGGCCGCTGGCCACCCCGGCGACCATCCGGTCCGTGGTGGGTCGGCGGAGCTGCTTGTACGGGGCCTGGTGCGGTGGAGAGGTCATGCCTCCACGTTCCGCGCCGGGCGGCGCGCCGGCCTCAGTGACGGCCCGGATCATTACCCTGACCGATCCCTGATGATCAAGTATTCAGTCAGGAATCTGACTCTTTTCAATGCAGGTAACGAGGGGCGGGGAGAATTTGGCCCCGTGACCACCATGCTGGAGCCGCTCCGCAGGATCGCGGCATACGCAGTTTGTGCTGATTCAGTCGGCCGAGTGTTGCTGGTCCGCGCATCGGAGCGCTCCGGCACCCCCGGCACGTGGTCCCTCCCCGGCGGGGCGGTCGACCACGGCGAGGACCCCAACCACACCGTCGTGCGGGAGACGGCCGCCGAGACCGGGCTCTCGGTCGCCGTCTCCGGGCTCGACGACGTGCTGGCCGACATGCGGGCCCTGCCCGACCGCGGCATCACCATCCACACCGACCGGCTCATCTACCGCGTGTCGGTGCGGGGCGGCACGCTCACCGACCGGGTCGACCGCCCCACCGACCTGGCCCGCTGGGTCACCCCGACCGAGGCGCGCGAGCTGCCGCTGCGCTCGTTCACCGCGCGGGCCCTCGGGCTGCCCGCCTCCTCGGCCGACGTGGTGCCCGACGAGCCACCGGAGTTCCCCTCCTTCTACGCGGTCCCCGGCCCCGACGGGCTGCACCGCGCCCAGCGCTTCGCCGCGTACGCCGTGGCCACCGACCCCGACGGCCGGGTGCTGCTCACCCGGGTCTCCGACGGCTACCCGGGGGCCGGCTGCTGGCACCTGCCCGGCGGCGGCACCGACTACGGCGAGCAACCCGGCGCGGCGCTGATCCGCGAGCTGGTCGAGGAGACCGGCCAGCGCGGGCGCCTCGTCGAGCTGCTCGGGGTGGCCAGCCACCGCGACGCCGCCTCCCTCGGCCCGGAGGGCTACCCGATCGACTGGCACGGCGTGCGCGCCTTCTACCGGGTGATGGTCGACCAGCCCGCCCCGCCCACGGTGACCGACGTCGGCGGCTCCACCTGCGAGGCCCGCTGGTTCGCCCGCGAGGAGCTGGGCGCGCTGCCCGCCGACCGCCTCACCGAGGTCACGGCCGAGGCCGTCCAGGCCGCCCGCCTGGCCTGACCTGCCGCCTGACCTGCCGACCGCCGACCGATCCCGGTCGGTCGCCGGGCCCGACCCCGACGGGTCGCGGCCCGGTGGCCCCACGTCGTCGCCCGCCCGGCCGTCGCCCGCGATAGCTTCGTGACCGACCGGGCGTCCCGCCCGGGAAGCGGGAGGCGCGGCGTGCTGGAGCAGCGACGGCGGGTGGGGGTCTACGGGGTGTGCCGGGGCCGCGACGGGCGGGTGCTGCTCGTGCGCGGCTCCGCGTCGGCCGACTACCCCGGGGTGTGGCAGCTACCCGGGGGCGGGCTGGAGCACGGGGAGCACCCCGAGGCCGGCGTGGTGCGGGAGTTCGCCGAGGAGACCGGCCTCGCCGTGCAGGTGACGGGCCTGCTCGCCGCCGTCTCGGACGTGACCCCGCTGCCGGGCGTGGCGCTGCACACCGACCGGATCGTCTTCGCCGTCGAGGCGACCGGCGGCACGCTGCGCGACGAGCCCGACGGCACCACCGACCTGGTGCGCTGGTCGACCCTCGACGAGGCCGCCGGGCTGCCGCTGCTGCCGTTCACCGCCGAGGCGCTCGGCCTGCCGGTCACCCCGCTGCGGCGGCCCGCGCCCGGTGCGTCCCCCGGCGTGCCGTACCCGCCGGTCCCGGCGGACCGGCGGCAGCGTTTCGCGGCGTACGGGCTGGTCACCGACGCGGGCGGGCGGGTGCTGCTGACCCTGATCGCGGACGGCTACCCGGGGGCCGGGCTGTGGCACCTGCCCGGCGGCGGCACCGACCACGGCGAGCAGCCGGCCGCCGGCCTGCTCCGCGAGCTGGTCGAGGAGGCAGGCCAGCTCGGCCGGGTGGTCGGGCTGCTCACCGTCCACCACCGCTACGATCCCGGCGCGCTGGGGCCGGAGGGCCGGCCGCTGGACTGGCACGGGGTGCGGGTGGTCTACCGGGTGGTGGTCGACGACCCCACCGAGGCCCGGGTCACCGAGCTGGCCGGGGGGTCGACGGCCGCCGCCGCCTGGTTTCCGCCGGACGCGCTCGGCGACCTGTCGTTGACCGAGGTGGCCGCCCTGGTAACCGGACATCGGGTCGCATAGCGTCCGCCCGCCGAGCCGGCATCGACGTGCTCCGGTAGGCTGAAGGCGGGGTTGATGGAGGATCGGGCGATCACGCCCGAGATGGGAATAGAAGAGGCGATTCGCGCGGTTTAAGGGAGATATAAGGTCCGCCGGCAGCTATCGCCAAGCCCCCTGCCCCTGTGCAATGGTGTACTCCGCTTTGACGGCTGCCGGGCCCGAAGCGGTCCGGCACGAGACAGCCGGACACCCGCCCTCGTGGCGGCCAGCCCGATCCGGTGATGGAGGAAACGTGCCGAGAGCCCCATGGCGCCGGCGTCGTACAACTGACAGTCCGCGCCCCGCAGGGCGTCGCTGGGCGGGCCCGTTGCGCCGCAGCAGCACGTTCGCCCGCCAGGTGCTGCTCGTGCGGGTGGGCCGCCGCGACGGCGTGGCCGCCGCGGGCGTCGACCTGGCCTCGCCCGAGCACCGCTACCTCGACCGGCAGCGCCGGCGGTACGGCCTCGACCGCTACCAGCGCACCGAGGTCGAGGCGGTCGTGCCGGTGAGCCCGGCCGTGGGCCCCGCCGCCCCGGTCGACGACGCGGCGTCGATGTCGATCCCGCTGCTGCCCGGCGCGCGGACGACGGCCCGCCGGGTCAAGTTCGCGCTCGTCAACGCCTGCACCCTGGCCAGCCTCGTGCTCGGCATCAACGCCATCTTCGTGGCCATGCAGGGCCAGGTGCGGCTCGCCGCGCTGCTGCTGATCGCCTGCGTGGCGTTCGACGGGCTCGACGGCGCGCTGGCCCGCCGGTTCGGGGTGGCCAGCCCGTTCGGCGCCCAGATGGACTCGCTGGCCGACATGTGCTCGTTCGGCCTGGCCGCCCCCGTGGTGGTCTACGCCTCGCTCGCCGGCGAGGCGCCGCGCGCCGCCGCCGCGGTCGCCGCCGCGCTCGTCGCCGCCTGCGCGGCGATCCGGCTCGCCCGGTTCAACGTCTCGCCGAAGGACGGCCGCTTCTTCTGCGGCGTGCCGACCACGATGGCCGCGGCGGTGCTGGCCCTGACCGTCGCCCTCGGCCTGCCGCTGCCCGGCCTCGTGCAGATCGCCGGGGTGGCGCTGCTCGCGTTCGCGATGGTCTCCAGCTTCCCGTACGCGAAGCTGGCCCGGCTGGTGAAGCTGCCGCCGTGGCTCTGGCTGGCCCCGGTGGTCGGCGCGCTGGTCGACATCCGGCTCACCTTCGCCCTGATCGTGGTGGGCTACCTGGTCAGCGGCCCCGTGCTCTGGCTGCACCAGCGCCGCGCCGCCTGACCCGACCCTCGACGACGAAGGGGGCGCCGCGACCGCGGCGCCCCCTTCGTCGTGCCCGCTCAGCGCCAGCGGGCGATGACCGTGGACCCGCCGACCACCCGGTCGCCCGGGCCGACCAGCGGGTCGGCGGCGTCGGCCGGCAGGTAGACGTCGGTGCGCGAGCCGAACCGGATCAGGCCGAACCGCTCGCCCCGGGCCAGCAGCGACCCGATCGGGGCCCGCTGCACGATGCGCCGGGCGATCAGCCCGGTGCGCTGCGCCACGACGACCGTGCCGTGGTCGGTGTCGAGCACCGTGTACGCCGCCACGTTGTGCTCGGCGTCCGGCTTCATGGCGTTGACGAACCCGCCGTCGGCGACGAAGTAGTCGACCACCTTGCCGGCCACCGGGGAACGGTTGACGTGCACGTCGAGCACCGACAGGAACACCGCCACCCGCAGCCACTCGCCGTCGCCGAACCGCTCGTCGTGCAGCCGCTGCACCGACAGCACCTGACCGTCGGCGGCGGCCACGACGGCCGCCGGGTCCTCGGGGACGTCCCGCTGCGGATCCCGGAAGAACGCGGCCACCGGGACGCTGGCCAGTGCCGGCAGCAGCCAGAGCTTCGACTTGGGCCGGGCGAGGCGGGTCAGCGCGGCCAGGCCGAGGGTGATGCCGGCCGCCGCCACCCCGTTGGAGTCGATGTGCATGCCCCGGGTCAGCGGGACGCTCGACGGCCGGTGGGCCGGGGCGAGGCGGGCGGCGACCGCCACGTCGGCAGGGGTGAACCGGAGCCGGTGCACCCGCACCGGCGGGGAGTTGCGCAGCACCAGGTCGCTCCCGACGCCGTGCAGGGCGGCCTGCCGCTCCAGCTCGGCCGCCGCGCCGGCCGTCCGGGCCGGGGCCGCCGGCGCCGCCACGGCGAGCACCGCGCCGTCGGCCAGGTATTTCGCCAGGCCGTCGACGGTCGTGCGGGTCTCGTCGGCGGTGCCGGTGAGCGGCTCGGCGGCGATCACCACCTCGGCGGCGTCGGCCTCGGCGAGGGAGTCCACCACGCGCACCCGGTCGGCGACCCAGGGGCCCTGGGCCGTCACGTGCTCGCGCAGCGCGGCCGGCGTCGCCGCCCCGGCCGGCACGACGGTGAGGGCGTCGCCGGGCAGCAGGGCGTCGATCGCCGCGGCCAGGACCGCGGAGTCCGGGGTCGCGCCGACCAGCAGGGCGGCCTTCGGGTCGTTGCGCCGGGCGAGCTCGGTGACGAGGGTACGGGCGGCACGCTCGCCGATGCGGACCGGACCGGGCCGGCCGGAGGTGCGCACGGCGGGGGACTGGGTCATGTCGGACGGGCTCCTGACGGGGTAGAGACGGGAATCGCGGCGGGATCGCCACGGCGGCGGACCGGTCGGGGCCGACCGCGGACGGGCCCGGCGACCGGGCGGCGGTCGCCCAGCCGAGGCCCCGCGACGCGGCCCGGTCGTCGACGGCCCGGCGGCTCGCCGCGGGGCGAGGCCCGCGGCGTGGGCCGGCCGGCGGAGGCGAGATCTCCACAGCCAGCATATGCGCCCTCCGCCGGGGCCCGCACCGCAGCGGTCAACCGCCCGCCCGCTCCTCCCCGCGGGGCGCCCGGCCGCCGGTGACCGGACGGTCCTCGACCGCCTCGGGCAGGCTGTCGGAGACGGCGACGGCCGGCCACTCGTCGGTCCGCTCGGCACCCGGATCCTCGGCATCGACTGCGACTCCGGCGTCGGCGTCGGGCTCGGCGGCCGGTGCCGCCCCGGGGGTGGCCCCCGGCGGGCCGGCCGCCCGGTTGCCCCGGCCGGAGCGCAGCGCGCCGACCAGCCCGAGCACGCCGATCAGGAGCAGCCCGCCGGCCAGGAACCAACCGACCGGGGGGAGGGCCAGGCCGAGCAGCTGGGCGAGCAGCCACCAGGCGGCCAGGGCGACGAAGAACAGGCCGAAGCCGAGCGACACGACGTCGGTGCGGTGTGCCTTCACCGGGTCACCTCCAGGTCTCCGGCGTTGACGTGGACGTAGAGGCGCAGCTTCCCGCCGCCGGGGCCGTCCGCGCCGAGGTCGGTGGTCTCCCGGAGCCGGCCGTCCAGGGCACCGGAGCGGTTGCCGAAGATGGTCGCGTCCCCGGCGTTGACGTCGGCGGTCGTGGTGACGTCGACGTTCGGCGGCACCACCACGGTCGCCTTGCCGAAGTTGATCGCGACGGTGATCTGGGTCTCCCGCTTGTCGAAGTCGACGGCGCGCAGATCCAGCACGGCGTCGCCGAAGTTGTTCTCGTACCGGTCGGCCAGGTCGCGGCGGTCCGTGGGGGCCCAGGTGACGTCCCCGTCCACGCCACGGACCCGGTCGTAGGACTCGGCGACGGTGGCGATGCCGAGCGCCGCCGCGGTGACCAGCCCGAGCGCGATCAGCCACCGGGCCCGGCCGAACCAGGCACCGACGAGCAGGCCGAGCCCGATGGTCGCCAGGGCCGCCGCGAAGTATGCCGCCGCACCCACCTCGACCACGTCGAGCAGGTCGAGCACGGCCACCACGCCGAGCGCCAGGAAGATCAGCGAGAAGGTCACGGCACCCAGCGGGGACCGTTCCCGGGGCCGCTTCGGCGGCCTGGCCGGCGGGTGCGGCGCTGCCGGGACCGGCTGCGGCCCCTGGGCGTACGGGCCGTGCGGGGCGAACGGCGGCCGGTAGCCGGGCGGCGCGGGCGGGGTGACCGGCGGATAGCCGGCCGGCCCGGGTGAGCCGGCGGCCGGGGCCGATGCGGGCGGCCAGGCCGGCATCCCGGCGGTGGCCCCGCCCAGGGGACTGGCCGGGGCGGCCCAGCCGGCGGCGGGCTGCCCGGGGACGGGCGTACCGGCCGGCTGCCCCGGGAGGCCACCGGCGGGCATCCCCGCGAGCGGCGTTCCGGGCGGCTGACCGGGGACGCCGGGGCCGGCCGGCGGCGTCCGGGGCGCGGCACCGTGGCCGGTGGGCACGGTGAACAGGCCCGGCATGGGTGGGACGACCGTGCCCCGCGGAGGCCAGGCGACCGGCGGCACCGGCCCCGGCGGGGCGGCGGCCGGGCCCCGGCCCGCCGTGGCGTGGTCGCGGTTGAGCAGCAGCGCGCCGCCGATCAGGATGGCCGCGCCGAGCAGCACCGCCCGGAACGCGTCGGTGACGATGTAGCCGAAGCTCACCGCGACCAGGATGCTCAGCACGATCACCGTGACCGGCGACATGCTGGACCGCCCCCGGCCGAGCATCGACTCGACCGGGGAGGCGGTGTCGCCCTCGCCGGGGATGATCAGCCAGGCCGTGACGTACACCAGGATGCCGATGCCGCCGAAGAAGCCCAGCACCGCCAGCAGCACCCGCCAGAGCACCGGGTCGGTGTTGGTGGCCCGGCCGATCGCCGCGCAGACGCCGGCGAGGTAGCGGCCCTCGCGGGGCCGGACCAGCCCGTACCGGGAGGTGAAGCTGGCGCCCTCGGGCGGCGGGGGCGGCGGGGGCGCGTACCCCCCTGGTGGTGGGCCGCCCGCCCCCGGACCGTCACCCCCGGGCGGCGGCGGTGGCGTGCCCGGGCCGGGTGGCTCCGGCGGCGGCCAGCCCCCGGCGGTCTGGCCGGCCGGCCCGGGCGGGCCCGGCTCGGCGGTCGCCTCCGGGGCGCCCGGCGCGGCCGTCGCCGGGCCGAAGGTGGTCGGCGCGGCCCAGGCGGCGGGGGTGGTGGGGGTGGGGGCCGCCGGGGCCGGCGGCGGGGGCGGTGGTGGCCCGCCCGGCGGTGCCGTCCCGGGGCGGGGCGGCGGGGCAGCTTCCTCGGTCATGCCTCGATCCTGCTGCGCGGGCTGGCGGCAGACCTCCGGAACCGACCCTGACCGCACCCTGAGATCCGGCGGGCCCGGATGTCCGGGCGTTCCCCGTGGTCTGCGGCCCTCGCGGCGTGTGACGATCGGATCGGCGTCGCCGGACCCGGCGCGCCCGCGCCCGCGCCGCACGGCGGCCCGGCGCGCGCCCCGCCCGAGCAGGGAGCCTCCGATCAGCGCCGTGACCCAGCCGCCCCGCCTCTACCGGGCGCCCGAGCGCCGGATGGCCGCCGGCGTGGCCGCCGGCATCGCCGAGCACCTCGGCATCTCGGTGGTCCGGGTGCGGATCGCGTTCATGGTGCTGCTGGGCCTCAGCGGCCTCGGGCTGCTGCTCTACGCCGCCTTCTGGGCGGTGGTCCCGCTGCGGCCCGGTGACGCCGCCGTCCCGGCCCGCCGGGATCTCGGCCAGCTCCTGCCGTTCGTGGGGATCGGGCTGGTGGTGCTGGTGCTCCAGACGGTGCTCTTCGACTCCGTCGGCGCGGCGGGGACCGCCGGCTGGCTGGTCGCGATCATCGCGGTCGGGGCCGGGGTGATCTGGCACCAGTCCGCGCCGGAGCGCCGCCGGCAGTGGGGCGAGCGGATGCCGGTGCCCTGGCTCGGCGCGGTGATCGAGGAGAACGACCGGCGCGCGTTCGTGCTGCGGTTCATCGGCGGTGGGGTGCTGGTCGCGGTCGGCATCATCGGCGTGGCGGCGGTCTACTCGCCCGCGCAGAACTTCGACGCGGTGGTCAACGGAGTGATCTTCGCGCTGGTGGGGCTGGCCGGGGTGGGTGTGGTGGCGGCCCCGGTGCTCTGGCGGACGTACAACCAGCTCCGCTCGGAGCGCGAGGGGCGCATCCGCGAGCAGGAGCGGGCGGAGCTGGCCGCCATGGTGCACGACCAGGTGCTGCACACCCTCGCGCTGATCCAGCGCAACGCCGCGGACACCACGACCGTGCAGCGGCTCGCGCGCGGGCAGGAGCGGTCGCTGCGCAACTGGCTCTACAAGCCGACCGCCTCGCCGACGGAGCGGTTCGCCGCGGCCCTGGAGCAGGCGGCGGCCGAGGTCGAGGACACCTTCGCCATCACCGTGGAGACGGTGGTGGTGGGCGACCGGGGCACCGACGAGCGGGTCGGCGCGCTGGTCGCGGCGGCCCGCGAGGCCCTGGTGAACGCGGCCCGGCACGCCGGGGTGCGGACGGTCTCGCTGTACGCCGAGGTCGAACCGGAGCAGGTGAGCGTCTTCGTCCGGGACCGGGGCAAGGGCTTCGATCCGGATACGGTGGAGGACCACCGGCACGGGGTCCGGGGGTCGATCGTCGGGCGGATGAGGCGGCACGGCGGCCGGGCGGAGATCCGCTCCGAGCCGGGCGAGGGGACGGAGGTCCGGTTGATCCTGCCGATCTCCCGCGACCAGTCCACGGCGGAAAGGGACAGATGACCATGGCCGAGCAGCCGACCGGACCGGTCGAGGGCGAGGCGGGTGTGCCGGGCGTGCCGGAGCGCCTGCGCGTCTTCCTCGTCGACGACCACGCCATGTTCCGTGCGGGGGTCCGCGCCGAGTTGGGCGTCCACGTCGAGGTGGTGGGCGAGGCCGGCACGGTGGCCGAGGCGGTCGCCCGGATCGCCGCCAGCACGCCCGACGTGGTGCTGCTGGACGTGCACATGCCCGACGGCGGCGGCCGGGCGGTGCTGGAGGCGATGCGGCGCAGCCACCCGCAGGTGCGCTTCCTGGCGCTGAGCGTGTCCGACGCCGCCGAGGACGTGATCGGCCTGATCCGGGCCGGCGCCCGGGGCTACGTCACCAAGACGATCTCCCCGGACGAGCTGGCCGCGGCGATCCGCCGGGTGGCCGACGGGGACGCCGTGTTCAGCCCCCGGCTGGCCGGGTTCGTGCTGGACGCCTTCGCCGCCCGGCCGGACGCCCCGGTGGCCGATCCGGAGCTGGACCAGCTCACCAACCGGGAGCGTGAGGTGCTCCGCCTACTCGCCCGGGGGTACGCGTACAAGGAGATCGCCAAGGAGCTCTACATCTCGATCAAGACGGTCGAGACGCACGTGTCGAACGTCCTGCGCAAGCTCCAGATGTCCAATCGGTACGAATTGTCGCGCTGGGCTGCGGACCGCCGCCTGGTGTGATCGACTCCTGGTTCCGCCCGGCCCCCGGCGGTGATCCCGGGTGTCGACAGGTGTGACGCAGCGTGACTGTGAGTCTGGTCATTCCGTCCGCATCCCCCGCTTGGTCGGTGCTGCTGCCCGGGCGGCCGACGGCCGCCTCGCCCGGACGGGCAGACCGTGCCGCTGCCCGTCCCGATCCGTCGTGCCCGCAGTGCCGGCGCGGGGAAGCTCACAGGCCGGCCGCGGGCGTTGGGCGGAACGCGGAGGGCGGTTGTATCTTGGCTGTTCGGCGGGGCGCGGCCGGCTTGTTTCAAGATCATTTTACAAGTATCGGCCGCACTGCGGGCAACTAACGGCTTGATAACGGCACCTTCACGTAACGGGCCGGCAGGTGTCACAGTTGCAGCACCTCACCCCCGGTGTGAGGCGCCCATGCACGGTCACGCGGCCACGGATGTGTCGAGAAGTCACGGTTCGTGGTCGTCGATTCCTGCGCGGGGGCCGAATCCGGTACGGTGCGGCAGCCCGGCGGATCGGTACATCAGGGGTGTCCCGATTTCCTGCGGTAACCGGCGGTCGGTGGTTGTGACCGCCGGCGGTGTCACCCCCCATGCGTGCGTGAAACCCACGACGACGGAACAGGTTAGAAAGAGGAGGCCCCTCGGAATGAGAGTCTCGAAGCGGGCGAGTGGCGCGATCGCGCTGGGCGCGGCTTTCGCGCTCGTCGCGTCCGGCTGCTCCAGCAGTGACGGAGAGGGTGGCGACGCCACCAGCGCGGACGGCGCGATCACGGTCGACGGCACCGAGCCGGAGAACCCGCTGGTTCCGTCGAACACCACCGAGACCGGTGGCGGCAAGATCATCGACTGGCTGTGGACCGGTCTGGTCGAGTACCCCAACAACGGTGGCGCCCCGCAGAACGCCCTGGCCGAGTCGATCGAGACGACCGACTCCAAGGTCTACAAGATCAAGATCAAGCAGGACACGAAGTTCCACGACGGCACCGTCGTCAAGGCCAAGAACTTCGTGGACGCCTGGAACTGGGGCGCCTACTCGCCGAACGGCGCGCAGAACTCCAGCTTCTTCGCCGACATCGAGGGCTTCGCCGACGTCAACACGGCGGACCCGGACGGCCCCGAGGGTCCGCAGAAGGCCCCGGAGCCGAAGGCCAAGGAGATGTCCGGCCTCAAGGTCGTCGACGACTGGAACTTCGAGGTCACGCTCGCCGCGCCGACCGCCGTGTTCCCGACCAAGCTCGGCTACAGCACCTTCATGCCGCTGCCGGACGCGTTCTTCTCCGGCAGCGCCGAGGAGTTCGGCAAGAAGCCGATCGGCAACGGGCCGGTCAAGTTCGTGTCCTGGGAGAACAACGTCCAGATCAAGCTGACGCGGTTCGACGACTACCAGCTGCGCGACAAGATGAAGATCAAGGACGTCACCGTCAAGATGTACCAGGACGACACGGCCGCGTACAGCGACCTGGTCTCCGGGAACCTCGACTTCATGCAGCAGGTGCCGGTCTCCGCCCTCGCGGGCGACAAGTGGAAGTCGGACCTCGCCGACCGCGCGATCTCGTCGACCACCCCGTCGACCGGCATCATCGCCTTCCCGATCTACGACAAGCGCTTCCAGGACCCGAAGCTGCGTCGCGCCATCTCCCTGTCGATCAACCGGCAGGAGATCACCGACAAGATCTTCTTCGGTAACCGGAAGCCGGCCGACAGCTGGGCCAACCCGCTGACCCCGGGCGCGGCGCCGGGCAACTGCACCGCGTGCCAGTTCAACGTGGACGAGGCCAAGAAGCTGCTCGCCGAGGCCGGCGGCTTCTCGGGCGAGCTGGTCATGTACTACAACGCCGACGCCAGCCACAAGGAGTGGATGGAGGCCGTCGCGCAGCAGGTCAAGACCAACCTCGGCATCAACGCCCGCGCCGAGGGCGTGCCGACCTTCGCGGTGTTCCGCCAGAACATCAACGCCCACAAGATGAAGGGCGCCTACCGCGCCGGCTGGCAGCAGGACTACCCGGACGTGGAGAACTGGGTCAACCCGCTCTACGTGACCGGTGGTTCCTCCAACGACGGTCTGTACAGCAACAAGCAGGTCGACGCCCTGGCCAAGGAGGCCAGCTCCGCGCCGAGCCTCGACGCCTCGCACGCCAAGTTCGCCGAGGCCGTCAAGCTCATCGACCAGGACGTTCCGTCGATGCCGATCTACTTCGGTGGCCAGCAGTCCGGCCACTCGGAGAAGGTCAAGAAGATGGAGCTGAGCAACGTCGGCGAACTCGACATCACCTCGGTCGAGCTCTGATCCGTTCGGTCTGACCCCGGGTCGGGCTCACCTACCGGTGGGTCCGGCCCGGGGCCGTTCCGCGAGGAGTTCACAACACTCCCCGCCACGTTGACGTCACCCCGTGTCGGCGGTCGTCCGGCGCGCCCCCTGTCAGGAGGACCCCCCATGGGCCGTTATCTGTTGAGACGGCTACTGCAACTCGTCCCGGTCTTCATCGGTACGACGTTCCTGATCTACTGGCTCGTCTGGTCCGTGCCGGGCGACCCGTTCGCCGGCAAGTGCGGCGACCGCCGGTGCCCGGACTCGTACATCAACTTCATGACCGAGAAGTACCAGCTCGACCAGTCGATCTGGGTGCAGTACGCCACCTACATGAAGAACCTGTTCCAGGGGGACTTCGGCGTCACGTTCAACAACCGCGAGGTGGCCGACATCATCGCCACCGCGTACCCGAACACCCTGAAGCTCGCCGTGGTGGCCCTGGCGATCGAGGCGATCATCGGTCTGAGCGCCGGCGTCCTGACCGGCCTGCGGCGCAACGGCTTCCTCGACAACCTGGTCCTCGTCTCGACGCTCTTCCTGATCGCGCTGCCGGTCTTCGTCGTCGGCTTCGTCCTCCAGTGGCTGCTCGGCGTCAAGTGGGGCATCGTCCACCCGACGGTCTCCAGCGAGATGCGGCTGTCCGAGCTGCTCCTGCCGGGCTTCGTCCTCGGCAGCGCCTCGATGGCGTACGTCGCCCGGGTGGCCCGCACCAGCATCGCGGAGAACCGCCGCGCCGACTACGTCCGCACCGCCATCGCCAAGGGCCTGCCGATGCGCCGCGTCGTCGGCGTGCACCTGCTGCGCAACTCGCTGATCCCGGTCGTCACCCTGCTCGGCACCGACCTCGGCGCGCTCATGGGCGGCGCCATCGTCACCGAGGGCATCTTCAGCATCAACGGCATCGGCCGCGCCGTGCTCCGGGCGATCGTCACGAAGGAGAGCGCTACCGTTGTCTCCATCGTGGTGGTACTGGTGCTCGTCTACCTCCTGATGAACCTGCTGGTGGACCTGCTCTACGCCGCTCTCGACCCGAGGATCCGCTATGAGTGAGCAGCGTCTCGAACGACTCAAGAACGCAGCGTGCCGGGGCCACCGTCCCGGCACCGAGCGCAGCGAGGTGGCGGCATGAGTGACCCCAGCACCGCATCGATCGTCTCGACCCCGCCGGCGACCATGCCCACCGAGGCGGGCTCCGGCGCGCCCGTCGACGCCGGCCTGCCCGAGAACGCTCGCAGGGAGAAGCCGCGCGGCCTGCTCGGCGACGCCTGGCGCGACCTGCGCCGCAAGCCGCTGTTCTGGATCTCCGCGGTCCTCATCCTGATCTTCGTGCTGATGGCGGCCTTCCCGTCGCTGTTCACCTCCGGCGACCCGGTCAACGGCGCCCTGGCCAACAGCCGGGTCGAGCCGTCCGCCGACGCCTGGTTCGGCTACGACGTGCAGGGCCGCGACGTGTACGCCCGGACGATCTACGGCGCCCGCGCCTCGATCGTGGTGGCCCTGATCTCCACCATCGGCACGCTGCTGATCGGCGGCGCGATCGGCATGATCGCCGGCTACGCCGGCGGCTGGGTCGACGCCCTGCTGTCCCGCTTCGCCGACATCTTCTTCGGCCTGCCGTTCGTGCTCGGCGCGATCGTCATCCTGACCACCTTCAACGGCGCCGAGTCGAGCAACACCGAGTGGCAGATCATGGGCCTGGTCATCATGTCCCTGGTCGTGCTGAGCTGGCCGGTCGTGATGCGGCTGATGCGCTCCTCGGTGCTGGCCACCAAGGAGGCCGACTACATCGTGGCGGCCCGGGCGCTGGGCGCCGGCCACGGCCGGATCATCCTCAAGCACCTGCTGCCGAACTGCCTCGCCCCGCTGCTGGTCTACGGCACGATCATGGTCGGGTCGTTCATCGGCGCGGAGGCCACGCTGTCGTTCCTGGGCATCGGCCTGAAGACCCCGGTGGTCTCCTGGGGCATCATGATCAGTGAGGCGCAGAACTACATCCGGGTCTCGCCCTTCCTGCTCTTCTTCCCCTCCGCGTTCCTCGTCACCGCCGTGCTCAGCTTCGTGATGCTCGGTGAGGCGGTCCGCGAGGCCCTCGATCCGAAACTGCGCTAGGGGAGATTGAGTTGTCCGACATTCTCGTGTCCGAGCAGTCCAAGCCGGGTGCCGCCGGATCCGGCCGCCCCTCGGGTCGCCTCCTGGAGGTCGAGGACCTGCGGGTCGAGTTCCGCACCCGCGACGGCGTCGCCAAGGTCATCAACGGCGTCACCTACCACGTCGACGCGGGGGAGACCCTCGCCGTGCTCGGCGAGTCCGGCTCCGGCAAGAGCGTCACCGCGCAGACCATCATGGGCATCCTCGACACGCCGCCCGGCTTCGTCACCGGCGGCCAGGTGCGCTTCCACGGCAAGGACATGCTCACCATGTCCGCCGAGGAGCGCCGCCGCATCCGCGGCGAGGGCATCGCGATGATCTTCCAGGACGCGCTCTCCGCCCTGAACCCCGTCTTCACCGTCGGGTTCCAGATCGCCGAGCAGTTCCGCATCCGGCGCGGGCTCAGCCGCGCCGACGCCAAGAAGCGTGCGATCGAGATGCTCGACCAGGTCAAGATCCCGAACGCCAAGGGCCGGTTCAGCAACTACCCGCACCAGTTCTCCGGCGGCATGCGGCAGCGCGCGATGATCGCGATGTCGCTGGCGCTCGACCCGGAGGTGCTGATCGCCGACGAGCCCACCACCGCGCTCGACGTGACCGTGCAGGCCCAGATCATGGACCTGCTCGCCGAGCTCCAGCGCGAGCGGCAGATGGGCATGATCCTGATCACCCACGACCTCGGCGTGGTCGCCGACGTCGCAGACCGGATCGCGGTCATGTACGCGGGCCGGATCGTCGAGGAAGCCAACGTCTACGACCTGTACGCCAAGCCGGCGCACCCGTACACCATGGGCCTGATCGACTCGATCCCGCGGATGGACGAGCGGGGGCAGCAGCTCCGCACCATCAAGGGCCTGCCGCCAAACCTGATGAACATCCCGCCGGGCTGCCCCTTCAACCCGCGCTGCCCGATGGCGCAGCCGGTCTGCCGGGAGAAGCTGCCGCCGCTGCTGCAGATCGGCGCCGGCCGGGCGAGCGCCTGCCACTTCGCTGAGGATCTGGTGAACCGTGACTGAGAACATCCTCGAAGTCCGTGACCTGGTCAAGCACTACCCCGTCACCCGCGGCGTGGTGTTCAAGAAGACCATCGGGCACGTGAAGGCCGTCGACGGGGTGTCGCTGGAGCTCAAGACCGGCGAGACGCTCGGCGTGGTCGGCGAGTCCGGCTGCGGCAAGTCGACGCTGGCCCGGGTGCTGATGAACCTGGAGCGGCCGACCGCCGGCAGCGTCAACTACAAGGGCCAGGACATCTCCAAGCTCTCCGGCGGCGCCCTGCGCCGGCTGCGTCGGCAGATCCAGCTGGTCATGCAGGACCCGTACACCTCGCTGAACCCGCGGATGACGGTCGGCGACCTGATCGGCGAGCCGTTCGAGATCCACCCCGAGGTGGCCCCGAAGGGCAGCCGGCGGGACAAGGTCAAGGAGCTGCTCGACCTGGTCGGCCTGAACCCGGAGCACATCAACCGGTACCCGCACCAGTTCTCCGGCGGCCAGCGGCAGCGCATCGGCATCGCCCGGGCGCTCGCCCTGCGGCCGGAGATCATCATCTGCGACGAGCCGGTGTCGGCCCTGGACGTGTCCATCCAGGCCCAGGTGATGAACCTGCTGGAGAAGCTCCAGGCCGAGTTCGGCCTGTCGTACGTCTTCATCGCCCACGACCTGTCCGTGGTCCGGCACCTGTCGGACCGGGTCGCGGTCATGTACCTCGGCAAGATCGTCGAAATCGGCACCGAGGACGAGATCTACGAGCGCCCCACCCACCCGTACACGCAGGCGCTGCTGTCGGCGGTGCCGGTGCCGGACCCGACGCTGCGCGACCAGAAGGCGATCATCCGGCTGACCGGCGACGTGCCGTCACCCGTCAGCCCGCCCTCGGGCTGCCGGTTCCGCACCCGGTGCTGGAAGGCGCAGGACGTCTGCGCCGAACAGGTCCCGCTGCTGGAGATCCGCTCCGGCTCGGACCACCCGAGCGCCTGCCACTTCGCGGAGAAGCGCGAGATCGTCGCCAGCCACGAGGCGTGAGCCTCCCCGGCCGGCCGACCGATCCCGGCTGACCTGCCGAACCCTCGGCTGGCCTGCCGAACCCTCGGCTGGCCTGCGACATCCGACCGCCTGCCGGCGTCACCACGACGCCGGCAGGCGGTTCCCCACGTGGGCGTGCCGCGCGCCGCGCCCTGCGCGCCGCGCGCCCCCGCAAGATCGCGCTCGATCCGGGAAACAGTGCCCTCGATCTCGTACGGATGCCACTGTTTCCGTGTTTCTGCGCATCCCGGCCGACGGCTCCCGGCACAGGCGGCGTCGGCGAGGGGCGAAGCGGCGCGGGACCGGGATGAGGGCTGCTACAGCGGGCCGCGGCCGGCGCGGAGCAGCAGCAGGGCCAGCTGGGTGCCGTCAGCCCCGAGGACCTGTCGGAACCGCTCCAGGATCTCCCGCTCCCGCGACAGCACCAGCCGGGTGCCCCCGGAGGCCATCCGGGTCGCGCCCACCTCCTGCGACAGGGCGGCCCGCTCCTGCCACAGCGCGATCAGCGTGCGGTCGATCTCGTCGATCCGCTCCCGGATGGCGACGATCCGCTCCGCCGCCGCCGAGTCGTCGGTGCCGGTCCGGGTCGACCCGGCGGCCGACGGCGTCGCCTCGCCCCGCCCGCCGCCCGTGTTGCCCGCCTTGCCGGCGGAAACCGGGCCGCCGCTGCCGCCACCCACGTTGCCGGCCTTGCCGGCGGCGCCCGCGTTGCCACTGCCGGCGGCGCCCGCGTTGCCACTGCCGGCGGCGCCCGCGTTGCCACTGCCGGCGGCGCCCGCGTTGCCACTGCCGGCGGCGCCCGCGTTGCCAC
>NZ_JBIARA010000001.1:68041-154401 GCF_042889525.1 Micromonospora sp. NPDC002575 | reverse complement strand
ACTGCCGGCGGCAGCCGTGTTCCCGCTGCCAGCGGCGCCCGCGTTCGCGTTGCCGTTGCCGGCGACGCCCGCGCCCGCGTTGCCGGGCAGGTCAGCGCCCGCCTTCCCGCCGCCGACAGCGCCCGCGTTCCCGCTGCCCGTGCTGCCGTTGCCGGCGTTGGCCTGGCCGCCGCCGTCCTGGTCGCCCTGCGGACGGGACCGCGCCAAGCTGCCGTTCTGCTCCACCACGTCTGTCATCATCGCCGTACCCCTCGGATGTCGGGCCCGGTGCCCGGATCCCGGGACGGAAAAGCCCCGGGCTCTCCAGAGCCCGGGGCTTTCGTAGGTCTGATCTGATCAGGCGCGACCCACGGCTGCCGGACTCCCGGTGCCGTAGTAAAAGTAGAAGCGCTGACCGAACACGCCGTCGAGTATGCCGACCCCCCGGCCGCCTGCGCAAGCACTGCCGCCGGCTCCCGGGGCGGGAGGTGTGAGAAGGGGCCCCTTCTCGACCGTATGCGTTAACAAGGGGCCCCTCCTTCTCAGCTCAGCCGAGGCGGGTGATGCGGTTCGCCGGGCCCGGGGCGACCGGGTCGCCCGCGCCCACGTACGCCACCAGCGCGTCGACGTCGAAGCCGGGGGCGGTGGTGCGGCCGGTGCCGCCCGTCAGCTCCGTGAAGCCGTCGCCGCCGTTGGCCAAGAAGTCGTTCGTGGTGACCTTGTAGCTGGCCGCCGGGTCGATCGGGGTCCCGTTCAGCGCCAGGGCGCTCACTCGGGAGCCCGCCGGGGCCGTGCTGTCGTACGAGTAGGTCAGGCCGGCGGAGACCTGGAGGATCCGCTGGGTGGTCTGCCCCTTGAAGCCCACGAACTGCTGCTCCAGCACGTTTTTGAGCTGCGCCCCGGTGAAGGTCTGGGTGACCACGAGGTTGTTGAACGGCTGCACGGCGAACGCCTCGCCGTAGGTCACCTCGCCCGGCGCCTCGCCGCCGGACGACGCGCCGTACGACATGGAGGCCCGCACGCCGCCCGGGTTCATGAGCGCGATCTGCGCCCCGTTGCTCCTCGTGTACGCGAGCTGCGCGTCGGCGATCACGTCGCCGAGCGGGCTCTCGCCGTTGGGCAGGGCGTCGCGGACGATGTCGGCGCTGATCTTGCCGACCACCTTGTTGGCGATCGGGGCGACCGCCGCCCGGTACTTGTCCGCCAGCGCCTTCGCGCCCGCGTCCACCAGGTCGGGGTTGCGGGCGTACACGCCAGGGCTGGTCTGCTGCCAGGTGCCGTCGGCGTTGCGGACGCCGTTCTCGACGATGACGTTGCGGGCCGAGATCCCGGTGAACCGGCCGGTGCGCCGGTTGAGGGAGTAGTCGATGTCGGTGATCAGCTGGCCGTTGTTGCCGGCGCTGGTGACCACGCTGGGCTGGCCGGACGAGTTCGGCAGCGAGCAGGAGTAGAACCGGTGGGTGTGGCCGGAGACGACCAGGCCGAACTCGGGCCGCAGGCCCTTGACGATGTCGACGATCGGGCCGGAGAAGTTGGCGCAGTCGGAGACGCCGGGGGTGCTCGGCGGCGGGGACTGCGCGCCGCCCTCGTGCACCAGCAGCACCATCGCCTTCACGCCGAACAGCTTGAGCAGGCCGCCCCACTTGTTGGCGGTCTCCACCTCGTCTTTGAAGGTGACGCCGGTGATGCCGGCGGGGTTGACGATGCCGGGGGTGCCCTCCAGGGTGACCCCGACGAAGCCGACGGGCACGCCGCCGACGAGCTTGACGTCGACCGGGGGCAGGATCGGCAGCTTGGTCTTCTTGCTGATGGTGTTGGCGGCGAGGTAGGTGAACTTCGCGCCCTTGAAGCCGTCGCCGTCCTGGCAGCCGTCGACCGGGTGGCAGCCGCCCTTGTTGAGCCGGATCAGCTCGTCGACGCCCTCGTCGAACTCGTGGTTGCCGACGGAGCTGATCTCCAGGCCGATCTGGTCCATCAGCTCGATGGTCGGCTCGTCGTGGAATGCGGCGCTGACCAGCGGCGTCGCGCCGATCAGGTCGCCCGCGCCGACGGTGGTGCTGGTCCGCCCCTCGGCCTTGGCCTCGGCGCGCAGCTTCTTGAGCCAGGTGGCGAGGTATTCCACGCCGCCGGCCGGGGTGCCGTTGACCACGGCGCCGCTGCCCGCCGGCGGGTCGATCGCGCCGTGGAAGTCGTTGTAGCTGAGGAAGTTGCCCTTGACCTCGCCGCCGGTGGGCTTGGCGTAGGAGACCGAGACCGGGGCGAGGGCCGCCCAGGGGTCGGCGGCCGGGGCCGGCGCGGGCCGCGTGGCGGCCGGCAGCGTGGCGACGACAGCCAGTGCGAGGGCCGGCGCGGCGAGGTGACGCAGCACCGCCCGACCGCGCGAGCGCGGTTGACTCATGGTTGTTCTCCCAAAATCGTGTACGGGGGAGGAAGTGGGGGTTCACCAGCCATCGTTGTGGATCGGGGACGGCCGCGCCAGAGCCGGACGGGTGACGGGTTGGTCTCTTCCTGGTGTCGCCCGGCCTCCTTCCCGCCCTGATCGGTCGCGTCGGGGGCCGCGCTGTCGGGAAGTGTCCGGCCGGCGGCATAGACTCGCCGTGCGATGCAGCCTCTCTTCGACATCCCCGCGCCCCCGCCCGAGCCCGAGCCCGCGTCGGCCCCGCCGCGCCGCTCCGGCCCGGCCGCCCGCCTCGACCCGCAGGCCCTGGTGGAGGGCCTGAACGGCCCCCAACGCGACGCCGTCGTGCACGCCGGCTCGCCGCTGCTGATCGTGGCCGGCGCCGGCTCCGGCAAGACCCGGGTGCTGACCCACCGGATCGCCTACCTGCTGGCGGCCCGCGACGTGCACCCCGGCGAGATCATCGCGATCACCTTCACCAACAAGGCCGCCGGCGAGATGAAGGAGCGGGTGACCCAGCTCGTCGGCCCGCGCGCCCGGCTGATGTGGGTGTCGACGTTCCACTCGGCGTGCGTGCGCATCCTGCGGGCCGAGCACGAGCACGCCGGCCTGAAGTCGAGCTTCTCGATCTACGACGCCGACGACTCGCGCCGGCTGATGCAGCTCGTCGCCCGCGAGCTGGACCTGGACCCGAAGCGCTACCCGGCGCGGGGGCTGGCCGCCCAGGTGTCCAACCTGAAGAACGAGCTGGTCGACCCGGAGGAGTTCGCCGGCCGGGCCAAGGGGCCCAACGAGCGGGCCCTCGCCGAGGCGTACACGCTCTACCAGCGGCGGCTGCGCGAGGCGCACGCGCTGGACTTCGACGATCTGATCATGACGACGGTGCACCTGTTCCAGTCGCACCCGCACGTCGCGGAGGGCTACCGCCGCCGGTTCCGGCACGTGCTGGTCGACGAATACCAGGACACCAACCACGCGCAGTACACCCTGATCAAGGAGCTGGTCTCCGGCACCGAGGGGATCGAGCCGGCGGAGTTGTGCGTGGTCGGCGACGCCGACCAGTCGATCTACGCGTTCCGGGGCGCGACGATCCGCAACATCCTGGAGTTCGAGCGGGACTTCACCGACGCCCGGACGATCCTGCTGGAGCAGAACTACCGCTCCACCCAGACCATCCTCAACGCCGCCAACGCGGTGATCGACCGCAACACCTCCCGCAAGCCCAAGCGGCTGTGGAGCGACGCCGGTGCCGGCGAGCAGATCGTCGGATACGTCGCCGACACCGAGCACGCCGAGGCCGACTGGGTGGGCCGGGAGGTCGACCGGCTGGTCGACGACGACGAGGCCCGCCCCGGCGACGTGGCGGTGTTCTACCGCACCAACGCCCAGTCCCGGGTGTTCGAGGAGGTGTTCATCCGGATCGGCCTGCCCTACAAGGTGGTCGGCGGGGTGCGCTTCTACGAGCGCAAGGAGGTCCGCGACGCGTTGGCTTACCTGCGGGCGGTGGTCAACGACGACGACACGGTCAGCCTGCGCCGCGTCCTCAACACCCCCCGCCGGGGCATCGGCGAGCGCGCGGAGGCGTGCGTGGAGGCCCTGTCCAGCCGGGACCGCATCTCCTTCGGGGCGGCCCTGCGCCGGGCGGGCGACGCGCCGGGCATCTCCACCCGGGCGGCCAACGGCATCGGCGACTTCGTGGCGCTGCTCGACGGCGCGCGGGAGCTGGCCGAGACCGGCACCCCGGAGGAGGTGCTGGAGGCGCTGCTGACCCGCTCGGGCTACCTGACCGAGCTGGAGGAGAGCCTCGACCCGCAGGACGCCGGCCGCGTCGACAACCTCCAGGAGCTGGTGAGCGTCGCCCGGGAGTACACGGAGCGGGTCGAGGCGCTGGGCGCCGAGGGGGAGCGGGCCACCGTCGCCGGCTTCCTGGAGCAGGTGGCGCTGGTCGCCGACGCCGACCAGATCCCCTCCGACGACCCGGAGCACCAGGGCGTGGTGACCCTGATGACCCTGCACACCGCCAAAGGGCTGGAGTTCCCGGTGGTGTTCCTGACCGGGCTGGAGGACGGCGTCTTCCCGCACCTGCGCGCGCTGGGCGACACCCGGGAGCTGGAGGAGGAGCGGCGGCTGGCGTACGTGGGGATCACCCGCGCCCGGCAGCGCCTCTACCTGTCCCGGGCGGTGACCCGCTCGGCGTGGGGGCAGCCGGCCTACAACCCGCCGTCGCGGTTCCTGGAGGAGCTGCCGCCGGAGCTGGTCCGCTGGGAGCGCACCGAGGGGACGTACACCTCGTGGGGCGGCGGTGGCGGTGGCGTCGGCGGGCGCGCGGACCGCGCGCCGCGCGGTGGCGGCTTCACCGGGGGCACCCCGAAGGCCGCGCAGCTCGCCAAGCGACTCGGCGTCGACGGCAGCCGGCTGGCCACGGCCAGCGAGCTGCCCCAGGGCCCGAAGGTCGCGGCCGGGGACCGGGTCAACCACCAGCGGTACGGCCTGGGCCGGGTGCTCGCCGTGGAGGGCCACGGCCCGGGGGCGCGGGCGCAGATCGACTTCGGCGACCAGACGATGTGGCTGGTGCTGCGGCACGCCCCGATCGACAAGCTCTGACCGGTGGGCGCCGGCCGCCGGATGGCTCCTCGGCGGCCGGCGCGTCGCCGGGCGGTCAGCAGGCCACGTCGATGCCCCGGGCGCGCAGGAACGGCGCGGGGTCGATCTGGTTCCACATCTGCCCCTGGTGCACCTCGAAGTGCAGGTGCGGGCCGGTGGAGTCGCCGGTGGAGCCCTCGTAGCCGATGACCTGACCCGCCTTGACCTTGTCGCCGACGCCGACGGCGGTGCGGCTCTGGTGGGCGTAGTGGGTCAGGTAGCCGTTGCCGTGGTCGACGAAGACGGAGATGCCGTAGCCGTCGCCGACGTCGCCGGCCTTCACGACCGTGCCCGCGGCGGCGGCGTGGATCGGGGTGCCGGCGGGCATGGCGAAGTCGATGCCGGCGTGCAGGGCGCCCCCGCGCGGGCCGTAGCAGGAGGTGATCGTCGCCCCCGCCATCGGGATGACCCAGGCGGGGGTGGGCTTGCTGGTCTTCTTCGGCGTGGGCTTCGGGGTCGGCTTCGGCTTCGGCTTGGCGGTGGCCTTCTTCGCCGTCGGGCTGGGGCTGGCGCTCGACGGGCTCGGCGAGACGGTGCTGGGGCTGGCGGCAGGGCTGGCCGACTCGCGGGCGGCGCGGTCGGCGCGGGCGGCGGCCTCGGCGCGGGCCGGGGAGTCGACCGCCACGGTGGCGGGGGCCGGGTCGTCGTCGCCAGCGGTGGTGGCGACGGCGGCGCCGGCGAGACCGAGCCCGAGCAGGGCGACCGCGCCGACGACCAGGGCCCGGGTGCCGGGCCGGGGGCGCATCCGGTGGCGGGCCGGCGCGTCGGGGGTGCTGCTGTTGCGGATGTTCTCTTCGTGCACGGCGGACCTACACCTTCGAGGGGACGTGGACCTCGAAATACTGGTGTTCGCGCTGGTGAGGAGGCGGGTGGGGGACGGGAGGGGCGGCGCGGACGCGGGCGGGCGGTGTCCGCAGTGTCCCGGAGCCGACCCGCCCGTCCGGATAATTGATCAACGGCGATGTGTCGCTGCTCACATCGAGCGCTGTGACGCAGCAGACATTTTGGCGCGGGCCGAGCACGAAGAACCGCCCGGATCGGCTGATCCGGGCGGTCAACGGTCGATGCGTAGCGTCAGGACGCGGCTACGTCGCTGTAGTACAGCTCGATTTGCATCTTGATGTCCACTCCGCGCTCCTGGAGCCACGGCACCGGGTCCAGCGGGTCCCCGTTGACATGGATCTCCAGGTGCAGGTGGGAGCCGTAGGAGTGGCCCGTGTTGCCGACCAGGCCGAGCTGGTCGCCGGCCTTGACCTGCTGCCCCTCCTTGACGCTCACGGCGGAGGAGTGGCCGTAGATGGCCTCGCTGCCGTCGGCGTGCTTGACGATCACGGCGTAGCCGTAGCCGCCGAACCAGCCGGCCTTCGTGACGGTGCCCTCGTGGATCGCGACGTACGGGGTGCCCTCGGGGGCCACCAGGTCGATCCCGGTGTGCAGCTTGCCCCAGCGCATGCCGTAGGGGGAGTTGAAGTCGTAGCCCTGCAACGGCAGGAGCCAGACCTCCTGCTCGCCGGCTGCCTTCGTCTCGACCCGGCTGTCGCGGGAGGCCCGGTCGGCGGAGTCCGCGCGGGCCGCCGCGTCCTGGCTGGTGATGGAGGCCTGCTTGAGCTCGTCGAGGACCGACGGGCTGACGCTCTTGGCGTCCGGCAGCGCTCCCGCGCCGATCGCGACAATGCCGGCGCCGACGAACGCGGTGGTGACGACGGCGGCGTAGCGGCTCCGCGGCGGGGTGGGTACGCGGCGGCGACCGCGATATCGATCGGGCTCAGACGACAGGCGCTGGCGCACGCACACCCTCCGTTGTCGGGGTTCCGATGCGGTCTGTCGACGCCCGTGAAGCGGTGGTGAACGTCGGCTGGCCGCGTCGTCACCCGTCCGTGGACCTGATGACAACCGTGGACACGGTAGCCAACCACCACGCCCGTCACAAGCCAGACGGGGTAATTGGCGTGTCGATCTGTCCGTTTACGTCCTCTATTGTCACGCCTCGTCACTTGGTCATACGTGCCCTCACCTGCCCGTTCGTCGCGCACCGTGACCGCTGTCGCCCGAATGTCCGACCCCCTGCCCCGGCCCCCTAGGCTCTCCGCTCGGGGCGCTGGCCGGATTCCCTGCCGGTGGCCCGCCGGGTTACCGTTCGTTCAGGTGACAGTCGTAGCGCCCTCGAAAGGTGTCCGCTGATGAGCTCTCGTATCCGGGTCGTCGTCGCGAAGCCGGGCCTCGACGGCCACGACCGGGGGGCCAAGGTCGTCGCCCGCGCCCTCCGCGACGCGGGCATGGAGGTCATCTACACCGGCCTGCACCAGACGCCGGAGCAGATCGTCGAGACGGCCATCCAGGAGGACGCCGACGCGGTCGGGCTCTCGGTGCTCTCCGGCGCGCACATGACCCTGTTCCGGCGGGTCGTCGAGCTGCTGGTCGAGCGGGACGCCCAGGACATCGTCGTCTTCGGCGGCGGGATCGTCCCCGACGCCGACATCCCCGAGCTGGAGCAGCTCGGCGTCAAGAAGATCTTCACCCCGGGCGCGACCACCCAGTCGATCGTCGAGTGGGTGCGGGCCAACGTGGCCCAGCCGGTCGCCTGACTCCCGCTCCCGCGGTCGCCCTCCCCGGGCCTCCCCGGGCGGGAAGGGCACCGGACCGCAGGCAGGGGGAGGGGCCGGACGCACCCCTCACACGTCCGGCCCCTCTATGCACGATGCCCCGCCGCCACCCCTCGACCGACAGGGCATCGGCCGTCTCCCGCCGTCGCGCTCAGCAGCGCTCCGACACCTGACTCAACGATGCCCTGACCGTGGGGTTACGCCGGGCTGGGAACATCGTCCGCGGAATTCCCACGCGCGCTGTTGCGCGCCCTGCCGACGGCCGCGATCGCGCTGGTTGTGGATTAGGGCACACCGCGCACCCGCTCGGTTGCCGCCGGTGCCGGCCTCGCTAGGCTGCGCCCAATGGCCTGTTTCAACTGATGACAGGCGTCAAACTGATTCCACAACGCTGGCGGCGGCGCGACGGCGCGCCGCGGAGACGGGACGGGACGCGCAATCGTGGACCTGTACGAGTACCAGGGGCGGGACCTGTTCGAGCGGCACGGCTTGCCCGTGCTGGCCGGCGGCGTCGCCAACACCCCGGAGGAGGCCCGCGCGATCGCCGAGCGCCTCGGCGGCCGGGTGGTCGTCAAGGCGCAGGTGAAGGTCGGCGGCCGTGGCAAGGCCGGTGGCGTCAAGCTGGCCGAGGGCACGGATGAGACGGTGGCCCGCGCCACCGACATCCTCGGCATGGACATCAAGGGTCACACGGTCCACAAGGTCATGATCACCGTGACGGCGGACGTGGCCGAGGAGTACTACTTCTCCTACCTGCTCGACCGGGCGAACCGCACCTTCCTCTGCATCGCCAGCGTCGCCGGCGGCATGGACATCGAGCAGGTCGCCGCCGACACCCCGGACAAGGTCGTCAAGGCCCCGATCGACGCGGTCAAGGGCGTCGACGAGGCGAAGGCCCGCGAGATCGTCACCGCCGCCGGCTTCCCGGCCGACGTCGCCGACCAGGTCGTCGAGGTCGCCGTGGGCCTGTGGCAGGCGTTCGTCGCCGAGGACGCCACGCTGGTCGAGGTGAACCCGCTGGCCAAGACCGGCGACGGCAAGCTGCTGCTGCTCGACGCGAAGGTCACCCTGGACGAGAACGCCGCGTTCCGGCACCCGGACCACGAGGCGCTCGTCGACCAGGCCGCCGTGGACCCGCTGGAGCAGGCCGCCAAGGAGAAGGACCTCAACTACGTCAAGCTCGACGGCGAGGTCGGCATCATCGGCAACGGCGCGGGCCTGGTCATGTCCACCCTCGACGTCGTGGCCTACGCGGGCGAGCGGCACGGCAACGTCAAGCCGGCCAACTTCCTCGACATCGGCGGCGGCGCGAGCGCGGCGGTGATGGCCAACGGGCTGGAGATCGTCCTGTCCGACCCCTCGGTACGCAGCGTCTTCGTCAACGTCTTCGGCGGCATCACCGCCTGCGACGAGGTCGCCAACGGCATCGTGCAGGCGCTGGCCCTGCTGGAGCAGCGCGGCGAGAAGGTCACCAAGCCGCTCGTCGTCCGGCTGGACGGCAACAACGCCGAGGCCGGCCGGGCGATCCTCGACGGCGCGAACAACCCGCTGGTGCAGCGGGTCGACACCATGGACGGCGCGGCCGAGCGGGCCGCCGAGCTGGCGGCTGCGGGGGTCTGACAATGGCTATCTGGCTGACCAAGGACTCGAAGGTCATCGTGCAGGGGATGACCGGCTCCGAGGGTTCCAAGCACACCCGGCGGATGCTCGCCGCCGGCACGAACGTCGTCGGCGGCACCAACCCGCGCAAGGCGGGCCAGAGCGTCGACTTCGACGGCACCGCGCTGCCGGTCTTCGCGACCGTCGCCGACGCGATGGCCGAGACCGGCGCCGACGTGACGGTCATCTTCGTCCCGCCGCAGTTCACCAAGGCCGCCGTGATCGAGGCGATCGACGCGGAGATCCCGCTGGCCGTGGTCATCACCGAGGGCGTGCCGGTGCACGACACCGCCGCCTTCTGGGCGTACAACGTGGCCAAGGGCGAGCGCACCCGGATCATCGGCCCGAACTGCCCCGGCATCGCCTCGCCGGGCGCGTCCAACGCCGGCATCATCCCGGCCGACATCACCGGCTCCGGCCGGATCGGCCTGGTCAGCAAGAGCGGCACGCTGACGTACCAGATGATGTACGAGCTGCGCGACATCGGTTTCTCGACCTGCGTCGGCATCGGCGGCGACCCGATCATCGGGACCACCCACATCGACGCCCTCGCCGCGTTCGAGGCCGACCCGGACACCGACGCCATCGTGATGATCGGCGAGATCGGCGGCGACGCCGAGGAGCGGGCCGCCGAGTTCATCAAGTCCCACGTCACCAAGCCGGTGGTCGGCTACATCGCCGGCTTCACCGCGCCCCCGGGCAAGACCATGGGCCACGCCGGCGCGATCATCTCCGGCTCGGCGGGCACCGCCGAGGCGAAGAAGGAGGCGCTGGAGGCCGTCGGCGTGAAGGTCGGCAAGACCCCGACCGAGACCGCCAAGCTGATGCGGGAGATCATGTCCGCCGGCTGACCGCCGCGAGACGCGCCGAGGGGGTCGACCGAGCCGGTCGGCCCCCTCGCGTCGTCGCGTCGCCCTGTCGTCGTGCCGCGGCGGGTCAGCTGTTGTTCCAGAACGGGTACTTGCCGCTCGCCCGCAGGATCGCGCTGCCGATGATGTTGATCACGCCGAACGCGATGGCGAGGTAACCCAGCACCGGGGACTGGCCGTACCGCTTGGCGTCCCGGATCGACAGGTACCCGAAGATGATCCCCAGGATGCCGCAGCAGAGCAGGCCCAGGATGATGCCGAGCACGCCCCACAGCGTGGTGCGGTCCCGGCCCCCGGCCTGCGCAGGGGGCGGTGGATACGGAGCATTCACGGCTTCCTCCGAGCGGTCCACGGCCGCGACAGGAATTCGCGTCCTGGGGCCGAGGCTAGACCGGATCGGGGGCGCCAGGTCGGTGGATCACCGAACTTCCGGCCGGTCGGGGGCGGTAACGGACTGCCCGCGACGGCGCGACGTGCCAGAGTAGAGCCGATGTCCTCCGTCACCCCTGACCAGCCCCGTCGTCCGGCCGCCAGGGTCGGCGCCGACGCCCGGCCCGCCGGCCGCGTCCCGGGCCCCCGGGGGCCCGCGCCCCGGCCCGGGGAGCCCTCCCGCGGCCGGGCCCCGCTCGCGGTGGCCGCCGGGGTCGCCGCCGCCTGGGCCGCGCTCACGTCCTACCTTCCGGTCGCCCTCGTGCTCGGGCTCGCCCAGCTCACCGAGGACGCCGGCTCCGTCACCGGCGCGCTGCGCGCCGGGCTCGCCGGCTGGCTGCTCGGCCACGGCGTCCCGCTCGCCACCGACGCCGGGCCGTTCGGCCTGACCCCGCTCGCGCTGACCGCGCTGGCCGTCTGGCGGCTCACCCGCGCCGGGGTGCACGCCAGCCGGGCCATCGGGGCGCGGGGCGGGCGCTCCCCGCGCCAGGCGCTCGCCGCCGCCGGCGCGGTCGGCACCGGGTACGCGCTGCTCGGCGCGCTCGCCGCCGTGCCGGTCGGCGCCGCACCGGCCCGCGCCGGGGCGACGTTCGCCCTCGTCGGCACGCTCGGGGCCCTGGCCGGGGCGCTCCGGACCACGGCGGTGGCCCGCCTGCTCGCCGCCCGGGCCCCCACGCCGTTGCGGGACGGGGTGCGCGCCGGCCTGGTCGCCGGGCTGCTGCTGCTCGGCGCGGGGGCCGGAGCAGCGGGGCTCGCGGTGGCCACCGGGGGCGGGGACGCCGCCGACATGATCGGCGCCTACCGCACCGGGGTGGCCGGCCAGGCCGGGATCACCCTGGTCAGCCTCGCCTATGCGCCGAACGCGACGATCTGGTCGGCCAGCTACCTGCTCGGCCCCGGGTTCGCCGTCGGCGTCGACACCGCCGTGCGCACCAGCGAGGTCTCCGTCGGCGCGCTGCCGGCCGTGCCGCTGCTGGCGGGGCTGCCCAGCGGGCCGGTCGACGGCTACGGTGCGGGCCTGCTCGCCGTGCCCGTCCTGGCCGGCATGGCCGCCGGCTGGCTGCTCGCCCGCCGGCTGCTGCGGATCGCCGCCGAGGACCGCGCCGAGGTTGCCTGGCCGGCGCTGCTCGCCCCGGCGGCGCTCGCCGGCCCGGTCGCCGGGCTGCTGCTCGGCGGGCTCGCGGCGGTCTCCGGTGGACCGCTCGGCGGCGGCCGGCTGGCCGAGATCGGCCCGGTCGGCTGGCAGGTGGCCGCGGTGGCGACCGCCGTGATCGCGGTCGGTGCCGTGCTCGGCGCCGCCGCCACCCGCGCGTTGCGGGTGAAAGGAAGGGCCCCTTCTTAACGCCTGCGGTAGAGAGGGGCACCCCGCTCACACCTGCGCGAGGCGGGCGGGACGCGGCGAGGGGCGCCCCGGAGAGATCCGGAGCGCCCCTCGCTTGGTGTGCGACCAGTCGGTCTGCGAGCCCGGCTCAGGTGGTGGGCAGGCTCACGTTCGCGATGATGCCGAGGAGGAACAGCACGATGCCGAGGCCGGCGCCGATGGCACCGCAGATCAGGCCGGTCTTGGCCTGGCCGTCGTTGCTGGCCAGCCCCTGGGCCGCCTTCTGCCGGCCCAGGTAGCCGGTGACCACGGCGGCGATGCCGACCGGGACGCCCAAGTACAGGCAGCAGACCAGCGGGATCGACGCGATGCCGAGGATCATCGACACCAGGCCGAGGGTGTTGTTCTGCCCCTGCGGGTGGGGGTAGCCGGCGTTCGGGTAGCCCGGCGCGGCCCCGTAGGGCGGCTGCTGAGCGTACGGGTCCTGCCCGTACGGCTGGCCCGAGGTGGGCTGCTGACCGTACGGCGACGGGGTCTGCTGACCGTACGGGTCCTGCCCGTACGGCTGGCCCGATGTCGGCTGCTGACCGTACGGCGCCGGGGGCGGCGGTGCGTACGGGTCGTGGTACTGCGGCTGGTTCGGGTCGTGGGGCTGCTGGCCGTACGGGTCCTGACCGGGCTGCATGCGTCGGTGCTCCTTGCTTCGGGCTGCTGTCAGTAGCTGCTGGTGCTGCTGGCTCCACCCATGATCCCGGCAAGACCACCCAGCGCGCAGCACACGAGGACGATCACGAGCCAGACGATGCCGACGATCAGGGCCCACTTGGACCACTTCTTCGACTCGGCCGCCGCCGCCTGCGCCCCCGCGTAGTCACCCTGCTGGATCAGCGGGTTTACCTTCGAGGCGTTCATGATGGCGGGGATGGCCAGCGGCCAGAAGAAGAAGATGGCCACGATGGACATCGTCATGTTGTTATTGATCTGTTGCGGTTGGGGGGACTGGTAACCGGGCTGCATGCTGGGTGCTCCTCATTCCATCGACACACCGCGCGTGTCGCGTCACTGACAGGTGCGGTGCCCGGCCTGCGCCGGGCACCGAGCGACCGGCAGCGTACAGGGTCCGGGCGACAGGAAGCGTCACCGATTTGCCACCCCCGCCCGGTCGCCGCCGGGCGCGACCGGTGCCCGCCCCTCCCACCTGCCCGGCCTCGACCCGCCCACCCGAGGCCGGCCCCGACCTGCCCGATAGGGTGGCCGCGTGACCGAGCCCGCGTCCGCCGCCCGCATCGTCGTCCTCGTCTCCGGCTCCGGGAGCAACCTCCAGGCGCTGCTCGACGCCGCCGCCGACCCCGCGTACGGCGCCCGGGTCGTCGCCGTGGGCGCGGACCGCGACGGGATTGCGGGCCTGGACCGGGCCGCCGCCGCCGGGGTGCCGACCTTCGTCGAGCGGGTGAAGGATCATCCGACCCGGGCGGACTGGGACGCCGCGCTGACCAGGCAGGTCGCCGCGCACCGCCCCGACCTGGTGGTCTCCGCCGGCTTCCTCAAGCTGGTGGGCCCGCAGTTCCTCGCCGCCTTCGGCGACCGCTACCTCAACACCCACAACACGCTGCTGCCGGCGTTCCCCGGCATCCACGGCCCGCGCGACGCCCTCGCCTACGGGGTGAAGGTCACCGGGGCCACCCTCTTCTTCGTCGACGCCGGCATGGACACCGGGCCGATCGTCGCCCAGGTCGCCGTGCCCGTCTGCGACGACGACGACGAGGAGACGCTCACCGAGCGCATCAAGTCCGCCGAGCGACGCCAGCTCGTCGAGCAGGTCGGTCGGCTGGTTCGCGAAGGTTGGACGATCACCGGAAGAAAGGTCACGGTCCCGTGAGTTCCAGTCAGGACGAGCGCCGCCCGATCCGGCGGGCGCTGGTCAGCGTCTACGACAAGAGCGGCCTGGTCGAGCTGGCCCAGGCCCTGCACGCGGCCGGCGTGGAGATCGTCTCGACCGGCAGCACCGCGTCGACCGTCGCCGCCGCCGGGGTGCCGGTGACCCCGGTGGAGTCGGTGACCGGCTTCCCCGAGATCCTCGACGGCCGGGTCAAGACCCTGCACCCGCTGATCCACGGCGGGCTCCTGGCCGACCTGCGCAAGCCCTCGCACGCCGCCCAGCTCGGCGAGCACGGCATCGCCGGCATCGACCTGCTCGTGTCGAACCTCTACCCGTTCCAGGACACGGTGGCCTCCGGCGCCGACGTCGAGGAGTGCGTGGAGCAGATCGACATCGGCGGGCCGGCGATGGTGCGCGCCGCCGCCAAGAACCACGCGTCCGTCGCGGTGGTCACCGACCCGGCCGCGTACCCGGAGCTGGTGGCCGCCCTCGGCGCGGGCGGTTTCACCCTGGCCCAGCGCCGGGTGCTCGCGGCCCGCGCGTTCGCCGCCATCGCCGAGTACGACGTGGCCGTGGCGCAGTGGTGCGCGACCACGCTCGCCCCCGACGCCGCCGGGTGGCCGGAGTTCGCCGGGCTGTCGCTGCGCCGCTCGGCGGTGCTGCGCTACGGGGAGAACCCGCACCAGGCCGCCGCCCTCTACACCGACCCGGCCAGCCCGGCCGGCCTGGCGCAGGCGGAGCAGCTCCACGGCAAGGAGATGTCCTACAACAACTACGTCGACGCGGACGCCGCCTGGCGGGCGGCGAACGACTTCGCCGACCAGCCGGCCGTGGCGATCATCAAGCACGCCAACCCGTGCGGGATCGCCGTGGGCGCCGACGTCGCCGAGGCCCACCGCAAGGCGCACGCCTGCGACCCGGTGTCGGCCTACGGCGGGGTGATCGCCGTGAACCGGCCGGTGAGCGCCGAGCTGGCCCGGCAGGTCGCCGAGATCTTCACCGAGGTGCTGGTGGCGCCGGGCTTCGACGAGGACGCGCTGGAGCTGCTGCGGGCGAAGAAGAACCTGCGGCTGCTGCGCGCCCCGGCGTACGCCCCGCTGCCGGCGGAGTGGCGGCAGGTCACCGGCGGCGTGCTGGTGCAGATGCGCGACGCCGTGGACGCCGAGGGCGACGACCCGGCCAACTGGCGGCTCGCCACCGGCGAGGCCGCCGACGAGGCCACCCTGCGCGACCTGGCGTTCGCCTGGCGGGCGGTGCGCGCGGTGAAGAGCAACGCGATCCTGCTGGCCAGGGACGGTGCGACCGTCGGCGTCGGCATGGGCCAGGTCAACCGGGTCGACTCGGCGCAGCTCGCCGTCACCCGGGCCGGCGTCGAGCGGGCCGCCGGCTCGGTCTGCGCCTCGGACGCGTTCTTCCCGTTCGCCGACGGCCCGAAGGTCCTCATCGCGGCCGGGGTGAAGGCGATCGTCCAGCCGGGCGGCTCGATCCGCGACGAGGAGGTCGCCACCGCCTGCAAGGAGGCCGGCGTCACGCTCTACCTCACCGGCACCCGCCACTTCTTCCACTGATCCCACCGACCCGGGTGGCTGCGCCGCCGCGCTGAGCCCGTCGCCGCCCGCTCCGCCGCGCTGAGCCCGTCGCCGCCCGCTCCGCCGCCCCACGGACCCCGCCCCGCCCCGGGTCCGCAGGCAGCGGGGCGGGCGGACGTGAGACGATCTGGGCGTGACGGCGACGATCCTGGACGGCAAGGCGACCGCGGCGGAGATCAAGGACGAGCTGCGGGCGCGGGTGAAGGCACTGGCGGAGCGGGGCGTCGTCCCCGGGCTGGGCACGGTCCTGGTCGGGGCCGATCCGGGCTCCCAGGCGTACGTCAACGGCAAGCACCGCGACTGCGCCGAGGTGGGCATCGCCTCGATCCGCCGCGAGCTGCCCGCCGACGCCACCCAGCAGCAGGTCGACGACGTCCTCGCCGAGCTGAACGCCGACCCGGCCTGCCACGGCTACATCGTCCAGCTCCCGCTGCCCGGTCACCTGGACACCCAGCGGGCGCTGGAGATGATCGACCCCGACAAGGACGCCGACGGCCTGCACCCGGTCAACCTCGGCCGGCTGGTCCTCGGCTACGACGGCCCGCTGCCCTGCACCCCGCGCGGCATCGTCGAGCTGCTCCGCCGGCACGACGTGCCGCTGCGTGGCGCGAACGTCGCCGTGGTGGGCCGCGGCAACACGGTCGGCCGCCCGCTGGGCCTGCTGCTGACCCGGCGCAGCGAGAACGCCACGGTCACCCTCTGCCACACCGGCACGCTCGACCTCGCGGGGCACACCCGCGCGGCCGAGATCGTGATCGTCGCGGCCGGGGTGCCGGGCCTGCTCACCGCCGACATGGTCACCCCCGGCGCGACCGTGGTCGACGTCGGCATCACCCGGGTGATCGGGGCGGACGGCAAGGGCCGCTACACCGGCGACGTCGACCCCGGGGTGGCGGAGGTGGCCGGCAGGGTGGTCCCGATGCCCGGTGGCGTCGGCCCGATGACCCGCGCGATGCTGCTGACCAACGTCGTCGAGCGGGCCGAGCGCGGCTGAGCCCCCACCGGTCCGGCGCGGCCGAGCCGCGACCGCCCTACCCGGCCCGGCCGAGCGCGGCCGAGCCCCACGACCGTCCGTCGCCGGGACGAACCCGGCGACGGTGACGTTCGCCCCATCCCGCCGATGGCCGCCGCCCCTGGCCGGTGGGCTGCCAGGATGACTGATACGGTCCGGAAAACGACTGGTAACAGGGAGTGGGACGACCATGGGTAAGAAGGTCACTGTCGTCGGGGCCGGCTTCTACGGCTCCACCACCGCGCAGCGCCTGGCCGAGTACGACGTCTTCGACACCGTCGTGATCACCGACATCGTGGAGGGCAAGCCCGCCGGCCTGGCCCTGGACCTCAACCAGTCGCGGGCCATCGAGGGCTTCGAGACCAAGGTCGTGGGCGTCACCACCGGCCCGAACGGCGAGGGCTACGAGGCCATCGAGGGCTCGGACGTCGTGGTGATCACCGCCGGCCTGCCGCGTAAGCCGGGCATGAGCCGGATGGACCTGCTGGAGACGAACGCCAAGATCGTCCGGCAGGTCTCCGAGAACGTCGCCAAGTACGCCCCGAACGCCGTCGTCATCGTCGTGTCGAACCCGCTCGACGAGATGACCGCGCTGGCCCAGCTCGCCACCCAGTTCCCCAAGAACCGGGTGCTCGGCCAGGCCGGCATGCTCGACACCGCCCGGTTCACCAACTTCGTCGCCGAGGCGCTCGGCGTGCCGGTGCGCTCGGTGAAGACGCTGACCCTGGGCTCGCACGGCGACACCATGGTCCCGGTGCCGTCGCAGAGCACCGTCGACGGCAAGCCGCTGCGCGAGGCCATGCCGGCCGCGCAGATCGAGGAGCTGGTCGTCAAGACCCGCAACGGCGGCGCGGAGGTGGTCGCGCTGCTGAAGACCGGCTCGGCCTACTACGCACCGTCGGCCGCCGCCGCCCGGATGGCCAAGGCCGTCGCGGAGGACTCCGGCGAGGTCATGCCGGTCTGCGCCTGGGTCGACGGCGAGTACGGCATCTCCGGCGTCTACCTGGGCGTCGAGGCCCAGATCGGCGCCGAGGGCGTCAAGCGGGTCGTCGAGACGGACCTCGACGCCGACGAGCTGGCCAGCCTCAAGGAGGCCGCCGAGGCCGTCCGCGCGAAGCAGGCCGACGTCGCCAGCATGTGAGCCGCGCGGAAGGGGCGGGCCGGCCGACGCCGGCCCGCCCCTTCGTCGTTTCCGGCGGCGGCCCGGTGCCCGGCCGTGGCCGCCGGGAACGCCTCCCCGCGCGGCTGGAAGAACGGGCCCTCGCCGTCGGTCAGGGCGGTGACCGTGATAGACCCGAGGGTGCGGCGCGGCGGCATCCGGCGGGTCGCGGCAGCCGCCGGCTGTGCCGTGCGTCCCGTTTTCCCCGGCCAGCGCGGGCCGGCTGGGGACCGCGAGCCGGTTTCCAGTACGCTCGTACTGTTGAGCACGTGTCCCCCGAGAGGAGCGCCGGTCGATGGCGAAGATCAAGGTAAACAACCCGGTCGTTGAGCTCGACGGCGACGAGATGACCCGGATCATCTGGAAGCAGATCCGGGAGCAGCTGATCCTGCCCTACCTCGACGTCGACCTGCACTACTACGACCTCTCGATCCAGTACCGCGACTCCACCGACGACCAGGTCACCATCGACGCCGCCAACGCCATCAAGGAGCACGGCGTCGGCGTCAAGTGCGCCACCATCACCCCGGACGAGGCCCGGGTGGAGGAGTTCGGCCTGAAGAAGATGTGGCGGTCGCCGAACGGCACCATCCGCAACATCCTCGGCGGCGTGGTCTTCCGCGAGCCGATCATCATGTCGAACGTGCCGCGGCTCGTCCCGGGCTGGACCAAGCCGATCATCATCGGCCGGCACGCCCACGGCGACCAGTACAAGGCCACCGACTTCGTCGTCCCCGGCCCGGGCACGGTGACCATCACCTACACCCCGGCCGACGGCTCCGCCCCGGTCGAGATGGAGGTCGCCAACTTCCCCGGCGGCGGCGTCGCCATGGGCATGTACAACTTCGACGACTCGATCCGGGACTTCGCCCGCGCCTCCATGCGCTACGGCCTGGACCGCGGCTACCCGGTCTACCTGTCGACGAAGAACACCATCCTCAAGGCGTACGACGGCCGGTTCAAGGACATCTTCGCCGAGGTGTTCGAGAACGAGTTCAAGGCCGAGTTCGAGGCCGCCGGCATCACCTACGAGCACCGGCTCATCGACGACATGGTGGCCGCCGCGCTCAAGTGGGAGGGCGGCTTCGTCTGGGCCTGCAAGAACTACGACGGTGACGTGCAGTCCGACACCGTGGCGCAGGGCTTCGGCTCGCTGGGCCTGATGACCTCGGTCCTGATGACCCCGGACGGCCGTACCGTCGAGGCGGAGGCCGCGCACGGCACGGTGACCCGGCACTACCGGCAGTACCAGAAGGGCGAGAAGACCTCGACCAACCCGATCGCCTCGATCTACGCCTGGACCCGGGGCCTGGCCCACCGGGGCAAGCTGGACGGCACCCCGGCCGTCACCGAGTTCGCCAACACGCTGGAGCAGGTCATTATCGACACCGTCGAGGGTGGCCAGATGACCAAGGACCTTGCGCTGCTCATCTCGCGCGACGCTCCGTGGCTGACCACCGACGAGTTCATGAACGCGCTGGACGAGAACCTGGCGCGTCGGCTCGCCGTCTGATCGACCCTCGCACCGCCGAAGCCCGCCGGCCGCCCGCCGGCGGGCTTCGGCGCGTCCCCGGCCCGTCGCGCCGTCACCCGGGGTGAGGTGGCTCGTTGTGCAGGATGGACGTGGTGCCAGTCGCGTCCAGGGAGGTTGACCGCGGTCGCCGCGCGGCAACGAGTGCCGATGAGCCAGCCTCCCCGGCTGTCGCACACAGCCAGCCGTCCCTTCCCTGCGGGGGGCCCGTCCCGGGCCCCCCGCGCCCTGTTGCGTCGCCCCCGCGCCTGCTGTTAACAGGGGACCCCTGCTCTACCGAAAGCGTTAAGCAGGGGCCCCTCCTTTCAGGAGGGCGGCGGCGCGCTCCGGGGCGATGTCGTTGATGAACACCCCCATGCCCGACTCCGAGCCGGCCAGGTACTTCAGCTTGTCCGTCGCCCGCCGGACGCTGAACAGCTGTAGGTGCAGGTGCCCCAGCTCCCGGTCGATCCGCACCGGCGCCTGGTGCCAGGCCGCGATGTACGGCATCGGCATGTCGAACAGGGCGTCGAAGCGGCGCAGCAGGTGCAGGTAGAGCGGGCCGAACGCGTCCCGCTCGGCGTCGGTCAGGGCGGGGATGTCCGGCACCGGCCGGTGCGGCGCGAGGTGCACCTCGAACGGCCACCGGGCCGCCGCCGGCACGTACGCCGTCCAGTGCTCGTTGGCCGCCACCACCCGCGTCCCGGCGGCGCGTTCGGTGGCGAGTACGTCGGCGTAGAGGTTGCCGCCGCCGGTGCGCTCGGCGTGGCGGCGGGCCGCGCCGAGCATCGACCGGGTGCGCGGCGTGACGAACGGGTACGCGTAGATCTGGCCGTGCGGGTGGTGCAGGGTCACCCCGATCTCCACGCCCCGGTTCTCGAAGCAGAACACCTGCTCCACCCCGGGCAGCTCGGCCAGCTCCGCCGTCCGGTCGGCGAGGGCGTCGAGCACCGTGCGCACCCGGGCCGGCGACAGGCCGGCGAACGAGGCGTGGTGGTCGTCGGTGAAGCAGACCACCTCGCACCGCCCCTGGCCCGGCCGGACCGGGGTGAACGGGGTGATCTCCGCCGGCTCGGCGGCGATGCGCTGGCTCAGCGACGGGAACCGGTTCTCGAAGACGGCCACGTCGTAGTCCGGCGCCGGGATCTCACTGAGCCGGTCGCCCCGGGACGGGCAGAGCGGGCACTGGTCGGCCGGGGGGAGGAAGATCCGGCTCTGCCGGTGCACGGCGACCGTCACCCACTCGTCGGTGAGCGGGTCGTACCGGAGCTGGGACGCGGGCGGCGGCGGCGGAAGCTCGCGCCGGTCCGGCTGGTCGCGGACCGCGTCGTCCCGCTCGTCGAAGTAGATCAGCTCCCGGCCGTCGGCCAGCTCGATCGTCGTACGCTTCACTGCGCCGTTCCCTCCCTCGTCGACGCGGCCACGCGGCCGGGGCCGCGATCCGCCGGGGCCGACGCCCGACCCGCCGTCGGTCTGCCCGTCGTGCCCGCCCCCGCGACCAGGACCAGCTCGCCGACCCGATCGTCGAGCACCTGCCGGGCCTGCGGGTCGAGCCGGTCGTCGGTGACCAGCACGTCGGCGGCGGCCAGCTCGACGATCGAGGAGATGCCGACGGTGCCCCACTTGGTGTGGTCCGCGAGCACGACCAGCCGGTCGGCGGCGGCCACCAGGGCCCGGTCGGTCTCGGCCTCCATCAGGTTGGGGGTGGTGAAGCCGGCCCGCTCGCTGATCCCGTGCACGCCGAGGAAGAGCAGGTCCAGGTGCAGCGACCGGATCGCCGCGACCGCGAGCGGCCCGACCAGCGCGTCGGACGGCGTGCGCACCCCGCCGGTGAGCACCACGGTCTGGTCGGCGCGGCCCCCGGCGTGCAGGATCTCGGCGACCGGCAGGGAGTTGGTCACCACGGTCAGCCCCGGCACGTCGACCAGCCGGCGGGCCAGCTCGGCGGTGGTGGTGCCGGCGGAGAGGGCGACCGCCGCGCCGGGACGCACCAGCTCGGCGGCGCGGGCGGCGATGGCGGCCTTCTCCGGCAGTTGGCGCACCGACTTCGCGTGGAAGCCGGGCTCGTGGGTGGAGCCGGGGCCGGTCGTGGTGGCGCCGCCGTGCACCTTGGCCAGCACGCCCTGCTCGTGCAGCGTGTCCAGGTCGCGCCGGATCGTCATGTCGGAGACGCCGAACTCGGCGGCCAGCTCGGTCACCCGGACGCCGCCGGTGGCGCGGACGCGCTCCAGGATGGCCGCCTGCCGTTGCCGCGCGAGCATTCCGCACCTCCGACTCCCCGCGCCCACAACTCACGTGGTCGCACGCGTTCCAACAAAGATGAACACTAGCGCGGCGGGTGGCCGTTGCGGAAGCGGAGCCGCAGGGGCCGGCGGGCACCGACACGCCCGGCGCACGCACCGCCGCCCGGCCCCCTCGACGAAGGACGAAGGAGGGCCGGGCGGCGGCGACGGGTCGCAGGAGCGGCGGTCAGGTCGACTGGAGGCGCGGCTCGACCCAGCCCGTCTCGGTCAGGTGGTGCATCACCGCCTGCACCGCCTCGTCGATCGACATCCCGGTGGTGTCGACCACGACGTCGGCGTCCGTGGGCACCTCGTACGGGTCGTCGATGCCGGTCATGCCCGTGAGCAGGCCGGCCCGGGCCCGGGCGTACAGGCCCTTGCGGTCGCGCTGCTCGCACACCTCGATCGGGGTCGCCACGTGCACCAGCACGAAACCGGCCCCGGCCGCGTGCGCCATCTCGCGGGCGGTGGTCCGCGCCGCGGCGTACGGGGCGATCGGGCAGCAGATGCCGACCCCCCGGTGCCGGGCGATCTCGGCCGCCACCCAGCCGATCCGCCGGACGTTCAGGTCCCGGTCGGCCTTGCTGAAGGTCAGCCCGGCGGACAGCTCCCGGCGCACCACGTCGCCGTCGAGCAGGGTCACCGTGCGGTCGCCGCCCTCGCGCAGCACGTCCGCCAGGCCCCGGGCGATGGTCGACTTGCCGGAGCCGGAGAAGCCGGTGAGGAAGAGCACCAGCCCCCGGTGCCGCCGGGGCGGCCGGGCCCGGACCAGCTCCTTCGCCACGGCCGGCGGGGTGTGCCACTCCGGCAGCGGGAAGCCCCGGTCGAGCAGGTCGTCGATCTCCGCCTGGCTGAGCGCCAGCCGCCGGTTGCGCGGCGGGATGTCCTCCCGCCAGCGCCACTGCCCGTCCCGGTTGTCGTAGGCCAGCTCGCGGGGCACCAGCACCCGCAGCCCCGCGCCGGAGAGCATCTCGCCGGTGGAGAGCAGGTGGGTCACCCCGTAGGCGGCGGCCACGCGGGCCTGGAGCAGGGCGTCGCTGATCTCGTCCCGGCGGCGGGCCAGCGGCACCGCGACCAGGGTCGCCGGGGGCATCCGGTCCCGGGCGGCGAAGACCGCCCGCACCAGGGCCTCGGAGGGTAGCCCGTTGATCGTCCCCTCGGCGACCGGGATCATCACCAGCAGGTGCGCGCCCAGGGTGCGGGCCGCGTGGGCGATCTGCGCGAGCTGCGGACGGTGCAGCGGCCGGTCGGCGACCACCCCCAGCACCCGGCCCGGGGGCAGCAGCGCCCTGATCTCCTCCGGACTGCGGCGCAGCCGCTGGAACGGACCGTGACCGCCGTCGCCGAGCCGGCGCACCGTGCCGCCGACCCCGGCGACCCCCTCGCGGGCCGACCACACGTCGGTGACCTCCAGCGAGGCCACCGGGGCGCCCTCGCCGTCGGAGAGCACCAGCACCCGGCGGGCCGGATCGGCCGGATCCAGACCGTCGGCGAGCGACGCCGGCACCTGGAGGGCCACCGGCACCTGCCACGGCGCGCCGTCCGCGAGCCGGCCCCGCCGGCTCACCGAGGCCAGATCCGCCCGGGTCATGAAGCCGGTCAGGGGCGCGTACGCCCCGGACACCAGCAACTCAAGATCGGCCAGTTCCCCGGGCCGCGGCGTGTACGCCGGCGCGTCCCGAAGCACCTCGTCGGGCAGCACCCACCCGTTGCTCATCGCACCCCCACTCTCTGGCCGGCTCACAGTTTCTCAGCCCGTCGCCGATCGGTCGAGAGTGCCATTCCCATCACTAGGGGTTGATCCCCGCCACGATCAGGTGGCCGCCCGCAGCGGGGCCGCGCCGAACGACACCGAGAACCGCTTGCACCAGATCGAGACGCTGGTCAGGACGGTCAGGTCGGTGCCCGCCGGGATGTCGTACGCCTGGTCGCCCCGGTTGCCCTTCAGCCGACCCAGTTCCACCCGACGGCCGTCGTCGAAGACCCGCCAGCCGGCCACCCCCTCGCGTACCGGCTGATCGGTGAGCCAGACCCGGAGGTCCGGCCCGTTGCTGGTGTCCAGCCCGACGAGTTCCAGGCGGTGCCGCCCGTCGGCGGTCCGGACGATTCGGGCGCTGCCCGACGTGTCGTGCTCGTGGGTGACGAAGTCTCCCTGGCTCACCAGCGTCGGCCCGGGCGCGGCGGCCGGGCCGGTGGCGGCGGCGGCACCGGGGCCGGTCGCGGGGGCGCCGGCGGGACCCGGCGTGGCCGGGGTGGTGGTCGCCGCCACGGCCGACAGCGCCTCGTCGACCTCGGTGTCGGTGACCAGCTTCCAGGGCTGGAACCAGGCCAGGCCGGCGGCGGCCCCGGCGGTGACCACGGCGACCGCGACCCAGGTCAGCGGCTTGTGCAGCAGGCGGACGATCATGCGTCCAGTCTCGCCCGGACCGCGCCCGGCGGCACCGGCCGCGCCGGTTACGGAACCCTTACCGGCGCGCCTGCCGCCTGTCACCTGCCGTCCATAGCCCATCCACAGGTCGTTCATGGGCTGTTCGCATGCCCGCCCGGTTGGCTGCCCTTCGACCGATCCGCGCCGCCAGAGCGCGACCCGCGCCGCCAGACCGGAGGAATTGCGTCCATGCGTCTACGGTTCCCCCGCCGAGCCCGACCCCCGGAGCCGGCCGCCGACCGCCCGCACGAGCCGGCCGCCCGGCCCGCCGGCGATCCGGCCCCCGATGCGGGCCCACCGACCGCGGGTCCGTCGCCCGCCGGCCGAGACCAGGCGGGGCACGCGCTGCGCGCGCCGAGCAAGCTGCACGCCTTCAACCGGTACGAGATCAAGTACCTGGTGGACACCACGAAGGTGGCCGGGCTGCGGCGGGAACTGGCCGCCCGGCTGGCCCCGGACAGCTTCGCCGGCACCAGCGGGTACGGCGTGTGGAGCGTCTACTACGACACCGCCGACCTGCGGTTCTACTGGGAGAAGATCGAGGGGCTCAGGTTCCGCCGCAAGCTGCGCGTGCGCCACTACGGCGACCGGTCCACGATCGACGACGACACCACCGTCTACGTCGAGATCAAGCAGCGGGTCAACCGGGTCACCCAGAAGCGCCGCATCGCCCTGCCGTACCGGGTGGCCAGGCGGCTGCTCGACGGGCGGGCGACGATCGAGCACGACCCGTCCCAGCGCGGGTTCGTCGAGGAGGTCCTCGAACTCGTCTCCGGGCTCGACCTGCGGCCGGTGGCGATGACCGGGTACCACCGCGAGGCGTACGTCGGCCAGGATTCCGACCTCGGGCTGCGGGTCACCCTCGACCGCCGGGTCCGGGGCCGGGACCGCGACTTCCACCTCGGCGCCGACGCCGAGAACCGGCTCATCGTGCCGGCCCGGCTCGCGGTCGTCGAGGTCAAGGCCAACGAGCGGGTGCCGTACTGGCTCACCGACCTCGCCGCCCGCGCCGAACTGTCGGTCGTGCGGGTCTCCAAGTACTGCCAGAGCGTCGAGGCGTTCGGCCGCGCCCCGCGCTCGCTCTTCCATGTCCAGGACGACGACCCCGCCGCCGCGCTGGCGGCGGCCACCTTCGAGAAGTGAGGCCCGAACCCCGATGGACATCACGTTCCAGGATCTGTCCGGCACGTTCAGCGTGGGCGACATCGCCATCGCGCTGTCGCTGTCGTTCCTGCTCAGCGCCATGATCGGCTGGGTCTACCGGGCCACCCACCGCAACGTGTCCTACAGCCAGTCGTACGTGCAGACGCTGATTATCCTCGGCATGCTGATCTCGCTGATCATGCTGGTGGTGGGCTCCAACATCGCGCGGGCGTTCGCCCTGGTCGGGGCGCTGTCGGTGGTGCGGTTCCGCAACGCCATCAAGGAGACCCGGGACGTCGGGTTCATCTTCCTGGTGATGGGCGTCGGGATGGCCTGCGGCACCCGCTTCTACACCCTGGCGGTCGCCGCCGCCGTCGCGATCAGCCTGATCATCGTGGTGATGTACCGGTTCAACTGGTTCGCGCTGAACGTGCAGCGGCAGGTGGTCAAGGTCCAGGTGCCGGCCGGCGGCAACCACACCGCCGACATCCAGGACGTGCTGGTCCGCTACACCACCGAGTTCGAGCTGGTCAGCCTGGAGTCGATCCGGGCCGGCGCGCTCACCGAGCTGATGTACACCGTCCGGCTCAAGAAGGGCACCGAGCCGGGCGACCTGATCTCGGCGCTCAGCGAGCGGACCTCCGGCCAGCGGGTGACGGTGCTCACCGGCTACGACCAGACGGACCTGTGATGGCCGAGCCGCCCCGCGCCCGGTCCCCGCTGCCCCGGGCGCTGCGCCGCCGGCTGCCCGCCCGGGTCCGGCAGAACTGGAAGCTGCTCACCACCTGCGCGGCGTTCCTCGCCGTCCTCACCCTGGTGCTCGGCGCCGAGCGGATCCGCCCGTACGTGACCAGCGCCGGCGACACCTCGGCGGAGACGGTGACGGTGGACATCGCCGGCACGACCGACCTGTTCGACGCCGGCGTCGCGCACTCGATCTCGCTGACCTTCGCCGACGCCGACTACCAGCGGATGCTGGAGACCTACTGGAAGGAGGGGGAGAAGGAGTACGTCGAGGCGGACCTGACCGTCGACGGCACCGCCGTCCCCAGCGTGGGCATCCGGCTCAAGGGCAACTCGACCCTGCAGAGCCTGACCTGGAAGGGCGAGTCCAGGCCGCGCGGCGCCGGCCCGGCCGGCGGGATGCCCGGCGGCGGCGAGCGCCCCGCCGACGCCGGCCAGCGGCAGGGCGGCCGGCAGACCGGCCAGCAGGGCGGCCAAACCGGCCAAACCGGTCAGCAGGGCGGCCAGACCGGCCAGCAGCCGGGCCAGCAGCAGGCCGGCGGCGGATTCCCCGGCGGCGGGTTCCCCGGTGGTGGGATGACCCGCACCAGCCTGAAGGCCGAGGAGCCCGAGACGCTGCCCTGGCTGATCAGCTTCGACGAGTTCGTCGACGGCCGCCGCTACCAGGGGCACCGCGAGGTGGCCGTCCGCGTCTCCGGCATGGGCGGCGGCTCCACGGTGCTCAACGAGGCGCTGTCGCTGTCCCTGCTCGACAGCACCGGCGAGGCCGCCCAGCGGTATGCGTACTCGTCGTTCACGGTCAACGGCCGGCCCACCACGGCCCGGCTGCTGGTCGAGCACCCGGACGAGAACTTCGCCGACCAGATGGGCGGCACCGGCGTGCTCTACAAGTCCCTGGCCAGCAGCAGCTTCACCGACCAGGGCGACGACCAGACCGACTACACCGACGACTTCAAGCAGATCACGATGAAGGGCAGCCAGGACCTCCAGCCCGTGATCAACCTCATCAGGTGGGTCAACTCGGCCAGCGACGAGGAGTTCGACGCGCAGCTCGCCGACCGGGTCGACGTGGCCTCGTTCGCCCGCTACGTCGCGTTGCAGAACCTGCTGCTCAACTTCGACGACATGTCCGGGCCGGGGAAGAACTACTACCTCTGGTACGACCTGGAGACGAAGAAGTTCAGCGTGATCAGTTGGGACCACAACCTGACCTTCAGCGGCAACGCCGCGCAGGGCCCGCACGACAGCGGCGGCTTCGGCATGCGGAGCGGCGGCCGGGCCCCCGGCGGGACGCAGCCCCAGGACGGCCAGCAGCCCCCGGAGGGCATGCAGCTCCCCGAGGGCATGGAGCTTCCCGAGGGGATGCAACTTCCCGAGGGCATGCAGCTACCGGAGGGCAGGCAGCCGCCGGGCGGCGGGGCCACGGAACAGGAGGGCGGCGACGCCGGGCCGGGCCGCGCCGGCGGCATGATGACCGGCCACAAGCTCAAGGAGCGGTTCCTGGCCAGCGACGCGTTCAAGGCGGTCTACGAGGACGCGTACCGCGAGCTGTTCCAGCAGGTCTACGCGAGCGGCCGGGCGACCGGGGCGCTCGACGCGATCACCGGCGTGCTGAAGACCGTCGACGGGGTCGACGCGGCGGCGGTGGACTCCGACGCCGAACGGCTGCGCACCCTCGTCCAGCAGCGCACCGAGAGCCTCCAGAACAACGAGGTGATCACCCGGGGCTGAGCCCGGGGGAGCCGGGGGAGCCGGCACGGCGGGCCCGCCGCGCCGGCTCCCCACCCGGCCGCCGGAACGGAGCCCACCCGGCCGCCGCAACGGGGAAGGTAGGGCCTGCCGGATGGCTCCCGTCCCCGCCAGCCGGCAGGCTGGGGGAATGGTGGCCGACACGGGCCGGGCGACGCCCCGGCGGACGTACCCGAAGCAGGCCCGGCACTGGGCGACCAGCCTGGCGGTCGCCGGCGTGGCCGTGGCGGCGACCACCTCGTTCGCCCAGACGGCCGGCCGGTTCCACTGGTGGGCGGGCTTCGTGCTGATCCCCGGCGCGCTGATCGGCGCGGCCGGCGGGGCGCTGCTGGCGCGCGGCGGCGGCCGGGCCTTCGCCGGGTACGTCGTCGGGTGCGTCGGCCTGCTGGTCTTCACGGTCGGGGCGCTGCTGATGACCGGCACGATGGGCGGGGGCTGGCCCGTCCTGGTCATGCTGCCCTGCCTCGCGGGCGTCGGCACCTACCTGTGGCGGCCCGCCGACCCGCTGGCGCGCGGGCTGCACCGCACGGTCGCCCTGCTCGCGCTGGCCGGCGCGGGGGTCGGCGTGGCCCTGATGCTGATCCGGCACCGCCTGGTCGATCCGGGCCAGACCCACTGGTGGGGCGGCTTCGTGCTGGCCGCCGGCCTGCTCGTCGGCGGGAACGCCGTCGAGGTGGCCCGGCACCGGATGCCGTACCGGCTCCAGGCGGTCACCCTGCTGCTCGGGCCGGCCGTGGTCGCCGCCCTGCTCGGCGTACGCATGCTGCGCGGCTGGTGACCCGCCTGTCGCGGCGCGTTGTTTGGAGGGGGCCCCTGCTATACAGAATGCGTTAACAAGGGGCCCCTCCTTACTACACCGCGCAGGCGATCACCAGTTCCGGGGTGCGGCCCGGCAGCAGGTCGAGCCGGCCGATCCGCCCCGCCGCCCGCACGTCGTCGGCCACCAGCGTCAGCCGGTCCAGCAGGTCGGCCGGGCCGAGCGCCTCGGCCAGCGGCACCTCCGCCTTCATCGACAGCTTCCGCTCCGACTTGGCGCGGCGCACCTGACCCAGCGCGTCGGACGCCAGCCGCAGCAGCCCCGCGTCGGCCGCGCCCCCGACCGCCCGGTTCACCTCGTGGGTGGTGGGCCAGGGCGCGCGGTGCACCGAACCGTAGCGCCACCACGACCACACCTCCTCGGTGACGAACGGCAGCACCGGGGCGAACAGCCGTAGCTGCACCGACAGGGCGGTGGCCAGCGCCGCCCGCGCCGAGTCCGCCCCCGGCCCGGCGCCGTAGGCGCGTTCCTTCACCAGCTCGATGTAGTCGTCGCAGAACCGCCAGAAGAACGACTCGGTCGCCTGCAACGCGGCCGTGTGGTCGTAGGCGTCGAAGGCCGACGTGGCGGTGGCGACCACGCCGGACAGCTCGGCGAGCATCGCGGTGTCCAGCGGCTGTGTCGCCGACAGCTCCAGGTCGCGGCGCGGAGTCGGACGCGCCGAGCTGGAGCTGTCGTACGGGGCGCGCAGGGCGTCCGCCGCGCCCAGCCCGAGGGCGAACCGCGACGCGTTGAGCAGCTTGGTGGCCAGCCGCCGGCCCACCCGGATCTGCGCCGGGTCGAACGCCAGGTCCATCCCCGGCCGCCCGCTGGCCGCCCAGTAGCGCACCGCGTCGGAGCCGTACTGCTCCAGCAGCGCCATCGGGGTCACCACGTTCCCCTTGGACTTGGCCATCTTCTTGCGGTCCGGGTCGAGGATCCAGCCGGACAGCACCGCGTCCCGCCAGGGCAGCACCCCGTGCTCGGCGTGGGCGCGGGCCACCGTGGCGAACAGCCAGGTGCGGATGATCTCCTGCCCCTGGGGGCGCAGGTCCATCGGGAAGACCCGCCCGAACAGGTCCGGGTCGGTCTCCCAGCCGCCCACGATCTGCGGGGTCAGCGACGACGTGGCCCAGGTGTCCAGCACGTCCGGGTCGCCGACGAAGCCGCCCGGCAGCCCGCGCAGCGACTCGTCGTAGCCGGGCGGCGGCTCGCCGGACGGGTCGACCGGCAGCGCCGACTCGTCCGGTGTGAGAGGGTGGGCGAAGTCCGGCTCGCCAGTGTCGTCGAGCCGGTACCACACCGGCACCGGCACCCCGAAGAAGCGCTGCCGGCTGACCAGCCAGTCACCGGTCAGCCCGCCCACCCAGTGCTCGTAGCGGCTGCGCATGTGCCCCGGCACCCAGCGCAGCTCCCCGCCCCGGGCCAGCAGCTCCGCGCGCAGCCCGGCGTCGCGGCCCCCGTTGCGCAGATACCACTGCCGGGTCGAGACGATCTCCAGCGGCCGGTCGCCCTTCTCGTAGAACTTCACCGGGTGCACGACCGGGCGCGGCTCGCCCACCAGGTCGCCCGCGTCGGCGAGCAGCCCCACGACGGCCCGCCGGGCCCCGGCCACGGTCTGCCCGGCCAGCGCCGCGTACGGCCCCGCCGGCACTCGGCCGGCGGCTCCGGCAGCAGCCGGCCGTCGCGGCCGATCACCACCCGCGTGTCGAGCGCGAGCTCCCGCCACCAGGTCACGTCGGTCAGGTCGCCGAACGTGCACACCATCGCGACGCCCGTGCCCTTGGCCGGGTCCGCCAGCGGGTGCGCGCGCACCGGCACCGCCACCCCGAACACGGGGGTACGCACGACCGCTCCCACCAGGTCGGCAAAGCGCTCGTCGTCGGGGTGGCAGACCAGAGCCACGCACGCCGGCAGCAGCTCCGGCCGGGTGGTGTCGATCAGCACCTCCCGCCCGCCCGGCCCGGCGAACCGCAGCCGGTGGTACGCCCCCGGCCGCTCCCGGTCCTCCAGCTCCGCCTGCGCCACGGCGGTGGCGAACCCGACGTCCCACAGCGTCGGGGCCTCCGCCTGGTACGCCTCGCCCCGGGCCAGGTTGCGCAGGAACGCCCGCTGCGAGGCGACCCGGGCCGCCCGGCCGATCGTCGTGTACGTCAGCGACCAGTCCACGCTCAGCCCCAGCCGCCGCCACAGGGCCTCGAACGCCTGCTCGTCGACGGCGGTCAGCGTCTCGCACAGCTCCACGAAGTTGCGCCGGGAGATCGGGGTCGGGTGCTTGCGGGCGGCGTCGTCCACGGGCGCGGCGGGCGGCTGCCACCGCGGGTCGTACGGCAGCGTCGGGTCGCAGCGCACCCCGTAGACGTTCTGCACCCGGCGCTCGGTGGGCAGGCCGTTGTCGTCCCAGCCCATCGGGTAGAAGACCGTCCGGCCGCGCATCCGCTGGAACCGGGCCACGGTGTCGGTGTGGGTGTAGGAGAAGACGTGGCCCATGTGCAGCTCGCCCGATACGGTCGGCGGCGGGGTGTCGATGGAGTACACGTCGGCCCGCGTCTTGGTGCGGTCGAACGCGTACGTGCCGTCGTCCTGCCAGCGGCGCGCCCAGGTGTCCTCGATCCCGTCGAGCGTGGGACGCTCGGGGACACCGGCGCGGGCCGACCTGCCCGGTTCAGTCATCGGTCGATGGTAGGCAGCGCCGAGCGCGTCGACCACGGCTTATCGCCGGCCCTGCCGCCCGGGGGACATCAGCCGAGCTGGGGCCCTGCCCGGGCGTGGCCCCGGCGCGCTCCAGCCGGGGCGGGCGCAGCTCTGGCTCGCCGTCGCGCTCACCGTCCTCGCCGTCGTGGTCGCCCGGCGTAGCCCCGCCCCTCCCCGCCTCGGTGATCAAGAGGTTTGCGTCATCGTCGAGATCAACCCTGACGCTTTCCTCTTGATCACCGAGGAAGGGGTGGGTGGGGGTGGGGGGAGTGGGGTGGGTGGGGGAGGTGGGTCAGAGTAGGGAGTTGCGCCATTGGCGGCGTAGCGCCGCGTACCGGCCGCCGGTGGCGGTCAGCCGCTCCGGCGGGCCGTCCTCCACGACCCGGCCGCCGTCGAGGACGAGCACCCGGTCGGCCGTCTCGACGGTGGAGAGCCGGTGCGCGATCACCAGCGCCGTCCGGTCCCGCAGCACGGTGGCGAGCGCCCGCTGCACCAGCCGTTCCGTGGGCACGTCGAGCGACGACGTCGCCTCGTCGAGGATCAGCACCCGGGGGTCGGCGAGGAACGCGCGGGCGAACGCCACGAGCTGCCGCTGCCCGGCGGAGAGCCGGCCGCCCCGGCGGCGGACCTCGGTGGCGTACCCGTCGGGCAGGGCGGCGATGAAGTCGTGCGCGCCGATGGCGCGGGCCGCCGCCTGCACCGTCGCGTCGTCCGCGCCCGGCCGGCCGAACCGGATGTTCTCCGCCACCGAGCCGCTGAACAGATGGTTCTCCTGGGTCACCAGCACCACCGCCCGGCGCAGCTCGGCGTCGGCCAGGTCTCGCAGGTCGACCCCGTCGAGGGCGACGGTGCCGGCGTCCGGGTCGTGGAACCGGGCCAGCAGCTTGGCGATGGTGGACTTGCCCGCCCCGGTGGCCCCGACCAGCGCGACGGTCTGCCCGGCCGGCACGGTCAGGTCCAGGCCCGACAGGATCGGGGCGCCGGCCCGGTAGCCGAAGGAGACCGACCGGAGCTCCACCGCGCCCCGCGCGTCGCCGCCGGGCAGCGGCACCGGGCGCGCCGGCTCGGCGACCGCCGGCCGCTCGTCGAGCACCCCGGCGAGCTTCTCCAGCGCCGCCGTCGCCGACTGGAGCGAGTTGTAGAACTGGCTCAGCTCCTGCATCGGCTCGAAGAAGCGGCGCAGGTAGAGCAGGAACGCGGCGAGCACCCCCACCTCCATGCCGCCGCCGAGCACCCGGGCCCCGCCGTAGCCGAGCACCACCGCCACGGTCACGTTCCCGATCACCTTGATTCCCGGCGAGTAGGTGGCGATCAGCCGGAACGCGCGCAGGCTGGCCTGCCGGTAGTCATCGTTGACGGCCGCGAAGATCCGCTGGTTGCGCGGCTCCCGCCGGTACGCCTGCACCGCCCGGATGCCGCGCAGCGACTCGACGAAGTGGACGATGACCAGCGACACGGCCTCCCTGGTCCGCCGGTACGCGGCGGCCGAGGCGCGGGCGAACCAGCGGGACAGCCAGAACAGGAACGGGAACGCCAGTAGCGTCACCGCCGCCAGTGGCAGGTCCAGCCAGAGCAGGATGCCGGCCACCGTCAGGATCGACAGCGCGGCGAGGACCAGGTTGTCGACGCCCCCGTCGAGCAGCTCGGCGATGGAGTCCAGGTCGCTGGTGAGCCGGGAGATCATCCGGCCGGACGTGTAGCGCTCGTGGAAGCCGACGGACAGCCGCAGGAAGTGGCCGTACACCCGCTGGCGCAGCTCCAGCAGGACGGCCTGGCCGATCCGGGCGGAGAGGGTGAGGAAGCCGCGCCGGGCCGCGTACTCGACGACGGTGGCGGCGGCGAACGCCCCGGCGATCGCGACCAGGGGCCCGCTGTCGCCGGCCCGCAGCGGCCCGATGGCCCGGTCGATGCCGAGCATCACCAGGTACGGCCCGGACATGGCGGCGGCGTTCTGGGCCAGCAGCAGGCCCACGGCCAGCCCCAGCCGGCCCCGGTGCGGGCGCAGCAGGTCGCGCAGCAGCGCCCGGCTGCGCACCCGCAGCCGCGCCATGGCCTCGGGGGTGGCCTCCTCGGCCCGGCTCCGGTCGGCCTCCGGGTCGGTGGCCCGCCCCCGCCACCGCTGCAGGTCCAGGTGCGTCGCCGGCTCGCGCCGGTCGGCGTCGGCGTCGACAGTGGCGGCAGCGGCGTCGGCTTCGGTAGCGCCGGCGGCGTCGGGGTCGGCGGTCGTGGTCACGAGCGCACCAACCCCCGGCCGTCCGGCCCGGCCAGCGCGGCTCCCGCCCGTGGCCCCGCGTGTGCCGGCGGGGCCGGGTCGGCGGAGAGGACCGCCCGGTACGCGGGCACCGTGGCCAGCAGCCGCGAGTGGGTGCCGACCGCCGTGATCCGCCCCCGCTCCAGCAGCGCCACCCGGTCGGCCAGCGCGACGGTCGACGGCCGGTGCACCACGAGCAGGGCGGTGGTGTCCCGCAGCACCCGCCGCAGCGCCGCCTCGACCAGCGCCTCGGTGTGCACGTCGAGGGCGGACAGCGGGTCGTCCAGCACCAGCAGCGCCGGCCGGCCGAGGACGGCCCGGGCCAGTGCCAGCCGCTGCCGCTGCCCACCGGAGAGGGTGAGCCCCTGCTCGCCGACCCGGGTGGCCAGCCCCCACGGCAGCTCGTACGCGAAGTCGGCCTGGGCCAGCGCCAGCGCCGCGCGGACCTCGTCCTCCTCGGCGTCCGGGCAGCCCAGCGTGAGGTTCTCCCACACCGACATGGAGAACAGCGTCGGCTCCTCGAAGGCCACCCCGACCAGCCGGCGCAGCGAGGCCAGCCGCAGGTCGCGCACGTCGTGACCGTCGAGGGTGATCCGGCCGGCGGTCACGTCGTGCAGCCGGGGCACCAGCGAGAGCAGGGTGCTCTTGCCGACGCCGGTCGCACCCACCAGGGCGAGCGTCTCGCCCGGCTCCACGGTCAGGTCGATGCCGCGCAGCACCGGCGCGGCCGTGCCGGGGTAGCGGAACGACACGCCCTCGAACGCGAGCCGGCCCCGGACCGCCGCCCTGTCCAGGTCGACGGCGTGCGGGGCGTCCACGATCGCCGGCTCGGTGTCCAGGACCTCCTGGATGCGGTCGGCGGCCGTCGCCGCCTCCTGGCCGTTGGCGATGATCCAGCCCAGCGACTGCACCGGCCAGACCAGCATCAGTTGCAAGCTGACGAAGGCGACCAGCTCGCCGATGGTCAGCGCGCCCCGGGCGGCGGCGACCGCCCCGGCGACCAGCACCACGCCGAGGGTCAGGTTGGGCACCAGGTCGAACAGCGCCGAGGTGCGGGCCAGCAGCCGGCTCTTGGCCACGCCGGTGTCGTGCAGCGCCCGCGCGCCGTCGGCGAACCGGGCGGCCAGCTCCGGCCCCCGGCCGTACGCCTTCATCGTGCGCAGGCCCTGCGCGGTCTCCTCGACGAGGGTGGCCACGTCGCCCTGCTGGTCCTGCATCCGCCGCGACGCCGCGTGGTAGTACCGGCCGAAGCGCCGGCTGATCAGGAACAGCGGCACGGCGCTGGCCGCCACCAGCAGCCCCAGCGCCGGGTGCAGCCGGACCAGCAGCACCACCACGGCGGCGTACGTGACCAGGTTGAGCACCAGGAACAGCAGGCCGAAGGAGAGGAACCGGCGGATCACCGACAGGTCGCTGGTGACCCGCGACAGGAGTTGGCCGGTCTGCCACCGGTCGTGGAAGCCGGCCGGCAGCCGTTGCAGGTGGGCGTAGATGTCGGCCCGGATCGTCGCCTCCATGCCCATCGAGGACGACGACTGGGCCCACCGGCGGATGAAGATCAGCAGGGCCTCGGCCAGGCCGAGCAGCAGGGCCAGCCCGCCGAGCCGGACCAGGCCGCCCGGGTCGTGCCGGGCGACCGGGCCGTCGACCACCCGCTGCACCACCAGCGGCACGGCCAGGCTCGCCCCGGTGGCCGCCAGCGCCGCCGCGAACAGCCAGCAGAACTCGACGGCGTGCGGGCGCAGGTAGCGGCGCAGCCGCCACAGGTTGCGCAGGGGGCGAGCGGCGTCGCCACGGTGGGTCGGGACGCCGTCGCTCTCCGCAGGCACCAAACGACGGTAGCGCCTAAGTGGATGATTGATGCTGTCAACTTTCGGCAGTTCCCGTTGTTCTCAACGGGTTCCGCCGTCGTTCGGGGCCTCGTGGGCGAGCAGCCAGCGCTTCACGTCGAGCCCCCAGCGGTAGCCGCCGAGGCCCCCGTCGGTGCGCAGCACGCGGTGGCACGGGACGAACAGGGCGGCGGCGTTGCGGGCGCAGGCCGCCGCCGCGGCGCGCACCGCCGCCGGCCGCCCCGCCAGCGCGGCGTACGCCGTGTAGGTGACCGGACGGCCGGGCGCGACCTCGCGCAGCACCCGCCACGCGTGGGCCTGGAACGCCCCGCCGGTGTGCTGCTGCACGGGCACCGGGTCGATGGCCGTCGGGTCGCCGTCGAGGTACGCGGCGACGGCGGCCGTCACCGGCCCGAGGTCGGCGCGCCGCCGCACCGGGCCGCGCAGCCCGGGGTGCACGAGCGGCAGCAGCGACTCCGGTTCGGCGGTGAACCCGGCCGCCCGGACCGCCCCGTCGGGGCCGGTCACGATGCTCAGCGGGCCGGCGGGGGTGTCGACGACCGCGCCGTCGAGGGTGGTGGTCATGCTGCTCTCCAGAGTCGGATCACCGCGTACGAGCGCCAGGGGCGCCAACGCCCGGCGTACGCGTCGAGGGTCGATGGGTCGTCGGGCAGGCCGAGCGCGGCGGCGCCGCGCCGGACGGCCAGGTCGGTGGTGAGGCCGACGTCCGGGTCGCCGAGGGCGCGCATGGCCACGTAGCCGGCCGTCCAGGCGCCGATCCCGGGGACCGCCAGGAGCCGCCGCGCGACCTCCTCCCGGTCCCCGCCCGGGTCGAGGTCGAGCGAGCCGTCGGCGACGGCCCGCGCGGCGGCCCGGATCGTCTCCCGCCGCGCCGCCGGCATCCGGAACGCCCCGTCGGCCAGCCCCAGCAGCTCCTCCGCGCCGGGAAAGCCCCGCAGCCCGCCGTCGACGGGGGCGGCGGCGGGCAGCAGCCGGGTGAGGGTGGTGCGGGCCGAGGCCAGGGAGACCTGCTGGGTGGCGACGGCGCGGACGAGCATCTCCAGGCCGTCGACGGCGCGGGGCAGGCGTACGCCCGGTTCCGCCGCCACCGCCGGGGCCAGCGCGGGATCGGCGGCGAGGGTGCCGTCGACGGCCGCCGGGTCGGCGTCGAGGTCGAACAGCCGGCGGCAGCGGGCCACCGCCGGGGCCAGGTCGCGCAGGTCGGCCAGCCGCAGGGTCGCCGAGACGTGCCCGTCCGCCGGGGTCAGCGCCACCTCCGCCGCGCCGTGCGGCAGCCGCAACCCCCGGTGGTACGTCCCGTCGCGCACCTCCTCCACGCCGGGCAACGCCCGCAGCGCGAGGAAGTCCAGCAGCGCCGCCGCGTGCAACGGCGGCCGGTACGCCAGCCGCAGCGTGAGCGTGCCCGCCCCGCCCGGCGTCGGCCGGCCACCCCGTGCGGTGCGCAGCTGCGACGGGGCGGCGGCGTAGACCTCGCGCACCGTGTCGTTGAACTGCCGGACGCTGCCGAACCCGGCCGCGAACGCGATCTCGGCCATGCCGAGGTCCGTGGTCTCGATCAGGATGCGGGCGGTCTGGGCGCGCTGCGCCCGGGCCAGCGCCAGGGGCCCGGCCCCCAGCTCGGCGCGGAGCATCCGGTGCAGGTGCCGCTCGGTGTAGCCGAGCCGGGTGGCCAGCCCGGGCACCCCGTCCCGGTCGACCACCCCGTCGGCGATGAGCCGCATGGCCCGGCCCACCACGTCCGCCCGGACGTCCCACTCGGGCGAGCCCGGGGCGGCGTCGGGGCGGCACCGGCGGCAGGCCCGCAGCCCGGCCGACTGGGCGGCGGCGGCCGACGGGAAGAACCGGACGTTGCGCCGCTTCGGCGTCGTCGCCGGGCAGGACGGCCGGCAGTAGATCCCGGTCGACGTCACGCCCGTGTAGAACCAGCCGTCGAACCGCTGGTCGCGGCTGTCGACGGCCCGGTAGCAACGCTCGAAGTCCAACTCCACGCCCCCGATACTGCCCGCACCCACCGGCGGTGGGCTCGCGGAATTCGGACCTGGTTGCAAGGAGGGGCACCTTGTTAACGCCTTCTGTAGAGGAAGGGCCCCCTGTTAACAACGGCGCTCCAGGTGAGCCCGCCCGCGTGCGGCGGGGCGGGCGCGCCCGGGCGGGAAAGTGTCGGTCGTGGCCGGTACCGTCCCGCCACCAACTCAAGAAGGGGTGCGGCGATGGCGAGCGTGGCCGGGCGGGAGGTCCGCTGATGCGGTCGGGGCGGGCGCGGCTCGACCGCATGGTGGTCCAGGGCTTCTACGAGCGGATGCGGGCGGTCGCCCCGGCGGCGTACGGGGCGATGGAGCGGGACCGGGCGGGCGACCCGGGGCGGGCGTTCCCGGACACGGCCTGCGGCCGGCTCGTCGCCTCGCTCGACGCCGCCGGCCTGCGCGCGCTCGGCATGTGGGCGCACCACTGGTGCATGCGGTTCTACGACGACGACACCCGGGTGGGGCTGCGCCTGGTGCGGGAGATCGCCGGTCGCACCGGGCTGGGCTGGACGGTCGACGAGGTGCGCTGGATGCTCGGCGAGTCGGAGGCGGCCGGCCCGTCGGCGGCGCACCGGTTCACGCTGCCGGGCGCGGCGGCCCGGGGCCTGCCGCCGGCGGCCCGCCGGGAGTTCGCCGCCGCCGTGCTCTCCGGGGCCGGCAGCCGCGAGTCCGGATAGCCGGCGGGCGGTGCGCCAGGCGGCGGGCGCGGCGGCGGTGGCCAGCAGGTCGGCGGTGCGGCAGGACATGGGGAGACCAATAACTAGATTGTCGCTAAGCTAATGATCACCGAGATAACAGCGCCAGTGCGGGGTACGGCACAATGCCGGGGTGACCGAGCGGGACGACGTCGACGCCATCGTCGAGCAGTGGCGGCGCGAACGCGCCGGGATGCGGCCCGAGCCGATGGCCGTCTTCGGCCGGATCCACCGCCTGGCCCGGCTGGTCGGCGACGAGCAGGAGCGGGTGTACGCGGCCTGGGGCATCAGCCGGGGCGAGTTCGACGTGCTGGCCGCGTTGCGCCGGGCCGGCGTCCCGTACACGCTCGCCCCCAAGGCCCTGGCCGCCGGGCTGATGCTCACCTCGGGCGGGATGACCGGCCGCCTCGACCGCCTGGAGCGCGCCGGCCTCGTGCGCCGCGCCCCGGATCCGGCCGACCGGCGGGGCCTCCAGGTGACCCTGACCGACACCGGCCGGCGGGTGGCCGAGGAGGCCGCCGACGCCGGGCTGGCGACCCAGCAGCGACTGCTCGACGTCCTCCCGCAGCGGGACCAGGAGCGGCTGGCGGAGCTGCTGCGCGACCTCCTCGCCGCTGCCGCCCCCGCACCCGCCCCGGACGCCGCCCGCCGTCGCCCCCGCACCCGCCCCTGACCCTGCCCCCACCAGCCGCCAGCCGCCAGCCGCTGACGCCGCAACCGACCCCACCCGCCCCGCAGCCTGCCTGACGCCGCCCCGACGCCGCGCCCCGACAGCCCGCCGAGGAGAGGACCGACCGCCGTGCCCGCCAGCGAACCGACCATCGTCGCCACCAGCATGGGCTTCCTCAGCCGCCGGCTCGGCCCGAACGACCTGCGCCCCGGGCCGGTCTTCGAGCTGGCCGCCGAGCTCGCCGAGGCCGGCTCCGAGCCGAAGCTGTGCTACCTCGGCCAGGCCGTCGGCGACCGGGACGCCTCGATCGCCGCCGTCCACGCGGCGTTCGCCGGCACCCGGTTCCGGGCGTCGCACCTGGCGTTGTTCCCGATGCCGAACGTCGACGACGTCCGGGCCCACCTGCTCGCCCAGGACGTGCTCTGGGTCGGCGGCGGCAGCGTCGCCAACCTGTGCGCGGTGTGGCGCGTGCACGGCCTCGACGAGATCCTGCACGAGTGCTGGCAGGCCGGGGTGGTGCTGGCCGGGGTCTCCGCCGGCTCGATCTGCTGGCACCTCGGCGGCGCCACCGACAGCTTCGGCCCCCGGCTGCGCGGCTTCACCGACGGACTGGGCTGGCTGCCGTACGGCAACGGGGTGCACTACGACAGCGAGGAGCAGCGGCGGCCCCTGATGCACGCGCTGGTCGCCGACGGCACGCTGCCGACGAGCCACTGCACCGACGACGGCGTCGGGCTGGTCTACCGGGGCACCCGCCTGGTCGAGGCCGTCGCCGACCGGCCGGGCGTCGCCGCGTACGAGGTCGCGCGCGCCGCCGACGGCGAGGTCCGGGAGACCCGGATCGAGCCGCGGCTGTTGGCCGGGTGAGGTGAGCCGACCGGAAGCGGCCGGTGACCCGGTGCGGCGAGCTGACCGGAGGCGACGGGGGCCGGCCGCGTAGACTGGCCGGCCGTGAGCCTCACCATCGGGATCGTCGGCCTGCCCAACGTCGGCAAGAGCACCCTGTTCAACGCGCTGACCAAGAACGACGTGCTCGCGGCGAACTACCCGTTCGCCACCATCGAGCCCAACGTCGGCGTCGTCGGGCTGCCGGACGAGCGGCTGACCAAGCTGGCCGAGATCTTCTCCTCGCAGAAGGTCCTGCCCGCGCCGGTGTCGTTCGTCGACATCGCCGGCCTGGTCCGGGGCGCGTCGAAGGGGCAGGGCCGGGGCAACGCGTTCCTGGCGAACATCCGGGACGCGTCGGCGATCTGCCAGGTGGTGCGGGCCTTCTCCGACCCCAACGTGGTGCACGTCGACGGCAAGGTGTCCCCGGCCGACGACATCGAGACGATCAACACCGAGCTGATCCTGGCCGACCTCCAGACGCTGGAGAAGGCGCTGCCCCGGCTGGAGAAGGAGGCCAAGCTCCGCAAGGACCGGGCCGCCGCCGTGGCCGCCGCCAAGCAGGCCGTCGAGGTCCTCGACGGCGGCACCACCCTGTACGCCGGCGCCGCCGCCGCCAAGATCGACCTGGAGCACCTGCGCGAGCTGCACCTGCTCACCACCAAGCCGTTCCTGTACGTCTTCAACGTCGACGAGGCCGAGCTGGCCAACGCCGAGTTCCTCGACGAGCTGCGCGCCCTGGTCGCCCCGGCCGAGGCGGTCTTCATGGACGCCAAGATCGAGTCCGAGCTGGTGGACCTGCCCGAGGAGGAGGCCCGCGAGCTGCTGGAGTCCATCGGGCAGTCCGAGCCGGGGCTCGACCAGCTCGTCCGGGTCGGCTTCCGCACGCTCGGGCTCCAGACGTACCTGACGGCCGGGCCCAAGGAGGCGCGGGCCTGGACGGTCCCGGTCGGCGCGACCGCCCCGGAGGCCGCGGGGGTCATCCACTCCGACTTCCAGCGCGGCTTCATCAAGGCCGAGGTGGTCTCCTACGACGACCTGGTCGCGGCCGGTTCGATGGCGGCGGCGAAGGCGGCGGGCAAGGTCCGCATCGAGGGCAAGGAGTACGTCATGCAGGACGGCGACGTCGTGGAGTTCCGCTTCAACGTCTGAGGCCGCCGCGCCGACGAGTTCGCCGGCCGGCGACGGTCCACCCGACTGACCACCGACGAACGGAGCACCATGGCCAAGCTGCTGTACTCGGCGACGGCGTCGCTCGACGGCTACATCGCCGGCCCCGGCGGCGACATGTCCTGGCTGACCGAGCACCTCACCGGCGAGAACCCCACGGCGGAGCGGCTGCTGGCCGACGTCGGCGCGATCCTCGCCGGCAACGGCACCTTCGGCGGCAGCGACCCCAACCGGGGCACCGACAAGGAGGGCGCGTTCGGCGGGCAGTACCACGGGCCGGTGTTCGTGCTCACCCACCGGCCGCCGGCCGAGCCGCACCCGGGGATCACGTTCGTCGGTGACCTGCCCAGCGCCGTCGCGCAGGCCAGGGAGGCCGCCGGCGACAAGTACGTCAACATCCTCGGCGCGGACGTCGCCCGGCAGTGCGTCCGCGCCGGGCTGCTCGACGAGGTCCTGATCTTCTTCGCTCCGGTGCTGCTCGGCGCCGGGGTGCGCATCTTCGACGACCCGGGCGGCCCCGCCGTGCGGCTGACGCCGGTCCCCGGCGAGACGGCCCACTGGTACCGCGTCGCGTACTGAACGTTGCCGCTGCTTGATCGACAGGTGGCCCTGGGCAGGACATGATGTCCTGATGCGAACTCGGCTCCTCTTCATCCGGCACGGCGAGTCGGTGCACAAGGTCGAGGACGTCGTGGGCGGCCCCGGTGGCTGCCGGGGACTGACCGACTCGGGCCATCAGCAGGCGCGCCGGCTTGCCGACCGGCTCCGCGACGAACTCGCCGTCGCCGGCCCGGTGGCGGTCTACTCGTCGGTGCTGCGCCGGACGGTGGAAACCGCGTGGCCCATCGCCGAGGCGCTGGGCGTCAGCCCGGTGCCCGACTGCGGGCTCTGCGCCTGGCACACCCCGCCGTACGCCGACGGGCTGCCCACCGCCCAGTTCCAGACCGAGCACGCCGTGGAGGGCGGCGGGGTGTTCCGGCCGTTCGAGGACGGCAACGAGAGCTGGGCCGAGCTGGTCGTCCGCGTCAGCCGCGCGATCATGGACATCGCGCACCGGCACTGGGGCGGCACGGCCGTGCTGGTCGGGCACACCGAGACGGTCGAGGCGTCCTTCCACGCGCTCGCCGCGCAGCCGCTGTTCCGGGCGTTCGACATGGAGGTGGCGCCGGCCTCGATCACCGAGTGGACCACCGACGGCGATCCCACCGGCTGGCCGCCGCCCCGCTGGACCCTGCGGCGCTTCAGCGACGTCTCCTGAGCCCTCGGCTGACGGTTTTCCTGCACACTGTGCGGATGACGGAACGACTGGCACCCGTGCTGCGGGTCGCGGACGCGGAGGCCACCGCCGGCTGGTACGCCCGGCTCGGCTTCCACAAGCAGTGGGAGCACCGGTTCGCGCCGGAGCTGCCGAGATACGTGAGCATCGCACGGGGCGGCATCGAGGTGCACCTGTCGGAGCACGCGGGGGACGCCCGGCCGGGCACCTCGCTCTACCTCTACGTCGACGACGTCGACGCGGTCGCGGCGGCCTGCGGCGGCGTGGAGGTCGCCGAGCGGGACTGGGGCCGCGAGTTTCAGCTCACCGACCCCGACGGCAACCGCATCCGGGTCGGCACCGTCCCCGCCTGATCCGGCCCGCGTTCTCGGACGGTTGTCGTCACCAGCTCGGATAGTCACCAGCTCGGAGTCAACCGTCCAAGGTCGGTAAACGCCGGGGTGCCCGGGCGGGCACCGGTCGTGCGACACCCGGCCCGGCTGCCCGCCGGCTAGCGAGTCCGGCTCAGGCGCTGCGCAGGGCGTCGTCGACGCCGGTCTCCCGGCGGCCGAGGTGCACGGGGTCGCGGCCGGAGAGCAGGTCCACGGCGGCCTTCACGCAGGCGCCGTACTCCCGGGTGGAGCTGACCTGCCACGTCCTGGCGTACGCGCGGGCGGTCTCGTCGCCCACCCCGCTGGCGTCGACGCCGAGCCGCCGGCACACCGCCACGGCGCGGGGCAGGTGGAAGGACTGCGTCACCACCGTGGCCCGCTCCACCCCGAAGATCCGCTTCGCGCGGGCGCACGAGTCGTACGTGTCGAAGCCCGCGTAGTCCAGCACGATCTTCTCCGCCGGCACCCCGTTGTCGAGCAGCCAGCGCCGCATCGCGGTCGGCTCGTCGTAGTCCGGGTTCATGTTGTCCCCGGAGAGCAGGACGGCGCGCACCTTCCCGGCGACGAACAGCCGCCGGGCGATCTCCAGCCGGGCGGTGAGGAACGGCGACGGCGTCCCGTCCGGGTGCACCTTCGTGCCGAGCACCAGGGCGACGGGGGCCTCCGGGACGTCCCCCTCGGCGAAGATGTGCCCCTGCGCGCCGCTGCGGATCCACGCCACGCTGGCCACGGTGCCGCCCGTCAGCAGCGCCGCCCCGACGACGCCCGCGACGACGGCGCGGCGCAGCCAGCGCCTGCGCGCGCCCCCGACCGTGCGTAGCCTGCCGATCAGGGTGGACAGTCGACGCCGCATACAGCCGAGTATTCCTGATCATCTCCATGTCGCCGACACGGCGGTATCAACCGGCCCTCGACCGGACCATGTCGCCGACATGGTGTGGATCAAGCATTGCCGGCGTTCGGGGGTGGCTGACAAGAGCAGTCGCCGACGGTACGCTATGGGCGCTCGAAATCGGAGCGTGCAATCCACCAGAGCCGTTGTGTCGAATCGCCACCAAGATGCATTTCAGGCAATGCTTGTGCGCCGGTTGCTGCGACTGTTTTACTACGCCTCCGTCCCGTGGTCGATGCGGTGTTCGTCGAGCTGCCATTGTCAAGCATCACTACGAATGGTTTCCGTCCAAGGAGAGGGTAGCGATGCATCGGCCCAGATTGTCTCGATGGCGCCTACTGTCCGCCGTGCTGCTCGGCGTCCTGCCGGTCCTTGCCGCCGTCCCGCCCGCAGCCAACGCCGGGCTCGGGGGGCTGTTGCCGGTTTCGACCCCGACCTTCCGGCACCAACTGCTGGCGAAGGCCACCCCCGACGAGTGCTTCGCCGGGGTCGGGCTGCCCTACCCGGCCGGGCCGCCGTGCGCCCAGGGGCAGGCCAAGGTCAACCAGGCGTACGTGTGGTCGCTGGCCCAGGCGAACAATCGCCTGTGGTTCGGCACCGGGGCGAATGTGAACTGCATCGTCGCCGGCACGACTCTCGCCCAGCCGACCCCCCGGCTGTACGACGACTACGTGTGCGAGTACGCGAACAGCCAGATCGTGGTGCAGAATCCGACCATGCCGACAAATGTCGGCGATCACCGGCAACCCCGGGTGTACGTCCACGATCTCGCCTCCGGCGTGCTCACCGAGAAGACGGACGTCATCAAGAACCGGTCGACCGATGACCTGAACCGGTTGAAGCGCACGCTGGGACTGCGCGCCGGCGGGACGAACCAGGGGGTCGTCTTCCTCGCCGGGCCGGCCCTCGGCGCGACGGTCAACATGTTCGCGTTCGACACCGTCACCGGCGACTACCTCGGCTCGGCCAACTTCACGAAGTACGGCAACATCCGCCACTTCCTGGTGGCCGACGGCGTCCTCTACGCGGGCGTGGGGGTGGGCGCCAACGGCAAGGACGGCGGATACCTGCTGCGCTGGGCCGGCGACCGCGCCAACCCGTTCAACTTCGTCGAGGTCGGCCAGCTGCCCGCCCAGATCGCCGACCTGACGGAGCACGACGGCCGGATCTTCGTCAGCACCTGGTCGGCGTGGAGCGGCGGCGGCTCGCTGGCGGGCGGCCCGGCGGGCGGATCGGGTGGAAACCCGCCCCACACCGGCCTCGACCCGCTGCTCGAACGCCTCGGCATCCGGCAGATCCAGGACGTCGACCCCACCATCGCCGGGGTGTGGATGAGCCCGCCGCTGAAGAACGGCGCGCCCGGCCTCACCACGGACGACGCCGCCGGGTGGGAGCAGGTCTGGAGCGTCCAGCAGTACGAGCCGGACCCGCTGATCGCCACCACGTACGGGCTCGGCGCCCTGGTCTCCTACGGCGGCTACCTCTACTGGGGCACGATGCACGTGCCGATGAAGTCGACGAGCGTGATCGCCGCCATGTACCCGCCGGCCGACGAGTACGCGGCCCGGGACACGCTGGAGAACACCCAGCGGGCGGTCAGCGTCTTCCGGGGGCGGGGGTTCGGCCCGCTCCTCGGGGGGGTCGACCTGGTCGAGGACGTGGACCTGCTCTACGGCGAGCCGCAACTGCCGGTCTACAACGCGCAGGCGAACGCCGGCGCGGGCGGCTGGGAGAACATGTCCACCGGCTACAGCGCGCAGTTCGGGCGCATGGGCTTCGGCAACATCTACACGAACTACACCTGGACCATGGCCGTCACCGACGGCCGGCTCTTCGTCGGCACGATGGACTGGAGCTACCTCGCCAAGGACCTGCTGCCCGAGACGGCGGCGCAGATGGGCTTCAGCGGCGCGGTCGAGGGGCTGAGCGACGGGCTGGACCCGATCACGATCGACCCGGAGCTCTACGGCGGCGACCTGTTCATGTTCGACTCGAACCTGCGGCCCGCCACGGCGGTGGACACGAAGGGGATGGGCAATCCCCTCAACTACGGCTTCCGCACCATGATCACCGACGGGAAGACCCTCTACCTCGGCATGGGCAACCCGATGAACCTGCGTACGGACCCGACCGACGACATCCCGGAAGGCGGCTGGGAACTGATCAAGCTGACCTGGAGCTGACCGCGGGCCTCGTCGGGCCGACCCGGCCGCTGCGCCGGCCGGGCCGGCCCGAGCGGTCCTGCGAGGCAGGCCGGGCCGGCGGGGCAGCCAGGATGACGAGTCAGGGGGAGCCCTGCGTCTGGCCGCTGCGCCACACGTCGCCCTGGCTGCCGTGCCGCTCGGCGGCGTAGCGCTGCTGGGTGCGGGCCGCCTCGCGGGCCGCCGCCGAGTCCTCCGGCGACGACTGCCGCCGCCGGTCCCGCCAGGCGACCAGCAGGAACGCGCCCACGATCAGCGCCAGGGTCGACCCGAAGAGAACCGCTACCGTCATCATGCCCTCACGGTAGGTCGCCGGGTCGAGGCCCGGGGTCGGGCCCGGTCAGGAGATGTAGTGCAGGATCACGTTGTGCACGTGGTGGCTCTTCTGCGCGCCCCGGAACTCGACCTCGTAGGTGTGCGTGCCGACGTGGATGGCGATCGATCCGGTGGAGAAGAACTCCCCGCCCCACGACTTGTTGCTCACCACGCTCACGCTGGTGATCTTCGAGTAGGGGATGCTGGTGATCGCGTACCGCTTGCCGACGAAGGACCGGTCCTGGATGATCACCCGCCGGTCGGTGAGGCCGATGAACCCGGTGCCGGTGCCGACGGCGTCGTAGACGGCGATGATCTGCTCACCCGTGAGCAGGCCGCTCTGGATCTGCTGGAACTGCTCCTTGCGGTCGTATGTCGCATTCGCCATGACCCCACGGTAGGCGGGCCCGCCAAACAGGTGACCGGTCAGGAGCCGGTGACGGTGCGGTACGCGTCCTCGATGCGGGCCGCCAGCAGGACCTCGCCCTCGCTCAGCGGCGCGCCGTCGCCGTGCCCGACCCGGATCTGCGTCCGGTCGTCGCGGCGGCTGATCTCGGGGCGCAGGCGCAGGGCGTCGGCGACCACCTTGACCCGTTCGGTCAGGGCGGCGTGCTGGGTGTCGTCGATCACCAGCGTGCGCCGGATCTGCTCGCCCTCGCGGGTCCACCCGGTCAGCAGGGTGAGTGCGTCGCTCAGGTAGTCGTGCTTCGCCCGGCTCCTGAACAGCACCCGCATCACCGCACCTCCCAGGCGTCGTTGCCGGCTTGTGGCCAAATCGTCGCCGTCCCGTGTCTAAGTCGGTAACCCCAGTCTGTCGTCCGACCGAGGGTGTGTCCACGCCCACACTTCCCACTTCTACTGGCCTAGCGGACGGCCACGGTACCCAAACCGCCGATTGATCTGGCACGCTGGGAGCCCGTGCGAACCGAACGGGCCAATGAAAGCGGACAGACCGAGCGACGGGACCCGAAGGTGGTCGTCGGCGCGGCGATCATCGCGGACGGGCGGGTGCTCGCCTGCGCCCGGTCGGCCCCGCCCGAGGTGGCCGGCATGTGGGAGTTCCCCGGCGGCAAGGTCGAGCCGGGGGAGAGCGAGACCGCCGCGCTGGTCCGCGAGTGCGCCGAGGAGCTGGCCGTGCGCGTGGAGATCGGCGACCGGGTCGGCCGCAACGTGCGGATGGCCCACGGCCGTTCGGTGCTGAAGGTGTACGCGGCCCGCCTGCTGCACGGTGACCGGCCGAAGGCCCTGGAGCACTCGGCGCTGCGCTGGCTCTCCGCGGCCGAGCTGGACAGCGTGACGTGGCTGCCCGCCGACGCGCCCATCGTCGCCGCCCTGCGCCCCCTGCTCACCGCCGACTGAACCGCCGGGCGGCAGGGGACAGCCGGGCGGCAGGGGACAGCCGGGCGGCAGGGCTGGGGCGGACGACCCCGGGAACGCCGACGGGGGCCGGCGGCCTGCGCCGCCAACCCCCGCCGTCGCTGTCGTCGTCAGTGCTTTTCCTGCTCCGGATGGGCGAAGTTGAGGTGCTCCGGAGGCAGCGGGAACTGCACGTCGTCGCCGAACGGCGACGGCGCGGCGGCCCGGTCGAAGGTGAGCTCCGTCAGCGGCAGCTTGCCGTTGTCGTCCACGGCCGGGGCCGTCGGCTTCGGCACCTCGCGGTGCCAGTTGACGCCGGCCTGGGCCTGCGTCTCGGCAGCCTGGTCGTGGGAGCCACCCGCGTGCGAGTGGACCCCGCCGGCGGCGGCGTGGGAGTGCACGGCGCCGCTGTGCGAGGCGCTGGTCACGCTGGTCTGAGGCACCTGACCCCTCCGGAAGATCTTGCTACCGAGCCATACCAGGGGATCGTACCTGCGGTCGACCACGCGCTCCTTCATGGGGATGATCGCGTTGTCCGTGATCTTGATGTGCTCGGGGCAGACCTCGGTGCAGCACTTGGTGATGTTGCAGAAGCCGAGGCCCTGCTCCGCCTGCGCGTACTCCTTGCGGTCGGTCTTCGCGTCGAGCGGGTGCATGTCCAGCTCGGCGGCCCGGATGAAGAACCGGGGACCGGAGAACGCCTGCTTGTTCTCCTCGTGGTCGCGGACCACGTGGCAGACGTTCTGGCACAGGAAGCACTCGATGCACTTGCGGAACTCCTGCGAGCGCTCGACGTCCACCTGCTGCATCCGGTACTCGCCCGGGGCCACCCCGGCCGGCGGCGCGAACGCCGGGGTCTCCCGCGCCTTCTCGTAGTTGAACGAGACGTCGGTGACCAGGTCCCGGATGATCGGGAACGTGCGCAGCGGGGTGACCGTGACGGTCTCGGCCTCCTCGAAGGTCGACATCCGGGTCATGCAGCCCAGCTTGGGCATCCCGTTGATCTCCATCGAGCAGGAGCCGCACTTGCCGGCCTTGCAGTTCCACCGGCAGGCCAGGTCCGGCGCGTCGGTGGCCTGGAGCCGGTGGATGACGTCGAGGACCACCTCGCCCTCGTTGACCTCGACCTGGTAGTCCTGCAGGTCGCCGCCGCTCTCGTCGCCCCGCCAGATCCTGAAGTGACGCTTGGTTCCCATTACTTGCCCGCCTCCTCAGCGAGGGCGTCGAAGTCCGCGAGCTCCTCGTCGGTCAGGTACTTGGCCAGTTCGGCCCGGTCGAACAGGGCGACCAGCTCGGCGCGCATCTTCGGCAGCGGCTTGTGGGTCAGCCGCACCGTGTCGCCGTCCAGGGCGCAGACCAGGTTCACCTGGCGCCACTTCGGGTCCATCGCCGGGAAGTCCTCCCGGGTGTGGCCGCCGCGCGACTCCTGCCGCTCCAGCGCCGCCTTCGCGGTGCACTCCGACACCACCAGCATGTTGCGCAGGTCGAGTGCGAGGTGCCAGCCCGGGTTGTAGCGCCGGCCGCCGGCCGCGCTGACCTTCGCCACCCGCTCGCGCAGCTCGGCCAGCCTGACCAGCGCGTCGGCCAGCTCGCCCTCCCGGCGGATGATTCCTACCAGATCTCCCATGACCGCCTGCAGGTCCTGCTGGAGGTGGTACGGGTTCTCCCCGGTGTCGCGCTGCAACGGCGCGAGCGCCGTCTCCACGGCGGCCTCGACCGCGCCGATCGACACCTTCGGGCGCGAGGTCAACTGATCGGCGTACGACGCCGCGTGGCCGCCCGCCCGCTTGCCGAAGACCAGCAGGTCCGACAGCGAGTTGCCGCCGAGCCGGTTGGAGCCGTGCATGCCGCCGGACACCTCACCGGCGGCGAACAGCCCGCGCACCGTGCCGAACGCGGCGCCCGAGTCCGGGTCCACCTCGACGCCGCCCATCACGTAGTGACAGGTCGGCCCGACCTCCATCGGCTCCTTGGTGATGTCGACGTCGGCCAGCTCCTTGAACTGGTGGTACATCGACGGCAGGCGGCGACGGATCTCCTCCGCCGGCAGCCGGGACGCGATGTCGAGGTAGACGCCGCCGGCCGGGGTGCCCCGACCGGCTTTGACCTCGCTGTTGATCGCGCGGGCCACCTCGTCGCGGGGCAGCAGCTCCGGCGGACGCCGGTTGTTGTCCGGGTCCTTGTACCAGCGGTCCGCCTCGGCCTCGTTGTCCGCGTACTGCTTGCGGAACACGTCGGGGACGTAGTCGAACATGAACCGCTTGCCGTCGGAGTTCTTCAGGATGCCGCCGTCGCCGCGCACCGACTCGGTGACCAGGATGCCCTTCACCGAGGGCGGCCACACCATGCCGGTCGGGTGGAACTGGAGGAACTCCATGTTGATCAGCGTCGCCCCGGCGCGCAGGGCCAGCGCGTGCCCGTCGCCGGTGTACTCCCAGGAGTTCGACGTGACCTTGTAGGACCGGCCGACGCCGCCGGTGGCGAGCACCACGGCCGGGGCCTCGAACAGGATGAACTCGCCGGACTCCCGGTAGTAGCCGAACGCCCCGGCGACCTTGTCGCCGTCGAGCAGCAGCTCGGTGATCGTGGTCTCGGCGAACACCTTGATCCGGGCGTCGTACGAGCCGAACTCGGCCTTGTCCTCCTGCTGGAGGGAGACGATCTTCTGCTGGAGGGTGCGGATCAGCTCCAGGCCGGTCCGGTCGCCGACGTGCGCCAGCCGGGGGTACTCGTGGCCACCGAAGTTGCGCTGCGAGATCTTCCCGTCCTTGGTGCGGTCGAACAGCGCGCCGTACGTCTCCAGCTCCCAGATGCGCTGCGGCGACTCCTTCGCGTGCAGCTCGGCCATCCGGAAGTTGTTGAGGAACTTGCCGCCGCGCATGGTGTCGCGGAAGTGCACCTGCCAGTTGTCCCGGCTGTTCACGTTGCCCATGGCGGCTGCCGCGCCGCCCTCGGCCATCACGGTGTGCGCCTTGCCGAACAGCGACTTCGAGATGATCGCCGTCTTCTTGCCCGCGAGCCGGGCCTCGATCGCCGCGCGCAGGCCGGCGCCGCCGGCCCCGATCACGACGACGTCGTAGTGGTGTCGTTCGATGCGATTCGTGGTCGTCATGTCAGGCCCTCTAGTTGATGAACCGCAGGTCGTTGAACCAGCCGGCCGCGACCGCCATGACGTAGAAGTCGGTCAGCGCCAGGGTGCCGAGGGTGATCCAGGCGAGCTGCATGTGCCGGACGTTCAGCCAGGACACGCCCGTCCAGGCCTTGTATCGCACCGGGTGCTTGGAGAAGTGCTTGAGCCGCCCGCCGATGATGTGCCGGCAGGAGTGGCAGGAGATCGTGTACGCCCACAGCATGACCACGTTGACCAGCAGGACGACGTTGCCCAGCCCGAAGCCGAAGCCCTTCGGCGAGTGGAAGGCCAGGACCGCGTCCCAGGTGTTGATCAGCGAGATGATCGCGGCGGCGTAGAAGAAGTAGCGGTGCAGGTTCTGGCCCAGCAGCGGGAACCGGGTCTCGCCCGAGTAGCTGTCGTGCTTGTCCGGCACGGCGCAGGCCGGCGGCGACAGCCAGAACGACCGGTAGTAGGCCTTGCGGTAGTAGTAGCAGGTCAGCCGGAACAGCAGCAGGAACGGCAGGGTCAGCGCCGCGTCCGGGATGATCCACCAGCCGGGCAGGAACTGGCCGAAGTGGGAGGCCCCCTCGACGCACCGGTCCGTGACGCAGGGCGAGTAGAACGGGGTCAGGTAGTGGTACTGCTCGACCCAGTAGAAGTCGTGCATGAAGACCCGGACCGTCGCGTACGCCACCCAGGCGCTGAGCCCGATGACGGTGATCAGCGGAGCGAACCACCACCGGTCCGTCCGCAACGTCTTCGCCGCTATGGCGGCGCGCGCTCGCGCTCCCCGCGGCCTCGTTGCCGTTGAAGTCATTCGGTTGTCTCCCTGACGGGGCCCTCACGGGCGGCAGTTGTTCCGGTCGGCACGCGGACCGGCGACCCCGTACCCGCTGCCACCTCACCGCGCACACCAACGACCACACCGGCCGTACCGGCGCAGCTAGTTGACACACGTTACGCCGATCTCCGTGGGCCGTCCGCGCAAGGGAGTGTCCCGTGTGTCCGGCCTGCGGAAAAGTCCCCGCAACACGATCGATGTCGGATGTTAAGAACCTCACTCTCCGGCCGCCGCCAGAACCGGCGAGGATCATCCGCGCGGGTCAGCCGGATGCGCCCCCGGTGAAGTTCCAGGCCGCCAGCCGCAGCGCCGGGGCGTCCCACCAGACGCCGTCGAACCGGTCCGGCTGCCGGACCGCCCGGCTGCCGATCCCGAGCACGGCCCCGGGGCCCAGCGCCCGGGGGTAGGACTCGGTGAAGCGGAAGTTCTGCACCGCCCGCACCGGCACCCCGCCCTCCACGAGCCAGACCCCGTTGCGGGTCAGCCCCGTGATCACCAGGCTCTTCGTGTCCAGCACCCGGGTGTACCACAGGTCGCTGACCAGCAGGCCGCGTTCCATCCCGGCGACCAGGTCGGCCGTGGAGTCGTCGACCAGCGGCCCCGCCGGCACCGGCGACCCGCGCTGAGCCCCGTCGCCGTGCCCTGCCCCGGCGGCGTGCTGAGCCCTGTAGCCGCCGGCCGGCGCGTGCGCCGGAGCATCGGCGTCGCCCGCCGGGGCGGGGCCCGACAGCCGCAGGTTGACCGGCATCGGGCCGAAGGTGGCCGCCTCCGGCGACGCGTGCCCGGTGGAGCCCACCCCGGCCGCCGCGCCGCTGCGCCGGTCGTGCGCCACGGCGACCGTGGTGCCGGCGTCGACCAGCGTCAGGGCCCGCCGGCCCGTGCCCTCCACGTCGAACGGCAGACCCGACCCGGCGAGCGGGTCGTCGACCAGCGTGACCGCCGGGTCGAACTGGGCCACGCCCGGCTCGGCGAAGGACTGCCGCTCGGTGTGCCGCTTGCCGTTGAAGCCCCACATGGCGAAGTTGTGCAGCAGGTCGGCGACGGCGGCCGGCTCCAGCACCACCTCGTAGCGGCCCGGGGGCAGCTCGACCGGATCCACGGCCGCCCGCGCCTTCGCGGCGGCCCGGGCCCCCAGCGCCGCCCCGTCGAGGTCGGCCAGCCGGTCGACGTGCAGCCGGGCCACCCCGTCCGCGCCGCCGGTGCGGGCGATGCCGTCCATCGCCGCCGCGGCGGCGACGCCCTGCGCCGAGTGCCCGGTGGAGTTGGCGAACGCCGCCGCCCGGTAGCCGGTGCGGCAGTAGCCGGCGGCCTCCAGCCCGCCCGCGGCGTCGACGAACGCGCGCACCCGCTCGGCCCGCTCGCCCGGCTCGGCGAAGGCCGTCGCCTCGTCCCAGGCCGGGGCGGCGGGCACCGGCGAGCGCGGGGCCAGCCCCGGCCAGGCCGGATCCGGCGGGCAGAGGCGGGCCGCCGCGAGGGCCCGCTCGACCAGGGCGGCCAGCCCGTCCGGGGTGACCACGCTGCCGCCGCCGGCCGCCGTGCGCCCGTCGGCGTGCACGCGCAGCCGCACCGAGACGCCCGACTCGGCGACGTTCTGGTGCACGAAGGAGTTGGCGAACCGGGTCAGCGCCAGGTCGGAGCGGGTGACCACCACCTCCGCCTCGGCCCGCGGCCCGGCCAGCCGGCGAACCAGGTCGACCACCTGGTCGGCGACCCCCAGCACGTCACCCGGAGCGTCCAGCCTCATGCGACCACCTCGCTGCGCTCGGCGGCCGCATGAGGCTTCACCGCACTGAGCCTGATGATTCGCTCGCTGCGCTCACTCATGCGCGCACCCCCACTCGGACGTTGCGGAACCGGGCCGGCGCGGCCGGGTGACCCGTGTGGCCGACCTGGCCGGGCTGGCCCTTGCCGCAGTTGGGCGTGCCCCAGGCGACGGTCTCGGCGGAGAGCATGTCCATCGAGCGCCAGAACAGCGGGCCGATGCCCGTGTAGGTCGGGTTGCGCAGCATCCGCCCCCGCCGGCCCCGCTTCACCTCCCAGCCGATCTCGCAGCCGAACTGGAAGTTGAGCCGCTTGTCGTCGATCGACCAGGAGCGGTTGATGTCCATCAGCACCCCCTCGTCGGTGGCGGCGACGATCTCGTCGAGGGTGTGCGGGCCGGGCTCCAGCCCGACGTTCGTCATCCGCACCATCGGCAGCCGCGCCCAGCCGTCGGCGCGTACGCTGCCGCCGTGGTCCAGGCCGGCGACGGCGGCCGAGTCGCGGCCGGCGAGCACCCCGACCCACCGGCCCTCGCGCACCGCGTCCCGCCGCACCGCCGGGGAGCCCTCGTCGTCGAAGCCGAAGCTGCCCAGCGCGCCGGGGATGGTCGGGTCGATCGTGACGTTCATCAGCTCGGAGCCGTAGCGCAGCGAGCCGAGCTGCGCCAGGTCCAGCCAGGACGTGCCGGCGAAGGCCGCCTCCCAGCCGAGGATGCGGTCCAGCTCGATGGCGTGCCCGACGGACTCGTGGATCTGCAACGCGAGCTGCTCGCCGCCGAGGATCAGGTCGGTCTCGCCCGCCGGGCACTCGGGCGCGGTGAGCAGCGCGCGGCTCTCCTCGGCGACCCGGGCGGCGTGCGCGGCCAGGTCGAGCCGGGTGACCAGCTCCCAGCCGGTGGTGCCGTACTGGCCGCGGTAGCTCGGGTAGGACCGGCGCTGGGTCTCGCCGTCGCCGATGGAGGTGGCCGAGATGCCGCCGCCGCACTCGCGGATGCGCTGGTCGATGCGGTGCCCCTCGCTGGAGACGAACCACTTCGTGGTGTCCCACACCTGGTAGAGGCCCTCGGCCAGGTCGGCGCCGTGCTCCCGCATCGTCGCGGTCGCGCCGACCAGCAGGTCGCCCTTGTCGGACAGGGCCACCCCGAGCGGGTCCACCTCGCAGGCCGAGGACCAGCTCGCGACGACCGGCTCGGCCGGCACCAGGTCGATCGGCGGCCCGGGGACCCGCGCGCTCGCGGCGGCGATCAGCGCGGCCCGCCGGCCGGCGTCGCGGGCGGCGGCGTCCGACAGCTCCGGTACGGCGTGGAAGCCCCAGCCCGACCCGACCAGCGCCCGGACGCCCAGCCCGAGGCTCTCGTCCTGGGTCAGCTCCTCGACGTCGCCGTTGCGGGCCGACATCGACTCGTAGCGGCGGTGCATCACCCGGGCGTCGGCGTATCGGGCGCCCGCGTCCAGGGCGGCCTGCACGGCGGCGGACGCCGCATCGAATCCGGTCATGACGACGCTCCGCTGCGCTGCGCGCCGCCCTGAGACACCGGGCCGGATGGATGGTTCGCTCGCTGGCGCTCGCTCATGCGCCCGACCCTAGGGGACGGGGCCGACATCCGTCAGGGGACGAGATCCTCGGGCCGGATCTTCGCCCGGACGGGCTCCACCAACTCCAGCACCTCGCCCACGGCGGCGACCGACTGCTCGATGTAGTGCCGGCCCTGCCGGCGGTAGAGGTGCAGCGTCCCGCTCTGCTGCTCGATCAGCAGGTACCACGGGATGCCGGCGGCGGCGTAGTAGTGCATCTTGAGCACCTTGTCGGTGGCCGCGTTGCTCGGCGAGATGATCTCGCAGACCAGCCGCACGTCGCTCGCCTCGATGTTGGGCTCGTCGAAGTCGATCTCATCGGTGATCACGAGGTCGGGGATGGGGATGCGACCGGGCTTCAACCGGACGTTCACGGCTTCCAGGACGTGTAGGCCCGCCTCGCGGGCCGGGACCCGCAGGGCGGCGCGTAGCTCGCCGGAGATGTTCTGGTGGCGTGGGGTGGGGGCCGAGGTCAGGTGGAGGCTCCCGTCGAAGAGTTCGACCCGTTGCGACGTCTCGCCGAGGGCGAGCTGCTCCTCCTCGGTCCACGGTCCGTCGTGGTCGAACATCGCCGCGGTCATGGTCACCCCCACCTCGATCGATCGAGCACGGATCCTCGCCCGGCCACCCCGATCACGGTCGCACCCGAGGTGCGATCGGTGCCGCTTTCCCGGGCCGCTCGGCACGGGGTATCGACACAGTTGCCGAGTCGTTACGCTGGGCACCGCTGACAGCCCACCGCTTGTAGCTTATTTTCAGCCTCAGTGATCTGTTGTAGTTTCTCTTCGTCACTGGGGAGGTGGTCGTGGGCGAGCCAGCACCGGCGTCCGACCCGTACCTGCGGGTCGACGACCTGCGGGTGCGCTTCGACACCGCCGACGGCACCGTCCGCGCGGTCGACGGGGTCTCCTTCGCCGTCGAGCGGGGCCGCACCCTCGCCGTCGTCGGCGAGTCCGGCTCCGGCAAGAGCGTCACCTCGCTGGCGATCCTCGGCCTGCACGACCCGAGGCGCACCACCGTCACGGGCGGGATCTCCGTCGGCGGCCGGCAGCTCGTCGGCCTGCCCGAGGAGGACGTCCGCCGGCTGCGCGGCCGGGACGTCGCGATGATCTTCCAGGACCCGCTGTCGGCGCTGCACCCCTACTACACGGTGGGCCGGCAGATCGCCGAGGCTTACCGGGTGCACCACCCGCGGGCGGGCCGGCGGGAGGCCCGGCGGCGGGCCGTCGACATGCTCGGCCGGGTCGGCATCCCCCAGCCGGCGAAGCGCTACGACCAGCACCCGCACGAATTCTCCGGCGGCATGCGGCAGCGGGCGATGATCGCCATGGCCCTGGTCAACGATCCGGCCCTGCTGATCGCCGACGAGCCGACCACCGCCCTCGACGTCACCGTGCAGGCGCAGATCCTGGACCTGCTCGCCGACCTCCAGGCCGAGTTCCACTCGGCGGTCATGCTGATCACCCACGACCTCGGCGTGGTCGGCCAGGTCGCCGACGAGGTGCTGGTCATGTACGCCGGCCGGGCCGTCGAGCACGGCAGCGCCGAGCAGGTGCTGCGCCGGCCCCGGCACCCGTACACCTGGGGTCTGCTCTCCAGCGTGCCGTCGCTGCACGGCGACGCCGACGCGGACCTGGTGCCCATCCCCGGCAACCCGCCCAGCCTGATCGCCCTGCCGGCCGGCTGCGCCTTCCACCCCCGCTGCCGGTACGCCGACCGCACCGGCGGACGCTCGCGCACGCAGGTCCCGGCGCTGGCCCCGGCCGGCGAGCCGGGCCACCTGGCGGCCTGCCACCTGCCGGCCGACGAGCGCGCCCGGCTGCACGCCGAGGGCGTCGCACGGACGGGGGCGGCCCGATGAGCGAGCCGCTGCTGCGGGTCAGCGGGCTGACCAAGCACTTCCCGGTGCGCACCGGGTTCCGCGCCACCGGCCTGGTGCGGGCCGTCGACGGCCTCGACTTCGCGGTGCGCCCCGGCGAGACGCTGGGCCTGGTCGGGGAGTCCGGCTGCGGCAAGACCACCACCGGCCGGATGCTCGTGCGGCTGCTGGAGCCGACCGCCGGGCGCATCGAGTTCGCCGGCCGCGACATCACCCACGCCGGGCGGCGGGAGCTGCGCCCGCTGCGCCAGGACCTCCAGATAATCTTCCAGGACCCGTACGCGTCGCTGAACCCCCGGCACACCGTGGGCCGGATCGTGGCGATGCCGCTGCGGGTCAACGGGATCGACCCGCCCGGCGGGGTGCGCCGCCGGGTGCAGGAGCTGCTGGAGCTGGTCGGGCTCAACCCCGAGCACTACAACCGCTACCCGCACGAGTTCTCCGGCGGGCAGCGCCAGCGCGTCGGCATCGCCCGGGCCCTCGCGCTGCGGCCGAAGCTGATCGTCGCCGACGAGCCCGTCTCCGCCCTCGACGTGTCGATCCAGGCGCAGGTCGTCAACCTGCTGCGCGACCTGCAACGCGACCTCGGGCTGGCGTTCGTGTTCATCGCCCACGACCTCGCGGTGGTGCGGCACTTCTGCCAGCGGGTCGCCGTCATGTACCTGGGGCGGATCGTGGAGATCGGCGACCGGGCGGACATCTACGAGCGGCCCCGGCACCCGTACACCCGGGCCCTGCTGTCGGCGATCCCGGACGCGACGCGGCTCGGCCCCGGCGGGCGGATCCGGCTCGTCGGCGACGTGCCGACCCCGCTGAACCCGCCGTCGGGCTGCCGGTTCCGCACCCGCTGCCCCAAGGCCCGCGACGTCTGCGCCGCCGAGGAACCGGCGCTGGTGCCCCGCGACGGCAGCGGGCAGTCGGTCGCCTGCCATTTCCCGGAGCCCGGCGGCGGCGTCCCGGAGCCCGATGGCGGCGGCGTCCCGGAGTCCGGCGCGAGCGGTGCGGAGGTGACGGCGTGAGCCTGTCCCCGGTCGAGGGCGTGGCCCTCGCAGAGATCGAGTCCACCGGCGACGGCCCCGGGGGCTTGCGCGTCGTCGGCCGGTCGCCCGGCCAGCTCGCCTGGGCCCGGCTGCGCCGGGACCGCACGGCCGTCGTCAGCGCCGCCATGCTGGCCTTCTTCCTGCTGGTCGCGCTGGCCGTGCCGCTGATCGAGGCGCTGTACGGCATCGGCCCCCGCGAGCAGTTCCAGAGCCGGCTCGACGGCTTCGGCATGCCGCTGGGCTACGCCGGCGGCGTCACCGGGGAGCACTGGTTCGGGCTGGAGCCGGGGCTGGGGCGGGACATCTTCATCCGGATGGTGCACGGGCTGCGCACCTCGCTGTTCATCGCGATCGCCGCCGCCGTCATCACCGCCGCGATCGGCGTCGTGCTCGGCACCCTCGCCGGCTACCTCGGCGGCTGGCTCGACGCGGTGGTCAACTGGATCACCGACCTGACCCTCGCCATGCCGTTCCTGATCATCGCCCTGGCGCTGACCCCGACCATCGCGCTGCGCTTCTACGGCCAGCGCGAGGAGGTGCCCCCCGCGTTCCAGATCGGCGTGCTGATCGCCATCTTCGCCCTGTTCGGCTGGACCAGCACCGCCCGCCTCGTCCGCGGGCAGGTCATCGCGCTGCGCGAGCGGGAGTTCGTGGAGGCCGCCCGGGCCAGCGGGGCCGGGCTGGGGCACATGCTGTTCCGCCAGCTCCTGCCGAACCTCTGGGCGCCGATCCTGGTGTCGTTTTCGCTGGCCGTGCCGTCGTACATCACCAGCGAGGCGGCGCTGTCGTTCATCGGGGTCGGGCTGACCGACGCCACTCCGAGCTTCGGCCGGATGATCTACCGCAGCCTCGACTACCTCCAGACCGACCCGGCGTACGTCTTCTTCCCCGGCATCACGATCTTCGCGCTGGTCTTCGCCTTCAACCTCTTCGGGGACGCGCTGCGCGACGCGCTCGACCCGAAGTCGTCCCGGTAGGGGAGGCTCGTCATGGCGCGGTTCCTGGTCAAGCGGCTGCTCTCGGCGACGCTCACCCTGTTCGCGGTGAGCGTGCTCAGCTTCCTGATGTTCTTCGCCCTGCCCAGGGACCCGGTCAGCGGCATGTGCCCGAAGAACTGCAACCCCGAGCGCCTGGAGCGGGTCCGCCAGGAGCTGGGCCTGCGCGACCCGCTGGTCACCCAGTACGCCGGCTACATGAAGGGCATCGTCACCGGGCGGGACCTCGGCAGCGCCCAGGGCGGCCGGTGCGACGCACCCTGCCTGGGCTGGTCGTACGTCACCAACGAGGCGGTCAGCGACACCATCGCCCGGGTGCTGCCGGTGACCCTGAGCATCGTGATCCCGGCGGCCGTGCTGTGGCTGCTGCTCGGCGTCGGCCTCGGCATGGTCTCGGCGCTGCGCCGGGGCACCTGGCTGGACCGGCTGGCCATCGGCTTCTCGCTGACCGGCGCGTCGTTGCAGCTCTACTTCGTCGGGGCGGTGCTGCTGCTGGTCTTCGTCTACCACCTGCGGCTGCTGCCGGTGCCCGGCTACACGCCGCTGTTCGACGACCCGCTCAAGTGGGCCAGCGGCCTCGTGCTGGCGTGGGTCTCGCTGGCGTTCCTCTTCTCCGCCATCTACGCGCGCCTGTCCCGGGCGCAGATGCTGGAGACGCTGTCGGAGGACTTCGTCCGCACGGCCCGCGCCAAGGGCCTGACCAAACCCCGGGTGTACGGGCGGCACGCGCTGCGCGCGGCCATCACCCCGGTGGTGACGATCGCGGGGCTGGACGTGGGCGGGGCGCTGGGCGGCACCGTCATCACCGAGACCACGTTCGGCATCCAGGGGCTGGGGCGTACGGCCGTCGACGCCGTCCGCGCCGGTGACCTGCCCACCATCATGGCGACCGTGCTCATCGCCGCGGTGTTCGTGGTGCTGGCCAACGTCGTGGTGGACCTGCTCTACGCGGCGATCGACCCTCGGGTGCGGCTGCGCTGATCGTTTCGACCGGTTTTATCGACAGTCGTATCGACCGGATTCATCGACAGAGGAGGTAGGAGATGCGACCACGCGCAGCGGCCGGCGTCGGCGGCGCCATCGCACTGGTGGTGGCGCTGGGGGCGTGCTCGGAGAACACGGGCGAGGGCACCACGGTCGACACCGGCCGGCAGCAGACCGGCGTCATCGCCACCGACCCGAAGGACTCGCAGGGCCCGGCGGCCGAGGTGAGCGGGGCGCGCAGGGGCGGCACGTTCACCATCATCCGGGAGACCCCGATCTCCCACCTGGACCCGCAGCGGACGTACTCGTTCGCGGGCCTGATGGCCAACCCGCTGTTCGCCCGCTACCTGACGACCTGGAAGGACGACGGCAAGGGCGGGCTCGTGCTCGTCGGTGACCTGGCCGAGACCCCGGGGACCAACGTCAACAACGACTGCAAGGTCTGGCAGTTCACGATCAAGCAGGGCGTGAAGTTCGAGGACGGCAGCCCGATCACGTCGAAGGAGATCGCGTACGGCATCGCCCGGTCCTTCGACCCGGACCTCGCCGGCGGCCCCACCTACCTGCAGGAGTGGCTGGCCGACACCCCGCAGTTCGACACCAGGTGGGACTTCAAGAAGAACAAGGGCGCGCTGCCGCCCGGCCTGACCACCCCGGACGAGCGGACCCTGCGCTTCGAGTTCACCAAGCCCCGCTGCGACCTGCCGTTCGCGGTGTCCCTGCCGACCACCGCGCCCCTGCGGCCCGACAAGGACACCGGGGTCAACCTGGACCAGCGGCCGTTCTCCTCCGGGCCGTACAAGATCGCCAACAACCAGGTCGGCGTGCAGCTCACCCTCGACCGCAACCCGAACTGGGACCCGGCCACCGACCCGGTGCGCCACCAGTACCCGGACCAGTTCGTGTGGAGCTTCGGCCCGACCGCCGACGCCGCCAACAACCGGGTGATCGCCGACAACGGCCCCGACCAGAGCGCGCTCGCCTTCAACTCGGTGCCGCCCTCGCTGGTCGCCCGGGTGGCCCAGGACGCGGCGCTGAAGTCGCGCACCATCCTCTCGCCGACGCCGAGCGCCAACCAACTCGTCATCAACAACCAGCGGGTGACCGACCTGAAGGTCCGCCAGGCGCTGAACTACGCCATCGACCGGGAGGGCCTGGTCAAGGCGCTCGGCGGGCAGACCATCGCCCAGCCGCTGACCACCCTGATGCCGCCGGCCACGATCGGCTTCCAGGCGTACGAGGCGTACCCGGCCGGGGCGAACGGCGACGTGGACAAGGCCAAGGAGCTGCTCGGCGGGCAGACGCCGGAGCTGGTCCTCGGCGTGGCCGACAACACCAACGAGCAGGTGCAGGCGACCCAGCTCAAGGGCAACCTGGAACGGGCCGGCTTCAAGATCACCGTGCGGAACATCCCGGACGACGCCAAGCTCGACGAGGTCAAGAAGAAGAACAACCCCTGGGACCTGTACATCGGCAACTGGGCGGCGGACTGGCCCAGCGGCGCGTCGATCCTGCCGGTGCTCTACGACGGCCGCACCATCAAGGCCGAGGGCAACAGCAACCAGTCGTACTTCAACGACCCGGCGATCAACGCCGAGTTCGACCGGATCCTCGCCCTGGAGCCGGCCAAGCAGGGCCCGGAGTGGGCCAAGCTCGACCAGCGGATCATGCGGGAGCACGCGCCGGTGGTGCCGCTCTACGTCGACGTGGCGTACAACGTGCACGGCTCCAAGGCCGGCGGCGTCTTCATCTCCAGCGTCTTCGGCTACCCGTCCTTCGTCGACGCCTACGTCAAGAACTAACCCCCGCCGCCGCCCCCGGCTGCCCGCCCCGCCCGCCCCGCCCCGCCCGCCCCGCCCCGCGTTGGTGATCAAGAGGTTTGCGTCATCGTCGAGATCAAACTTGACGCTTTCCTCTTGATCACCGGGTGGGGTGGGGGTGGGGCGCGCGGGGCGAGAGGCTCAGTCGGCGCGGAGGGCCAGCAGGGCGCTCTTGAGGTCGTGTTCGTTGTACTGGCGGGCATCGAGGTCGGCGACCATGAGCAGGTAGGTCTCCGGTGGGGTTCGGGGCGGCGCAGAGACAGCGCGTCGGGCTCAGGCGGCTTCGAGGACGAAGAACAGGAAACAGATGAAGGACCCGGAGGGCAGGTCGGGCGGAAGCAGCTTCGCCGGAGTGTCCGGAGCAGGAGGTGGCTCGCTGATCGTCGCGATGCGGAACCCGGCAGCAGTGAAAGCGTCTGCCATGGCGCGCAGCGGCCGGTGCCAGAAGGCCAGCCATACCGTCTTGCCGTCCATGACGTATTCCTCGGAGTACTTCGCGACGGCAAAGTAGTCGGCCTTGGTGTACTCGACCACGAAGCCGGCGGCATGGTTGACCGAGAGCAGCAGGCGGCCGCCTGGCTTCAGCACACGACGCAGCTCGGTGAGCGGGCCGGACCAGTCTTCCAGGTAGTGGAGGACTAGGGATGCGACGACGTCGTCGAACTCGGCGTCCGCGAACGGCAGCGGCGCGCTCAGGTCCGCCACGTGCAGGTCGGCGTCCACACCCAGTCGCTGGCGGGTCAGGTCGACCATGCCCGCACTCACGTCGAAGCCGGTGACCACGGCACCCCTGGCGCGCAGCGCGGCTGACAAGGGCACGGAGCCGCACCCCGCGTCGAGGATTCGGCGCCCCGTGACGTCGCCGGCGAGGCGAAGCATCGCGGGTCGTTAATAAGGGGCCCCTGCTATACAGAAAGCGTTAACAAGGTGCCCTTCCTTACCCCAAATGGGTGCGGAGGAAGTCGAGTTCCAGGCGGAGCAGGCGTTCCGACAGGCCGCCCGCCGCCAGGTGGGTGGCCCCGGTCAGCGGCAGCACCGAGTGCGGCCGGCCCGCCGCCAGCAGCGCCGCCGACAGCCGCAGCGTGTGCGCGGCCACCACGTTGTCGTCGACCAGGCCGTGCACCAGCAGCAGCGGCCGGGCCGGTTCGCCGGGCACCGGCGGCTCGGCCGCCAGCTCCAGCAGCGAGTGGTGCGCGTACACGTCCATGCCGTCCTCCGGCAGGCCCAGGTAGCGCTCGGTGTACGCCGTGTCGTACAGCGTCCAGTCGGTGACCGGGGCGCCGGCGATCCCGCAGCGGAACAGCTCCGGGTGGCGCAGCACCGCCAGCCCGGCCAGCCAGCCCCCGAACGACCAGCCCCGGATGCCGACCCGCTCCAGGTCCAGGTCGGGGTGCTTGTCGGCGAGCGCGGTCAGCGCGTCGACCTGGTCGGTCAGCACCACGTCGGCCAGCCGTCGGTGCACCGCCTTCTCGAACGACGGGGCCACCCCCGGTGTGCCCCGGTTGTCGACGGTCACCACCGCGAAGCCCGAGTCGGCCCACCACTGCCGCTCCAGCCAGGCCGCCCGCGCGGCCACCACCTCCTGGTGCCCCGGCCCGCCGTAGACGTCCAGCAGCACCGGCAGCCGGGTGCCCTTGACGTGCTGGGTGGGGTAGACCACCGCGCTGGGCAGCCGCCGGTCGGTCACCCGCACCATCGTCGGCCGGGGCGCGTACGGCGGGGTGGCGGCCAGCGAGCGGAGCTGGGCGACCTCCCGGTCGCCGCGCCACACCGCCCAGGTGGTGCCGGGCTGGTCCAGCGACGAGGTGCCGACCACCAGCGTGTCCCCGCCCACGGCGGCCGTGTGCCAGCCGGGGGTGCCACTCATCCGGCGGGCGTCCACGCCGCCGCCGATCAGCGTCCGCACCCGGTAGAGGTGCCGCTGGCTGGGCTCGCCCTCGCTCGCCTCCACCAGCAGGTCGGCCGGGCCGTTGCCGGCGGGCAGCCGGCCCACCACCCGGCGCACGTACAGCGACGGCGGGGTGAGCAGGGTGCCGTCGGCGAACAGGCAGCGGGCGTCGTACCCGTCGTGGGCCAGCTCGCCGCCGACCAGCACCCGGCCGTCGGGCAGGTGCGCCGGGGTGCCCGGGATCGGCTCCACCCAGCGCGGGTCGGCCAGTTCGGCGTGCACCTGCGTCTCGCCGGTACGCGGGTCCACCGCCAGCACCAGGCCGTGCTGCTGCGACCGGCGCAGCACCGTGAGCAGCGGGTTGCCGTCGGCCCAGTCGACGGAGGCGAGGTACGGGTAGGTCTCCCGGTCCCAGTGCACGTCGACCCAGCCGTCGTCGAGGTCGAGCAGGTGCAGGCTGACCTCGGCGTTCGGCCCGCCTGCCCGGGGGTACGCCACCGTCGTCGGCGGGCTGGCCGGGTCGGCCGGGTCGTGCAGGTGCCAGCGGGGCAGGCGGGACTCGTCGACGCGGGCGGCCAGCACGCCGCGCCCGTCGGGCGCCCACCAGTAGCCCCGGAACCGGTGGAACTCCTCGGCGGCGACGTGCTCGGGCAGCCCCCAGGTGACCCCGCCGTCCTCGCCGGCCAGCAGGCTGTCGACGCCGTCGGGGGCCACGATCCGTAGCTCGCCCCGGCGGACCCCGTCGGCGGCGTCGGTGACGTACGCCAGCCGCTCGCCGGTGGGGTCGGGGCGCGGGTCGAGCACCGGGCCGACGGTCGCCACCTCGACCACGTCGCCGTGTACCAGGTCGGCCCGGAACAGCCGCCCGGCCAGCGCGAACACCGCCACCCGGCCGGCCGCGTCCAGCGCGTACGCGCCGATGCCGGCGGCGCTGAGCCGCCGCCGCTCGCGCAGCGCCCGCTCGCCGGGGGTGAGCGCGGCCGGGTCGCCGCCCGCGCCGAGCAGGTCCACCGGGTCGGCGACCAGCCGCTCCTCGCCGGTGGCCGGATCGAGGAGCCAGAGCGCGTCGGCGGGATCCTCCGGGCCGGCCGAGCGCAGGAACATCACCCGGGAGCCGTCGCCGGCCACGGTGACGGCGCGCGGCGCCCCGTGGCCGAACCGGCGGGTGCGGGCGGCCAGCTCCGGAAAGTCCACACGTCGGATCGTAGAGCCGCCCCGGGGGTGATGTGGCGGACCTGGCGGGACGCGTCGGGGCCGGCGGGGGCGAACCGCCGGTTAGAGTGACCGTCGTGACGACGCTGCCCGACCGCCGCCTCCTGCTGGTCCACGCGCACCCCGACGACGAGTCCATCGGCACCGGTTCGACGATGGCCCACTACGCCGCCGCCGGCGCCCACGTGACGCTGGTGACCTGCACGCTCGGCGAGGAGGGCGAGATCCACGTGCCGGAGCTGGCGCAGCTCGCCGCCGCCGAGGCAGACCAGCTCGGCGGGTTCCGCATCGGCGAGCTGGCCGCCGCCTGCGCCGCGCTCGGCGTCACCGACCACCGGTTCCTCGGCGGCGCGGGCCGCTACCGCGACTCGGGGATGATGGGCCTGGCCACCAACGACCACCCCCGGGCGTTCTGGCAGGCCGACCTCGACACGGCCGCCGGGTTCGTCGTGGAAATCATGCGGGAGGTACGCCCGCAGGTCATGATCACGTACGACCCGAACGGCTTCTACGGCCACCCCGACCACATCCAGGCGCACCGGGTGGCGATGCGGGCGCACGAGCTGGCCGCCGCCGAGGGGATCGCCCCGGCCAAGGTCTACTGGACGGCCATGCCGCGCAGCGTGCTGGAGGCCGGCATGAGCCACTTCACCGAGGCGGCGGACAACCCGTTCGAGGGCATCGGCAGCATCGACGACCTGCCCTTCGGCACCCCCGACGAGCAGATCGCCGCCCGGATCGACGCCACCGACCAGCACGCCGCGAAGGAGGCGGCGATGCGGGCGCACGCCACCCAGATCCCGGCCAACTCGTGGCTCTACTCGATCGCCGGCAACTTCGGGGCCGAGTTCATGGGCGTGGAGTACTTCACGCTGGCGGTGGGAGAGAAGGGGCCGGGCAGCGGCCCGTACGGCTGGGAGGACGACCTGTTCGCCGGGCTCGACCTCAGTGGGGACGGCGCGGGGTCCGCCCCGGTCGCGGCGGCCGGCGTCCGGTGACCCTGCCCGCCGCGCCGATGTCGGTCGTCCCGCCGCAGGCCCCCGCCCCGTCCCCGCCGGGGAGGCCGTCGCGGCCGTGGCGGCTGCTCGACCTCGCCCTGCGGGTCGCCGGTGGCGTGGTGGCCGTGGTGGCCGCGGTGGCGACGGGCCTGCTGGAGCTGATCCTGTCGACCGTCCGGGTCTCCGGGACGCTGGTCGGCGCGTCGGTGCCGGTGGCCGTTCTCGCCAACGTCGCGCTGAGCTGGTTCGCCCACGCGGCGGTGGGCCGCCGCTGGGCGGTGGTGCTGCCCGCGACGCCGTGGTTCGTGCTGATGGGCGCGGCGGCGATCCGCACCAGCGAGGGCGACCTGCTGCTGGCCGGCGACAACTGGGTCGGGCTGGCGATGATCGTGGCGGGCGCGATGACGTTCGCGGTGATGGGGTTCCGGCAGGTGCTCGCCCCGCCACCGGCCCGTCGCGACGGGTGATGACGACGCACAGGTTGCGGTGGTAGATATTCCTGCCAGGAAGCCCGCCGTCGGGGCGGGCGGTGCGGCGGGAGGCGTGCGATGAGGGATCGGTGGCGGGCGGTCGGCGTGCTCGCGGGGGCGCTGTTCGCGGTCAACGTGGTCGCCCGGGTGGTGATCAGGCTCGGCTTCGACGGCGACGACACCGCCGCCGACCGGGTCTCGCTGGCGATGTTCCTGGCGATCGGGCTGGTCCTCGCCGTGCTGGCGTTCCGCTGGGGGCAGGACCGCCCGGTGGGCCGCTGGGCGGCCGACGTGGCCGCCGCAGTCGGGGTCGCGCTGCTGCTGACCGTCCTGGTCGGGCCGCTGCTGGTCGGGCAGAACCCGTTCGGCGGCGGCGCGGGCACCTTCTTCGCCCAGATCTGGCTCTATCTCGCGGCGACCGCCGCCGGGGTCCTCGTCGGCTACCTGACCGTCACCGCGCTCGGCCGCGACCACCGTTCCCGGATGCTCAAGCGCTACGCCGAGATCAAGACCGCCAAGCCGCGCCGCCCCGTGCGCCGCTGACCGTTTGCCCCGCCGCTCAGGGGGCGACGCGGGTGAGGTAGGTGTGGTGCGTGGTGAAGCCCAGGCTGCGGTAGAGGTTCACCGCCGGGGTGTTGCGCTGCTCCACCTGAAGGAAGACGCCGGAGGCGCCCAGGGCGGCGCCCCAGTCGGCCAGGGCGCGGATGACGTGGGTGGCCAGGCCCTGCCGGCGGGCGTGCGGCAGCGCCTCGATCAGGCTCAGCCCGAGCCAGCGCCCGTCGCCGGTGACCGTGCCCCGGCCGACGGCGAGCAGCGCGCCGTCGGCGTACACGTGGGCGAAGCGGACCTGGCCCACGGCGGTGAGCACGTCGCGGGCGGCGTCCGGGAGGCCGCCCTTGCGCCCGGCGGCGACCGCGAGCCAGTCGTCGGACGGCGCGGCGGCCAGCTCCACCGGCGGCAGGTCGGCCCGCCCCGGCGCGGCCGGCGGGGTGCCGGCCCCGCCGGTCGGCGGCCCGGCCCGGCCCGGCGAGTTGTGGCCCGCCGGGGCGTGGTCCGGGTCCGGCGGCGTGCCAAGGCGGCTGGGCGGCGGGTCGGCCCGGCCGGCGCGCGGCTCGGGGCGGCCGGCGCGCAGCGGGGCGAGCGGCGCGGTCTGCACCAGCACCGGTGGCCGGGAGGCCCAGCCCCGCGCGTCCAGCTCGGCGCCGACGGGGGCGGCGAGCGGCAGCGGCGTGTTGACCATGGCGGGCTGCCCGAGGTCGGCGTACCAGCGCTCGACGGCGTCCAGCGCGGCCGGCAGCGGCCGGTCCGGGTCGCCGACCGGCAGCGCCGAGTTGGCCCGCCCGCTCCACCCCTCGGCGCTGCGCAGCAGCCAGTCGCCGAGCCGGCCCCGCGTGGGCGCCGGCCACGCCTCGTCGGCGGCCAGCTCCAGCGCCACGACGGCGGCGGCGGTCGGCCGGCGCGCCGGCGGCACCCGCTTGGCCCGGTGCACCTCGGCCACCGGCACCCGCAGCCGGCCCTGGTCGGTGGCCAGGGTGACGTGGGTCTCGGTCAGCTCGACCAGCTCGCCGAGGGCATCGGAAAAGAGCGGACGACCTTCGCGAATCCCCACAATCCGGCGGACCACGATCCGGTGTCCCACATCCTGCTGTCGGAGCACGATCGACCCCCTCCCCGGCGAGATACTAGGCTCTAACCGTCGCGGGTGATCGCGGCGTGTCTTGCGGAGGAGAAGACCGGTGACCTACATCATCGCCGAGCCCTGCGTGGATGTGCTCGACAAGGCATGCATCGAGGAATGCCCGGTCGACTGCATCTACGAGGGCAACCGGATGCTCTACATCCACCCCGACGAGTGCGTCGACTGCGGTGCCTGTGAGCCGGTCTGCCCGGTCGAGGCGATCTTCTACGAGGACGACGTCCCGGAGCAGTGGAAGGACTACACCGGGGCGAACTACGAGTTCTTCGAGGACCTGGGCTCGCCCGGCGGCGCCTCGAAGATCGGCAAGGTGGAGAAGGACGCGACGTTCGTCGCGGGCCAGCCGCCGCGCGGAGAGGGCCACTGAACCGGCCCGCGCCGGTCTCGTCGCGGCTGCCCGAGTTCACCTGGGACACCCTGGACGCCGCGGCCGCCCTGGCCGCGGCGCACCCGGACGGCCCGATCAACCTGTCGATGGGCACTCCGGTCGACCCGGTGCCTCCGGTGATCCGGCAGGCCCTGGCCGACGCGTCCGACGCGCCCGGATACCCGCTGACCGCCGGCACCCCCGCCCTGCGGGAGGCCGTCGCGGCGTGGGTGGCCCGGTCCTGCGGCGCGCGCGTCGACGGCCTGGGCGTGCTGCCCACCATCGGCTCCAAGGAGTTGGTGGCGTGGCTGCCCACCCTGCTCGGCCTCGGGCCCGGTGACGTCGTCGTCGTGCCGTCGATCTGCTACCCGACGTACGAGGACGGGGCGCGGATCGCCGGGGCCACCACCGTGCGCACCGACTCGTTGACCGCGCTCGGCCCCGACCCCCGGGTCCGCCTGGTCTGGGTCAACTCGCCCGGCAACCCGACCGGCCGGGTGCTGCCCGCCAACCACCTGCGCAAGGTGGTGGACTGGGCGCGGGAGCGGGGGGCCGTCGTGGCCAGCGACGAGTGCTACCTGCCGCTGGGCTGGTCGGCCGCCGCCGAGCCGGTCTCGGTGCTCGCGCCCGAGGTGAGCGGCGGGTCATACGACGGGCTGCTGGCCGTGCACTCGCTGTCCAAGCGCTCCAACCTGGCCGGCTACCGCGCGGGCTTCGTCGCCGGCGACCCCGCCCTCGTGGCGGAGCTGCTGAAGGTGCGCAAGCACGCCGGCATGATCGTGCCGGCCCCGGTGCAGGCGGCGATGATCGCCGCGCTGGGCGACCAGGAGCACGCCGACGCCCAGCGGGAGCGCTACCGGGCGCGGCGGGAGCGGCTGCTGGCCGCGTTCACCGGGGCCGGGTTCACCGTCGAACACTCCGAGGCCGGGCTCTACCTGTGGCTGACCCGGGGCGAGGACTGCTGGGCGACCGTCGACTGGCTGGCCCGCCGGGGCATCCTGGTCGCGGCCGGCGTCTTCTACGGGCCGGGCGGCGCGCAGCACGTCCGGGCGGCGCTGACCGAGTCCGACGAGCACGTCGCGGCGGTCGCCGCCCGCCTCGCCCAGCCCTGACGGCGCGTGATGGTGGAGATGCTCCGGGCCGCAGTGGTGGGCACCGGGCTCATCGGCGGCTCGATCCTGCTCCGGCTGCGGGAGCGGGGCCTCGACGTCGCCGGCTGGGACCCGGACGCCGCCACCCGGGCGGAGGGCCGCGCGCGGGGCGTCGTCTTCCCCGACGCGCTCGCCGACGCCGTCCGCGACCGGGATGTGGTGTTCCTCTGCGGCCCGCTGTCCAGCCTGCCGGAGGCCCTGCACAACGTCAGCGGGCTGACCGGCCCCGGCTGCGTGCTCACCGACGTCGGCAGCACCAAGGGCGGGATCGCCGCGTACGCGGCGGCGCACGGGCTGACCGGCCGGTTCGTGCCGGGACACCCGATGGCGGGGACGGAGCGCGCCGGGCTGACCGCCGCCAGCCCCGCCCTCTTCGACGGCGCGGCCTGGGTGCTCTGCCCCACGGCGGCGGGCCTCGACCGGTTCCGGACGCTGGCCGCGCTGCTCGTCGACGTGTTCGGCGCGCGGGTCGTACCGCTGGATCCGGACGCCCACGACGCGGCGGCGGCCCTCGCCTCGCACCTGCCGCACCTGCTGGCCGGTGCCCTGGCCGCCACGGTGGCGGAGGCCGACCTGCGCGACGCCGCGCTGGGGCTGGCCGCCGGCAGCTTCCGCGACGGCACCCGCGTCGTCGGCACGCCGGCCGCCCGCACGGTGGACATGCTGCTGAACAACCGCGACCAGGTGCTCGCCCAGCTCGACCGGGTGACCGGTCTCCTCGACCGGTACGCTGCCGCGCTGCGCGGCGGCGACGCGCCGGCCCTGGCCGACCTCCAGCAGCGGGCGCGCGGGCTCCGGCTGGCGCTGCTCGACCGGGAGCTGCCCGCCGCAGCCCCCCGCACCTTCCCGCGGGCCGGAGAGGCCGACGGAGCGAAGGCCGACGGCGGCGCGGCGCACGGCGCGGCCGTCGACGGTGAGCTGGCGTACCTGCTGGAGCTCGGTGCGGCCGGCGGCTACCTGACCGGCTGCACGGTCACCGACGCGACGGTGACCTACGCGGCCCACCTGCCCGCCGCCCAGCCGCCCGCCACCCACCTGCCCGCCGCCCCGGGTTAGGAAGGGGCCCCTGCTCTACAGAATGCGTTAACAAGGTGCCCTTCCTTTAGGGTGAAGGCATGGTGGACGGACCGGTCGTGGCGGTGCGCGGCGAGGCGTACCGGGAGGTTCCGCCCGAGCTGGCGCGGTTCACGGTGACCGCGACGGCCCGGGACCGCAGCCGGGAGGCCGTCCTGAGCCGGCTGGCCGAGCGGGCCGCGGCCGTGCGGGTGCTGCTCGACGCCGCCGAGCCGGCAGTGGACCGCCGGGAGACCGGCGACCTGCGGGTGTGGCCGCAGACGCGCCGCTCCGGCGAGCGGGTGGTGGCCTGGCACGGCAGCGTCGCCACCACCGTCACCGTCACCGACTTCACCGCGCTGGGCGAGTTGATGCTGCGGCTGGCCGACCAGGACCAGGTCGAGATCGCCGGCCCGTGGTGGTCGCTGCGGCCGGACAGCCCGGCCCACCGCGACGCCCGGCACGCCGCGATCGCCGACGCGCTGGCCCGCGCCCGGGAGTACGCGGAGGCGCTCGGCGCGCGCGTGACCGCCCTGCTGGAGCTGGCCGACACCGGGGCGGCCCCGCAGCCGATGTTCGCCCGTGCCGCGTTCGCCGGGGGCGGCGCGGAGTCCGGCGGCCCGCCGGAGCTGGACCTGGACCCGCAGCCGCAGGCCGTGCACGCGGCGGTGGACGCCCGGTTCACGATCTCCGAGCCGGTGCTGGGCTGATGCCGGCCGCCGACGTGCTGGCCGTCGAGGAGCTGGTGGCGCGGGCCCGCGCCCTCGCCGACGCCGGTCCCCGCCAGCTGCTGGGCATCGCGGGCGCGCCCGGGGCGGGCAAGTCGACGCTGGCCGAGCGGGTCGTCGCCGAGCTGGGCGGGGTGGCCCGGCTGGTGCCGATGGACGGGTTCCACCTGGCGCAGGCGGAGCTGCGCCGGCTGGGCCTGGACGCGCGCAAGGGCGCGGTGGACACGTTCGACGTGACCGGGTATGTGGCGCTGCTGCGCCGGCTGCACCGGCTGGAGCCGACCTCGGTGTGGGCCCCGGAGTTCCGCCGGGACCTGGAGGAGCCGGTCGCGGGGGCGATCGAGGTGCCGCCGGAGGTCCGGCTGGTGGTGACCGAGGGCAACTACCTGCTGCTGCCGGACTACCCGTGGGACGAGGTGCGGTCGCTGCTGCACGAGGCGTGGTTCCTGGACCTGGACGCCGAGGTGCGGCACCGCCGGCTGACCGCCCGGCACGAGGCGTACGGGCGGTCGCCGGAGCAGGCGCGGGCCTGGGCGCTGGGCAGCGACGAGACCAACGCGGCCGTGGTGGCGGGCACCGCCGGCCGGGCGGACCTGGTGGTCCGGTTGGCCGACCCGCCGCCGGCCTGACCCGGGGCGGCGGCACCGGCCCGCGCCCCGCCGGGCGGGTCAGCCGACGCCCTGCCGGGGTGTCGGGACGCCGCGCCGCAGCAGCCAGGTCACCCGGGCCCGCTCGCGGCGGAACTCGGCGGCATCCGGGTAGGCGCTGTGGTTGCGGATCGGCGGGTCGGCGACCTCCCCGCCGGTGGGGTGCAGCGCGTCCGGGTCGTGGACGGGCAGGTTCCGTTCGCCGGCCGTCACCGGCCAGCCCAGCGGGTCGGTGTCCCGCCAGAAGTTGGTCCAGCCGGGCCGCCCGGACGGCCCGCGCAGCGCGTCGGCCAGCGCCGGCAGCCGGTCCGGCCCGAAGTACGCGGGGAAGATCCGCCCGTACAGCCGGGTGAGCTGGCAGCCGTAGGAGAAGAACCAGATCCGTCGCCGCCAGCGGGCGGGGAGCTGGAGGAGCACCGCCGCGCAGATCACCGCGCCCTGGCTGTGCCCGGAGAGGATGATCCCGTCGACCCGGCGCGGGTCGTGCTCGCCGAGCGCGAGCAGGCCGGCGGTGCGGGTCTGGAGTTCCGGCACCGCCCGTTCGGCGTAGCTGGGCGGGGCGAGGGGGTGCGCGGCCCGTGGCCAGAAGGTGCCGATGTCCCAGAGCACGCCGACCGAGCGGCGCACGGTGTCGTTGCGGTAGACCATGAGCCCCACGGCGGCGATGGCCACCGGCAGCCAGCCGAGCAGGGTGTCGCCGGCGTCGGCCACCGCCTTGACCACCGTCGGCCACCCGGTCACGGTGGCGGCGTCGGGCGGGACGTGGGAGAGGGCGGCGGCGGCGCCGAGGGTGGCGAGCGCGGCGCCGACCACCGCGTACCAGCCGATGAGGCGCAGGGCGTGCTCGCCCACCAGCCGGTGCAGCGCCCGGTACGCGCTCACGTCGCGGCAGCGCCGCCGGTCGTGCGCGGAGAGGGTGTTGTCGCCGGGCACCAGCTCGGCGTACTCCTGCCGGCGGAGCCGGTGGAACAGCAGGCCGGCGCGGAGCGCGACCCCGGCCAGGGCGAGCACCGCGACGGCGAAGGCGAGGCCGGCCCACATCACCGGCAGCGGCGGGACCACCCCGGTCCGGCCGCCCGCCGGATTGCCGTCGGTGAGCCGGTCGGTGACCCAGTAGAGCACCCCGGAGCAGTACGCGATGCCGAGCAGCCAGCCGAACCCGGCGATCACCGCCGGCCCGCGCCCGCCCCAGCCGAGGTCGGCGTGCGGCTGCCCGGGGCGCGGCGGCGCGGCGGGGCCGGTGCGGGGCAGCAGCAGCCCGCCGCCGGCCAGCGCGATCGCGGGGACGGTGAGCATCCAGTCGTCCAGCCGTTGCGGGGCCGGCGGGACGGCGGGCAGCCAGCCGGCGATCCAGGCGACGCCGAGCGGCAGCAGCAGCGCGGCGGCGACCGGCGCGGCCAGCGCCCGCCGGCCGGACCGGGCCACCGCGCCGATGGCGGCGAGCAGGAGCACCTGGCCGGTGCCGTACCAGGCGATGATCCAGTCGTAGCCGGGCAGCGAGCGGTCGACGAGGCAGCCGGCCTGCGCCGGGTCGCGGATGCACCCGGCGGGCGGGCGCAGTTGCGCCAGCGGGATGCCGGCCGGGCCGTCGGGCAGCAGCAGGAGCAGCACCGTGCCGGTCACCCCGGCGCAGGTGAGCACGATGACCGCCGCGCTCCACGGGCCGAGGGGGGTGTCACCGGCGCGGCGGCTGAGCCAGGGGCGGCCCAGGGCCACCACGGCGATCAGCACCACCGCGCCGAGCAGCGCCACGGTGGGCCAGGCGACGGCGGCCCGTACGCCCAGCGGCGGGTCCATGGCGAGGACCGTGCCGAGCGGCACGGCCGCCGCGATCACCGCGCCGACGCAGAGGTGCAGCACCCCGGCGCGGCGCAGCTGCCCCTCGCCGCACCAGAAGGTGGGGTCCTGCAACGGGTTGGCGGTGGCGGCCTGCTCCGGTGGGCGGCCGTCGCCGGGGGGCGTCGCGCCGGCCGGGGCGGGGTCGGCCGCCGGGCGGGTGGCCGGCGCGGCCGGCATCTCCGCCTCGTACTGGTAGGTGCGCCAGGCGAGCAGGCCGAGCAGGGCCAGCAGGCCGAGCGGGATCGCGAGGCCGACGACGAGGGAGTGTGCGCCCTGCCGCCACCAGCCGTGGGCGAGGAACTCCCACACGCCCGGGACGCGGCGCAGGCACTCGTCGTCGACGCACTGCCAGGCGACGAGGTCCACGCCGATGCCGGTGGCGGCGAGGACCAGCGTCCCGGTGAGGCTGAGGCAGAACAGCCGGACCAGCCAGGCGGTGATCCCGGACCGGCTGCCCCAGCGCTCCTCGTCGGGGTCCGGCGGGATGCCGGGCCGGGCGTGCAGCGCCACGTTCGCCAGCGTGAAGGGCAGCAGCAGCGTCCACAGGGCCCGCTCGACGTCCCGTGCGGTCCGCGCGCCGGAGGTCAACTGCCCCCAGCTGTACGCCTCGACGACCACCGAGTCGTCCGGCCCGACGTCGGTGGAGCGGTAGAAGCCGGTCACCTCGTCGCCGGCGACGAGCCAGGGGCGGGGGTCCTCGTCGCCGGGCTGTGGGGCCAGGCCGAGCACCTGGTCCGGGGGAGTGTTGGACACCCCGTGTACGCGTAGTTCGAGCACCCGACCGGCCATCGGTGCCTCCTTGTGATGGCTCCACTACCCAGAGTGCACCCTGCGGGGCTGCTTCGGCCACCCTGGGGCGAGATGTTTTCGCAGGTGGGGGCCCCTGATGGCCGGAGCTGCGGCGGCTCAGCCGATGGTGCGTACCACGCGGGCGGGGTTGCCCACGGCGACGACGTTCGCCGGCAGGTCGCGGGTCACCACGGCCCCGGCGCCGACCACGGTGTTGTCGCCGATGGTGACCCCGGCGAGCACGATCACCCCGCCGCCGAGCCAGACGTTGTCGCCGAGGGTGATCGGCTGGGCCGCCTCCCACTTCTGCCGCCGGGGCTCCGGGTCGACGGGGTGGGTGGCCGTCAGGAGCTGCACGTTCGGTCCGATCTGGACGTCCGCGCCGATGGTGATGGGGGCGACGTCGAGGAAGACGGCGTTGAAGTTGACGAACCCGCGCGGCCCGAGGTGGATGTGCCAGCCGTAGTCGCAGTGCAACGGCGGGCGGACCACGGTGTCCTCGCCGACCGAGCCGAGCAGCTCGCGCAGCGCGGCCAGCCGGGCTTGCGGGTCGGTGGCGGAGCTGCGGTTGAACGCCTCGTTGCGGCGCGCGGCGAGGTCCAGGTCGGCCGTGAGCTCGGGGCCCTCGGCGCGGTAGAGCTCGCCGGCCAGCATGCGGTCCTTCATGGAGGTCATCGGACGATGATGCCCGGTCGGATCTCGGCTCTGTGCGGAGTTCGTCACGTTTATGTCTTCACCTATGCATACCGAGTATGTAATTCTTCTCCTGTCAATGCGACCCCGTCATTGATGACGCCGCACGAGGAGGATCGAGTTGCATCGAAAGGGAAGAAAACCGGCCAGCCTGGCGCTGGCCCTGGGCCTGCTGCTCGCCGCGCCCCTGACCGCCCCGGCCGCCGCCGCCCCGGCCGCGACCCCCGCAGCCGGGTCGCCCGGCACGCCCGCCGCCGCGCCCGGCGGCGCCGGCGCGGCGGGGCCCGTCGCCGGCCGGCCGGCCACCGTCACCCTGGTCACCGGCGACCGGGTCACCGTCACCGGCTCCGGCACGGTGAGCATCCGCCCCGGCGCGGGGCGCGACAAGCTGCGCTTCCTGGTCCGGCGCGACCGGGGCCACGTCACCGTGCAGCCGCAGGACGCCCTGCCCCTGCTGCGCTCCGGCCGGGTGGACCCCCGGCTGTTCGACGTGACCGAGCTGATCGCCGCCGGCTACGACGACGCCCGCCGCGACAGCCTGCCGCTGCTGGTGTCGTACCGGCCGGGCGACGCCCGCCGGGCCGTCGCCGGCATCGCCGGCACCCGGGTCACCCGCGACCTGCCGGCCATCCGGGGCGCGGCCGTGACGGCCGAGAAGGCCCGGGCCGGCGCGGTCTGGGGCGCGATGACCACCGGCCGGGCGGCGGCCCGTGTCGACACGGCGGGGGGTGTCGACCGGCTCTGGCTGGACGGCAGGCGTCGGGTCACCCTCGACCACAGCGTGCCGCAGATCGGCGCGCCCACCGCATGGGCGGCCGGCCTCACCGGCAGGGGCGTCACCGTCGCGGTACTGGACACCGGCGTCGACGCCGAGCATCCCGACCTCGCCGGCCGGCTCGCCGAGTCGCGCAACTTCAGCGAGGTGGCCGAGCCGGGCGACACGATCGGCCACGGCACCCACGTCGCCTCCACCATCGCCGGCAGCGGCGCGGCCTCCGGCGGGAAGTACCGGGGCGTCGCGCCGGACGCCACGCTGGTCTCCGGCAAGGTGTGCGAGGACAACGGCTGCTCCGACTCGGCGATCCTCGCCGGCATGCAGTGGGCCGCCGTCGACAAGCGGGCCACCGTGGTCAACATGAGCCTCAGCGGCTGGGACACCCCGGAGGTCGACCCGCTGGAGGAGGCGGTGCAGACCCTCACCGCGCAGACCGGCGCCCTGTTCGTCCTCGCCGCCGGCAACTTCGGCACGGACGCCTCCGTCGGCTCACCGGCCAGCGCGGACGCCGCCCTCGCCGTCGGCGCCGTCGACCGGGACGACGAGCTGGCCGACTTCTCCAGCCGCGGGCCCCGCACCGGCGACGACGCCCTCAAGCCGGACATCACCGCCCCCGGCGTGGACATCGTCGCGGCCCGCGCCGCCGGCACCACCCTCGGCGAGCCGGTCGGCGACCGGTACGTGGCGGCCTCCGGCACGTCCATGGCCACCCCGCACGTCGCCGGCTCGGTGGCGCTGCTCGCCCAGCGGCACCCCGACTGGAAGGCCGGCGCGCTGAAGGCCACCCTGATGGCCGCCGCGAAGCCGCACCCCGAGCAGACCGCCTACCAGCAGGGCGCGGGCCGGGTCGACGTGGCCCGGGCCATCGGGCAGCAGGTCACCGGCGACCCGGTGAGCGTGTCGTTCGGGCGGGCACAGTGGCCGCACGACGACGACCCGGTGCTCGACCGCACGGTCACCTGGCACAACTCCGGGACTGCCCCGGTCACCCTCGACCTGACGATCGAGGCCACCGGGCCGGACGGCAAGCCGAGCCCCGCCGGCCTGTTCCGCCTCGGCGCGTCCCGCGTCACCGTGCCGGCCGGCGGCACGGCCGGGGTGCAGGTCAGCGCCGACACCCGCGTCGACGCCCCGGACGGCTACCACACCGGCCGGGTCGTCGCCCGCTCCGGCGACACCGTGGCGGTCACCCCGATCGCCGTGTACCGCGAGGTGGAGAGCTACGACGTCACCATCCGCCACATCGGGGTCGACGGCAAGCCCACCACCGACTACGGCACCAGCCTGATGAACCTGGACGCCTTCACCTTCCCCACCGACATCTACGGCGGCGTCTCGACGGCCACGGTGCGTCTGCCGAAGGGCCGCTACGGGCTGGGCAGCTACCTGTTCGCCACCGACGAGGCGGGCGAACCCGCCGGGGCCGCCCTGCTCGCCCAGCCCGAGCTGGTAGTCGACCGGCCGCTCACGCTCACCCTCGACGCCCGCGCTGGCAGGCCGGTGCTGGCCACGGTGCCCGAGCGCGGCGCGACGGCCGAACTGGTCGACGTGAGCGCGGTCTTCTACGGGGCCGACGACAGCATCTACTCGTACGGCCTGTGGAGCGCCGGCTTCGCCGGGGTGACCAGCGCGCAGGTCGGCCCGGCGAGCACGCCGGACCGCTTCGTGTCCACCATCGGCAGCCAGTGGGTCGACGCGGACGCCGAGAGCAGCCCATACCTCTACGCGCTGCTGGAAGCCTTCCCGGGTCGGCTGCCGACCGGCTTCGTCAAGCACTACCGCGCCAAGGACCTCGCCACCGTCGTGCACACCTTCCGGGACGCGTACCCGGGGATGGCGGCGGAACGGATCATCTACGGCGAACCGGAGTACAACACGGGCGGATCCGCGCTGGTCCTGCCCACGGCGGTGCCCGGCAAGCGGGTCGAGCACTACAGCACCAACGCCGTGAGCTGGAGCAGCGAGCTGGACTTCGGCACCCGGGCCGAGGACGGTTGGCTGGACGTGAAGGCGCTGCTGGCGTCGCCGCTGACGAGGTACCGGCCCGGGCAGACCCGGCACGAGACGTGGGGCGCCGCCCCGCTCTCGCCGTCGTTCCCGGCGCGGCGCTGGGGCACCGAGGGGATCACCCGCCAGGGCGACCTCATCGTGGTCGACCTGTCCGTGCACAGCGACGCGGCCGGGCACGTCGGCGCGTCGCTCAACGAGACCGAGTGGACCCGGCTCTACCGCGACGGGAAGCTGGTCGGCGAGAGCGGGTACGCCGGGTACGGCGACTTCGAGGTGCCCCCGGGCGCGGCGAACTACCGGGTGGAGGTCCAGGCCAGGCGCGACGTCGCCGACCTGAGCACCGAGGTGACCGCCGCGTGGACGTTCCGCTCGAAGCACGTCGCCGGTGACGAGTTCGTGCCGCAGCCGGCGACGGCGGTGCGCTTCGCCCCGGCGCTGCGCGCCGACAACAGCGCCCCGGCGGGCCGCGCCTTCACCGTGCCGGTGCGGGTCGAACCGCAGGACGGCGCGCCGACGGCGAAGGTGGCGGCGCTGACCGTCGACGCCTCCTACGACGGCGGCACGACCTGGCGCAAGGCGGAACTGCGCCGCCAGGGCGCCGGCTGGGTGGCGACGCTGCACCACCCGGCGGGCACCGGCTACGTGTCGCTGCGCGCCACCGCCAAGGACACCGCGGGCAACACGGTGACCACGCGGATCATCCAGGCGTACCGGCTGAGGTGACCCGGCGTCCGGGCCCGGCGGTCCCATCCCGTCGGGCCCGGACGTGCGGTCCTGCCGCCGGTGGTCGGCGCGTGGGCCGCCGGCGGTCGTTGGCGCCGCCCGTCAGTCGTTGGCGTGCAGTGCGGCGTTCAGCTCGATGCCCCGGCCCGTGCGCGGGCGGGCCTCCAGCGCGCCGGTGACCGAGTTGCGCCAGAACAGCAGCCCGTCGACCCCGGACAGCTCGCGGGCCTTGACCACCCGGCCGTCCGGCAGGGCGATCTTCGAGGCCGCCGTGACGTAGCAGCCCGCCTCGACCACGCAGTCGTCGCCGAGCGAGATGCCGACGCCCGCGTTCGCGCCCACCAGGCTCCGCTCGCCGATGCGCACCCGGTCGGTGCCGCCGCCGGAGAGGGTGCCCATGATCGACGCGCCGCCGCCGATGTCGGAGCCGTCGCCGACCACCACGCCCTGCACGATGCGCCCCTCGACCATCGAGGCGCCCAGCGTGCCGGCGTTGAAGTTGACGAAGCCCTCGTGCATGACCGTGGTGCCGGCGGCCAGGTGCGCGCCGAGCCGGACCCGGTCCGCGTCGGCGATGCGCACCCCGGAGGGCACCACGTAGTCGGTCATCCGGGGGAACTTGTCCACCCCGTAGACGGCCAGGTGGCGGCCGGCGGCCCGCTCGATCACCCGCAGCTCGTCGACCCGCTCCGGCGGGCACGGCCCCGCCGACGTCCAGGCCACGTTCGCCAGCTTGCCGAAGATGCCGTCGAGGTTCAGCTCGTTGGGCCGCACCAGGCGGTGGGAGAGCAGGTGCAACCTCAGGTACGCGTCGGCGGCGTCCTTGATCGGGTCGTCCAGCGAGCCGATGACGGTGACCACCTGGACCGTACGCAGGCCCGGCAGCGCCCGCTCGCCGACCGCGCCCGGCGGCAGGTCCAGCACGTCCGCCTCGTCCTCGCCCGGGACCAACGGCAGCTCGCCGAGCCCCAGCTTGCCCGTCGGATACCAGGTGTCGAGCACCTGCTCGTCAGCGGTGGTCGTGGCCAGGCCGATGCCCCACGCAGGCTGTGCAGTCGTCACGCCTGTGACGGTACCGTGCGAACCATGGAGAACCCGCTGACCCCCGAGGTCCTCGCCGATCCGGTGGCGTTGACCCGTGCACTGGTCGACATAGAGTCCGTCTCCCTCCACGAGAAGGCCATCGCCGACTGCGTCGAGCAGGTGCTGCGCGGGGTGCCGCACCTGACCACCTTCCGGCACGGCAACACCGTGATGGCGCGCACCGACCTGGGGCGGGCCTCCCGGGTCGTGCTCGCCGGGCACCTGGACACCGTTCCGCTGAACAACAACTTCCCGTCGACCATGCGCGGCGACCTCATGTACGGCTGCGGCACCTCCGACATGAAGTCCGGCGTCGCGTACGCGCTGCACCTGGCGGTCACCCTGCCCGACCCGCGCTACGACGTGACGTACTTCTTCTACGAGGCCGAGGAGATCGAGTCCAAGTACAACGGGCTCTTCCTGGTCGCCGAGGCGCACCCGGAGTGGCTCCAGGCGGACTTCGCGGTGCTGCTGGAGCCGACGTACGGCATCGTCGAGGCCGGCTGCCAGGGGACCATGCGGTCGGTGGTGACCACCACCGGCGTACGGGCCCACTCGGCGCGCTCCTGGCACGGGGTGAACGCCATCCACGGCGCGGGGGAGGTGCTGCGCCGGCTGTCGGCGTACGAGGCGCGGCGCGTCACCATCGACGGCTGCGACTACCGCGAGGGCATGAACGCGGTGCGGATCAGCGGCGGGGTCGCCGGCAACGTGGTGCCGGACCGGTGCGAGATCGAGGTCAACTACCGGTTCGCGCCCGACCGGACGCCGGCCGAGGCCGAGGCGCACCTGCGCGAGGTCTTCGACGGCTTCGAGCTGCGGGTGACCGACTTCGCCGCCGGGGCGGCGCCGGGGCTGGACGCGGCCCCGGCGAAGGAGTTCCTGGCGGCCGTCGGCGCCGCGCCGATCGGCAAGCTCGGCTGGACGGACGTGGCGCGGTTCGCCGCGCTGGGCATCCCCGCGCTGAACTTCGGCCCGGGCGACCCCAACCTGGCCCACCACCCGGACGAGCACGTCGAGATCGGCAAGATCCGCGACGGCGCGGCGACCCTGCACCGCTGGCTCGCCCCGGCCTGAGCACCCCGGCGTCGGCCCGGACGCGCCGGGGCGGCCCGCCGCACCGTGCGCCGGCCCGGGCGGGCTGGGGCGGTCCGCTGCACCGTGCGGCGGTGGGCGGGCCGCCCCGGCGACCTGCGTCGGTCAGGCGGTCGGGGTCAGGGACGACTCGGGGCGGGTGTCGGTCGGGTCGCCGGTGAGGTCGGCGACGGGGGCCTCCATCTGCCGGGCACGGCGGCGCTCGGCCACCACGTCCCGGATCCGCCGCTGCATCTGCCGACGGATCCGGATCATCTCGCTGTTGCTGATCACGCTGGCTCCTCCCCCGAAGGCGCGCGCCGGGGCATACCCGGTATATGAATGGTAAGACGTACGGGCGAGCGAATTAGTTGCCCTGGTCGCGGAAAATTTCTCCGGCCCGCCCCTGGTGCGGGCGTCGCACCCCGCAACCGCCCCTCCACTACGGTTGCTTGCATGAGTGACAGGGCTGCCAGGAGCGACAGCGGCGGGCGAGGTCCGGCCCGTGGGCCGGGGCGGGAGCGGCACCGGGGCGCGGTCACGCTGCGTCGTGGCGCGATCCCGACCAGCACCGCCGACCAGCGGCTGCTGGACTCCCGGGGCCGTGGTGACTGGAAGACGAAGGACGCCTGGCGGGCGCTGCGCATCCTGGCCGAGTTCGTGGAGGGCTTCGACACCCTGGCCGACCTGCCGCCCGCGGTCAGCGTCTTCGGCTCCGCCCGCAGCAAGCCGGACAGCCCCGAGTGCCGGCTGGCCGAGGAGTTGGGCGGCGCCCTGGCCCGCGCCGGGTACGCGGTGATCACCGGCGGCGGGCCGGGCGTGATGGAGGCGGCCAACCGGGGCGCCAGCGAGGCCGGCGGGCTGTCCGTCGGGCTCGGCATCGAGCTGCCCTTCGAGCAGGGCCTCAACGACTGGGTCGACCTGGCCATCGACTTCCGGTACTTCTTCGCCCGCAAGACCATGTTCGTCAAGTACGCGCAGGCGTTCGTGGTGCTGCCCGGCGGTTTCGGCACCATGGACGAGCTGTTCGAGGCCCTGACGCTGGTGCAGACCGGCAAGGTCACCCGGTTCCCGGTGGTGCTGATGGGCACGGACTACTGGCGGGGCCTGCTCGACTGGCTGCGCGACACGATGGCCGCCGACGGCAAGATCGGCCCGGTCGACCTGGAGCTGATCTGCCTCACCGACGACGTCGACGCCGCCGTGCGGCACATCGTGGCCGCCGAGGCGGCGCTCTCCGCCGAGCAGGAGGCGATCCGCGAGGAGGCGGTCGCGCGCACCGAGGCCGGCCAGCGGGCCGCCGATCGGGCCGACGCGGATCGGGCCGACGCGGATCGGGCCGACGCGGATCGGGCCGACGCGGATCGGGCTGATGGGGATCGGGCCGTTGTCGAGCAGGCCGCTGCCGACCAGCGGGCCGCCGCCGAGGGGGTCGCTGGTGAGGGGACCGCTGGTGAGGGGGCCGCTGTCGAGCAGGCCCGGGAGGGCTGAACCGGTGGCAGCGATCTGCGTGTTCTGCGCGTCCTCCCGTACGCTCGACCAGCGCTGGCTGGACCTCGCCGCCGAGACCGGCCGGGAGATCGCCCGGCGCGGGCACACCCTGGTCAGCGGCGGTGGCTGCGTCGGGATGATGGGGGCGGTGGCCGACGGGGCCCGGTCGGCCGGCGGCCCTACCGTCGGGGTGATCCCGCAGTCCCTGGTCGACCTGGAGGTCGCCGACCTCGCCTCGGACGAGCTGCTGGTCACCGCCAGCATGGCCGACCGCAAGACCCTGATGATCGAGAAGTCGGACGCGTTCCTCACCCTGCCCGGCGGGCTGGGCACCCTGGACGAGCTGTTCGAGGTGTGGACGACCGCCACCCTCGCCCTGCACGCCAAGCCGATGGTGCTGGTCGACGCGGACGGCTTCTACCGCCCCCTGCTCGACTGGCTCACGATGCTCACCGACCGCCACTTCCTCAAGCCGGCGGGCAAGGACCTCCTCCTGGTGGCCGACACCATCCCCGATGCCCTGACCACCCTGGAATCCCACCTCCCCTGACCGCCCCACCCACCCCGCCCGCCCCCCACCCACCCTCCCGCCCCCCACCCGCCCCGCGCGGCCCCCGCGCCCCCACCCCGCCTCGGTGATCAAGAGGTTTGCGTCAAAGTTGATTACCAAGTTGACGCAAACCTCTTGATCACCGGCGAGGGCGAGGGCGAGGGGCGGGGGTGAGGGTGAGTGGGTGTCGGTGGGGCGTGGTGGGATGGGGGGATGCAGGCGTACCGGCTGGTGCGCCGGCCTGTCGAGGCGGCCCGGGGGGGCCGTCGGCCCGACGGGGCGGCGTTGGGGGGCGGTCGGCCCGACGGGACGACGTGGGAGGACGGTCGGCCCGATGGGGCGGCGTGGGAGGGCGGTCGGCCCGACGGGGCGGCCGGGCGGGAGCGTCGGGCCGGCGGGCCGGGCGGCGATGGCGCGCAGGCCGGTCACGGGGCCGACCATGGCGGACAGGCCGCTCACAGCGGAGCTGACGCCGGCGGGCGGCTGCAGGGCGATGGCGCACGGCTGCAGGGTGACGGCGCGCAGCAGGGCGCCGGCGCGCGGCTGCAGGCTGATGGCGCGCGGCTGCAGGGCGATGGTGCGCGGGGAGCCGCGGCAGGGCCGGCGTGGGGCGACGGGTGGCGGGACGACCCGTTGCAGGCCGAGGTCGTGGCGCACACCGACGGGCCGATGCTGGTCGTCGGCGGGCCGGGCACCGGCAAGAGCAGCGTTCTGGTGGAGGCGGTCGCCGCCCGGGTGGCCGAGGGGGTCGACCCGGAGCGGGTCCTGGTGCTCACCTTCGGCCGGCGGCAGGCCACCGACCTGCGCCGGCGGATCGAGGCCCGGGTGGCCGGCGACGGGCGGCGGGTGCTGCGCGAGCCGCTGGTGCGCACCTTCCCGGCGTACGCGTACGGGCTGCTGCGCCGGGCCGCCGCCGAGCGGGGCGAGCCGTCGCCGCGCCTGCTCACCGGCCCCGAGCAGGATCTGATCATCCGGGAACTGCTGGACGTGGTCGGCGAGGAGCCCGACGACGACCCGGTCGGCTGGCCGGAGGACCTGCGCCCCGCCCTGCGTACCCGGGCGTTCGCGGCCCAGCTCCGCGACCTGCTGATGCGGGCGGCCGAGCGCGGGGTGGGCCCGGCGGAGCTGGCCCGGCTGGGCGAGCGGCTGGGCCGCGCCGACTGGCCGGCCGCCGCGCGTTTCCTGCGGGAGTACGTGGCCGTGCTCGCGCTGCGCGACGTCAGCAACCGCGGCTCGATCGCGTACGACCCGGCGGAGCTGGTCCGGGCCGCCACCGGCCTGCTGCTCGACGATCCGGGGCTGCTGGAGGCCGAGCGCCGCCGCCTCGCCCACGTCTACGTCGACGAGCTGGCCGACACCGACCCCGCCCAGCTCGACCTGCTCGCCGTGCTGGCCGGCGGCGGCAAGTCCCTGGTCGCGTTCGCCGACCCCGACTCGGCCACGTACGCGTTCCGGGGCACCGACCCGGCCGGGGTGGCCGCATTCCCGCACCGTTTCCGCACCGCCTCCGGCGCGCCGGCCGCGCAGGTCGTGCTGACCACCTCGTACCGGGCGGGGCCGGGGCTGATCGCCGGGACCCGGCGGCTCGCCGGCCGGCTGCGTGGCCCGGGGGCCCACCGGCGGCTGCGCCCGCTGCCCGACGCCCCGGCCGGCATGGTGGAGGTGCGCACCTTCCGCTCGGCCACCAGCGAGGCCGCCTGGCTGGCCCAGGCGTTGCGCGCCGCGCACCTGCTCGACGGGGTGCCGTGGTCGCGGATGGCGGTGCTGGTGCGCTCGACGGCCCGGCAGTTGCCGTCGCTGCGCCGGGCCCTGCACACGGCCGGGGTGCCGACGGTGGTGCACGGCGAGGACCTGCCGCTGCACCTCCAACCGGCGGTCGCCCCGCTGCTGCTCCTGCTGCGCTGCGCCCTGGAGCCGGCCCGGCTGGACGAGGAGGCGGCGGTGGCGCTGCTGCACTCGCCGCTGGGCGGGGCCGATCCGCTGGCCGAGCGGCGGCTGCGCCAGGGGCTGCGGGCGCTCGCCCTGGCGGTCGGGGACCGCCGCCCATCCGGCGAGCTGATCGTCGACGCGCTGCGCGATCCGGAGGAGCTGTCCGGGATCGACCGGCATTGGGCGGAGCCGGCGCAGGCGGTGGCCGGGCTGCTGGCCATCGCCCGGGAGACGGCCCAGCGGCCGGGCGTCACCGCCGAGGACGTGCTGTGGGCGGTGTGGGACGCCAGTGGGCTCGCCGAGCGCTGGGCCGGCGCGATCACGCTGGGCCGGGCGGCGACCGGGGAGCACGAGACCGCGCGGCGGTGGCGGGCGGAGGCCGCCGACCGGGATCTCGACGCCGTGTTGGTCCTCTTCGACGCGGCGGCCCGGTTCGCCGACCGGCTGCCCGGCGCGCGCACCGAGGTCTTCCTCGACCACGTGCTCGGCCAGGACCTGCCGGCCGACACCCTGGCGCCGACGGCGGACCGCGGGGAGGCCGTCCGGCTGCTCACCGCGCACGCGGCGAAGGGGCTGGAGTGGGACCTGGTCGCCGTCGCCGGGGTGCAGGAGGGCGTCTGGCCGGACCTGCGGCTGCGCGGCAGCCTGCTCGGCTCCGAACGGCTGGTGGACGTGCTCGCCGGCCGTGACGCCGGCGGACACGACACCGGCGGACACCACACCGGCGGGCACGACGTCGGCGGGGCCGGGCGGGTTTCCGGCGACGGCGGCCCCGGCCCCGGCGACGGCGGGCGGGCGGTCCGCGTCGGGCAGACCTCCGCCCTGCTCGACGAGGAGCGCCGGCTCTTCCACGTGGCGGTGACCCGGGCCCGCCGCCGGCTGCTGGTCAGCGCGGTCGCCTCGGCCGCGGTGGGCGGCGACGACCACGAGGAGCAGCCCAGCCGGTTCCTGTACGAGCTGGACCCGACCCCACCGCCGGGCGGCGACGCCGCAGGCCCGGCCCCCGGCGGCGGCCCGGACACCGCCCCCGGCGGCGGCCCGGACACCGCCCCCGGCGGCGGCCCGGACGCCGGCCCCGGCGGCGAGGCGGCTGGCGGCCCGGACGCCGCCGCCGGGGCAGGGCGCGGCGACGTGGCGGCCCGCGAGCTGGCCGAGGGCGGTACAGGGCCTGGCCGGGGGAGCCTGCCGGTGGCCGGGCCGCCCCGGGCGCTGACGCTGCCGGCGCTGGTCGCGGAGCTGCGTACCGCCGTGGCCGACCCGGCCGCGCCCTACCACCGGCGCAGCGCGGCGGCGGCCGAGCTGGCCCGCCTCGCCGCCGCCGGGGTGCCCGGCGCGCACCCCGACGACTGGTGGGGGCTGCGCGGGCTCTCCGACGACCGGCCGCTGGTCGACGAGGGCGAGCCGGTGCGGGTGACCCCGTCGGGCATGGACAGCGCGCTGCGGTGCAGCCTGCGCTGGCTGCTGGAGCGGCACGGCGGCAGCGGCCCGGCCAGCGCCGCGCAGGGGGTGGGCAACCTGGTGCACGCCGCCGCGATGCTCGCCGAGGATGCCAGCGCCGACCGGTCCGCGCTGCTGGAGTACGTCTCGGCCCGGTTCGACGCGATCGAGCTGGCCGCCCGGTGGATGGTGGGCCCCGAGCGGGAGCGCGCCGAGGCGATGGTGGACAAGCTGCTGCGCTGGCTGGCCGGCAACCCGCGCCGGCTGCTGGCCATCGAGCACGAGTTCGCCGTACGCCTGGACGACCCGCAGCGGCCCGTCGAACTCACCGGCCGGGTGGACCGGCTGGAGGTCGACGCCGACGGCCGGCTGGTGGTGGTCGACCTGAAGACGGGCAAGTCCACCGTGGTCACCGAGCGGGAGATCGGCGAGCACCCGCAGCTCGGGGCGTACCAGGCGGCGGTCGAGGCGGGGGCGTTCGCCGAGTTCGGCGACGAGTCCGGCGGGGCGGCCCTGGTGCAGCTCGGCACGGGGGCGCGCGACGCCCGCGAGCAGAGCCAGCCGGCGGCGGGGCAGGGGCCGGCGGCCGGCTGGGCGACGGCGCTGGTCCGGCGCACCGCCGATACGATGGCCGCCGCTACCTTCGCCGCGGTCGCCAACTCGAAGTGCCGGGTCTGCCCGGTGCGCACGAGCTGCCCGGTGTCCGGGCAGGGGCGTCAGGTGGTCGAGCCGCCGACCCCCCGCCGCGAGCAGTCAGAGTGAGCGCGAGGAGTGAGCTTGCGAGCCCCGCAGTCGCGAACTGAGATGAACCTGTGAGCGCGAGGAGTGAGCTTGCGAGCCCCGCAGTCGCGAACTGAGATGAACCTGTGAGCGCGAGGAGTGAGCTTGCGAGCCCCGCAGTCGCGAACT
>NZ_JBIARA010000001.1:0-67947 GCF_042889525.1 Micromonospora sp. NPDC002575 | reverse complement strand
CGAACTGAGGACGTCGCGTGACCCAGCCCGCCCTGTTCAGCGCCGCCACCCCGGCGCCCCGGGCCGCCGATTCCGGCCCTCGCTACACCCCGGTCGAGCTGGCGAAGCTGCTCCGGCTGCCCGCGCCCACCCGGGAGCAGGCCGCGATCATCGCCGCGCCGGTCGAGCCGCTGCTGGTGGTCGCCGGGGCCGGCTCGGGCAAGACCGAGACGATGGCCGCGCGGGTGGTCTGGCTGGTCGCCAACGCGTACGTCCGGCCGGAGCAGGTCCTCGGCCTGACGTTCACCCGCAAGGCGGCCGGCGAGCTGGCGCACCGGGTGCGTACCCGGCTCGACCAGTTGGTGCGCCGGCTGGGGCGGCGGGGCCGCGACCCGCTCGACGACCCGCTGGCCGGCGAGCCGACGGTGTCCACGTACCACTCGTACGCGGGGCGGATCGTCACCGAGCACGGGCTGCGCGCCGGGTACGAGCCGACCACCCGGCTGCTCACCGAGGCGTCCCGCTGGCAGCTCGTGGACCTGCTGGTGCGCAACTACGACGGCGACATGACCGGCGTGGACCGGATGCCCAGCACGATCACCGACGCGGTGCTGGCCCTGGCCGGCGAGCTGGACGAGCACCTGGTCGACCCGGACGCCCTGGCCGCCTGGACGGGCCGGTTCTTCGCCGACGTCCAGTCCCGCCCCGGCCGGGTCTACGCCGACGTGCGCAGGGCGCTGGCCCTGCAGCAGACCCGGCTGAAGCTGCTGCCGCTGGTCCGCGCGTACGGCCGGCGCAAGGACGACTTCGAGGCGATGGACTTCGCCGACCAGCTCGCCCGGGCGGCCCGGGTGGCCCGCGACCACCCGGCGGTCGGCGCGATCGAGCGGGACCGGTTCCGGGTGGTGCTGCTCGACGAATACCAGGACACCAGCCACGCCCAGGTGGTGCTGCTCAACGCGCTGTTCGGCGGCGGCCACCCGGTGACCGCCGTGGGCGACCCCTGCCAGTCCATCTACGGCTGGCGCGGGGCCAGCGCGGGCACCCTGGACCGCTTCCCGGCCGAGTTCGCCCGCGCCGACGGCACGCCCGCCGCCGTGCTGGGCCTCACCACGAGCTGGCGCAACCGCCCGGAGATCCTGGGGGTGGCCAACGCCCTGGCCACGCCGCTGCGGGCGGCGGGGGCCCGGGTCCCGGAGCTGCGGGCGGCGCTGAGCGTGCGGGATCCGATCCCGCATCGCACGCCGGGCGGCCTGGCCGCCGGCACCGTGCACTGCGCGCTCCTGCCGACGTACGCCGACGAGGCCGACTGGATCGCCGACAGCGTCCTCGCGGCGTGGCGGGGGGCGGCCGGGATGCCGGGCGCGCTGCCCGAGCACGTCCCGGTGCCGCTGCGGCCCACCACCGCCGTGCTGGTGCGGCTGCGCAGCCAGATCCCCGCCCTGGCCACGGCGCTGCGCGCCCGGGGGCTGCCCGTCGAGGTGGTGGGGCTGGGCGGGTTGCTGGACACCCCCGAGGTGCGGGACGTGGTGTGCACCCTGCGGGTGCTCGCCGACCCGACCGACGGGGCGGCGCTGCTGCGGCTGCTCACCGGTGCCCGTTGGCGGATCGGGCCGCGCGACCTGGTGGCCCTGCACCGGCGGGCCCGGTCGATCGCCGCCCAGCGTCGCCGGCTCGCCGCCGGGGACGAGCCGGAGGTCGCTGTGGACCTGCTCGACGAGGCCACCCTCGTGGAGGCGCTGGCCGACCTCGGGCCGGCCCAGGCGTACTCGGACCAGGGCTACGCGCGGCTGCGCGCGTACGGCGAGGAGCTGGCGCTGCTGCGCTACCGGCTGGACCAGACGCTGCCGGAGCTGATCGCGGACGTGGAGCGGACCATCGGCCTGGACGTGGAGGTGGCGGTGCGGGCGGGCCGGGACGGCACGGGCGACGCCGGCCTGGCCCGGGGCCACCTGGACGCCCTCGGCGACGTGGCGGCCCGGTTCAGCGGGGAGTCCCCGGCGGCGACCCTGTCGGGTTTCCTGGCCTACCTGGCCGCCGCCGAGGACGAGGAGCGCGGCCTCGCCCCGGGCGAGGTCGAGGTGGTCGACGGGGCGGTGCAGATCCTCACCGCGCACGCCGCGAAGGGCCTGGAGTGGGACGTGGTGGCGGTCGCCGGCCTGAGCCGGGGCGTCTGGCCGGGGCCGGTGCGCAACTCCGACCACTGGCTGGGCGGGCTGGGGGTGCTGCCGTTCCCGCTGCGCGGGGACGCCGACGGGCTGCCCGAGCTGGGCCTGGCCGACGCGGCCGACCAGCGCGCGGTGGCGCGGGCGCTGGCCGACTTCACCGACGCCTGGCGGGCGCACGACGAGCGGGAGGAGCGCCGCCTGGCGTACGTGGCGGTGACCCGCCCCCGGCGGCTGCTGCTCTGCTCCGGGTACTGGTGGGGCGAGGGGACGAAGCGCCCGCGCGGCCCGTCGGCGTTCCTGCGGGAGGTGCACGACGCGTGCTCCGGCGCCGGCGACGGGCTGCTGGTGGACCGGTGGGCCCCGGAGCCGGCCGGCGACGCGGTCAACCCGACCACGGAGGTGGTGCTGCGCGCCGAGTGGCCGGCCGACCCGCTGGGCGGGCGTCGTCCGGCGCTGGCCGAGGCCGCCGCGCTGGTGCGCCGTTTCCTCGCCGACCCGGACGCGGGACCGGCCGCCCCGGGTGGGGACGCCGCCGGCCCGGACGCAGAACCGGCCGCCCCGGGCGGGGACGCCGCCGGCCCGGACGCGGGACCCGCCGCCCCGGGTGGGGAAGCCGCCGTCCCGGGTGGAGGATCCGCCCGCCCGGACGGACAGCGGGGGCCGGTCGTCGCCGGGGACCCGGAGGTGGCGCGCTGGCGGCGGGAGGCCGACCTGCTGCTCGCCGAGCGGGCCGAGCTGGCCGCCGGGGCGGGGGCGGTCGAGGTGGTCCTGCCCGGGCAGCTCTCCGTCACCCAACTGGTGGCGCTGCGCCGCGACCCGGAGGAGCTGGCCCGCGCCCTGCGCCGGCCGATGCCGAGCGCGCCGAACCCGTACGCCCGGCGGGGCACCGCGTTCCACACCTGGCTGGAGCAGCGCTTCGGCGCGGACCGGCTGCTCGACGTGGACGAGCTGCCCGGGGCGGCCGACGCCGACGCCGCGCCGGACGAGGCGCTTGCGGAGTTGCAGGCGCGCTTCCTGGCCGGCGAGTGGGCGCAGCGGGTGCCGGTGGAGGTGGAGGTGCCGTTCGCCACGGTGATCGCCGGGGTGGTGGTGCGGGGCCGGATGGATGCGGTCTTCGCCCGGCCGGGTGGGCGGTTCGACGTGGTCGACTGGAAGACCGGGCGGCAGCCGGTGGGGGCGGAGGCCGAGGCGGCGGCGGTGCAGCTCGCCGTCTACCGGTTGGCGTGGGCCGAGCTGGCCGGGGTGCCGGTCGACCGGGTCGGGGCCGCCTTCCACTACGTACGGGACGGCGCGACCGTCCGCCCGGCGGACCTGCTGGACGCCGACGGGCTCGCCGCGCTGGTCGCGGCCGTTCCGGAGGCCGCCCGCGACCGCGCCGTCGCGAGCGCCGACGCCCCGGCGGGCGGGGCGTGGCCGGGAAGTTTCCGGTGACAGGCGACGGGCGGCGAGATTCGTGCTAACCTGGCTGCGTTGCAGTTATGGTTCCCAGAGACTCTGTGTGCGCCTGGCGGATTGTGGCCCCAGGCGCTCTTTGTTGTGTCCGGAGTTCTCCGGGCGGGGCGACCAGAAGCGACAGGCGATTCGCGCATCCCGCGCGGAGCGCTCCTCTTCGGGCCCGCAACAGGTGCGGGTCCGACGTTCCGTCAAGGAGACGAAACACATGGCAATTGGCACCGTCAAGTGGTTCAACGCTGACAAGGGCTTCGGCTTCATCACCCCGGACGGCGGCGGCGCCGACGTCTTCGCCCACTTCTCGGCGATCCAGACCTCCGGCTACCGGAGCCTGGACGAGAACCAGCGGGTCGAGTTCGAGATCACCCAGGGCCAGAAGGGCCCGCAGGCGGAGAACATCCGCCCGCTCTGATCTCCGGCACCCGTTCCACCCGTAACATCCGTCGCGCCCTCCGGGCGTGACGACGTGGCCGGTCCGCCCCTCGTGCGGCGGGCCGGCCACGACCCCATTCGGTTCGTGCTTGTGAGTCCCGGCGGCCCCGTCCGCCGGTCGACAGCGCCACCCTGGCGCCCTCCCTCGACACGTGCCGCGTCGAGGAAGGCTTCTGCATGACCACCGTTCTGCCCTCTTTCTCCGCCACCGGCCTGGCGCCGGCGCTGCTCGCCGAGCTGACCGCGCAGGGCATCACCGAACCGTTCCCGATCCAGGCGGCGACGCTGCCGGACTCGCTGGCCGGCCGGGACGTCCTCGGCCGGGGCCGCACCGGCTCGGGCAAGACGCTCGCCTTCGGGTTGCCGCTGCTGCACCGCACCGCCGGCCGCCGCGCCCGCCCCGGGCGTCCGCTGGCGCTGGTGCTGGTGCCGACCCGCGAGCTGGCCCAGCAGGTGACCACCGCGCTCTCCCCGTACGCCCGGGTGTTGGGGCTGCGCGTCGCCACCGTGGTCGGCGGCCTGTCGCTGGGGCGGCAGGCGGACGCGCTGCGGGCCGGCGCCGAGGTGGTCGTGGCCACCCCCGGCCGGCTGCACGACCTGATCAACCGCGGTGACGCCCGGCTCGACCAGGTGGCCGTGACGGTGCTGGACGAGGCCGACCAGATGGCCGACATGGGCTTCCTGCCGCAGGTCACCAAGCTGCTGGAGCAGGTGGCCGGCGACGGCCAGCGGATGCTCTTCTCCGCCACCCTCGACGGCGGCGTGGACAAGCTGGTCCGCCGGTTCCTCACCGACCCGGTCTCGCACTCCGTCGACCCCGGCACCGCCACGGTCACCGCGATGACCCACCACGTGCTGCACGTCGAGGCGGAGGACAAGCCGGCCACGCTGACCCGGATCGCGGCCCGCGAGGGTCGCACCATCCTGTTCATGGGCACCAAGCACCGCGCCGACCGGCTGGCCCGCCAGTTGCTGGCCAAGGGCGTGCGGGCCGCCGCCCTGCACGGCGGCAAGTCCCAGCCGCAGCGCACCCGGATCCTGGAGCAGTTCCGCACCGGCCAGGTGACCGCGCTGGTCGCCACCGACGTGGCGGCCCGGGGCATCCACGTCGACGGCCTCGACATGGTGGTCAACGTCGACCCGCCGACCGAGGCGAAGGACTACCTGCACCGGGGCGGGCGTACGGCGCGGGCCGGCGAGTCGGGCACGGTGGTCACCCTGGTCCTGCCCGAGCAGCGCCGGGAGGTGTCCCGGCTGATGGCCACGGCCGGCATCCGGCCGCAGGCCACCCAGGTCCGCCCGGGGGACGAGGCGCTGGCCCGGGTGACCGGCGCCCGGGAGCCGTCGGGCGTGCCGGTGACCATCGCCGTTCCGCCGCCGCAGCGGTCCGCCCCGGCGGCGTCGGGCCGGGGCTCCCGGTCCGCCCGCGCGGCCCACGGCGCCGCCGCGTCCGGCGGCACGCCCCGTTCCGCCGGCCCCCAGGGGGACACCCCGGCCGGCCGCGACGCGGCGGGCGGCGACGGGCGGCGCACCGGGCACCGCGCGTCGGGCCGGTCGCGTCGCCCGCGTCGCCCCCGTTCCGCCTGACCCGCCCGCCGGTCGGGAACCGCGTTCCCCGAGGCTGCTGACTGATCCGAGAATCAGGTGACTGAGTCGGGAATCAGGCAGGCGCGGGTCCGGTCGGCGACTGTCGCCCGCACGCAGGGTGGAAGATGCTAGCCGTGGGGGAACACGGGCCGGTGGGGACCGGCCTTGCTGGGGGGAGGAAGACCATGACGGGTGACGTCGAGTCGGGGGCGGCACGGGAGCTGCTGGTGGTGTTGGCGGTCGCGGGGGCGGGGCTGCTGCTCGCCACGGCGGCGGCCTTCTCGCCGTGGCATCCCACCCGCAGCGCCCGGCAGCCCGCCGGGGTGGTGGGGCTGCACAACCCGGACGGGGCGGACGCGAAACTCACCGACGCCGTCATGGGGGTGGACGACCGGTCCGCCGGCTGAGCCCGCACCGCTCAGCCGGCGCACCGGCCGGTCAGGCCCCGCCGACCGGATCGGCGACGGGCGCTGCCGTGGTCCGGGCCGTCGCCCCGTCCCCGGCGGCCGGCCCCTCGCCCTCCCCGGCGAGCAGGTCGGCCAGGGTCGTCCGGTCCACCACCAGGGCGATCGCCCCGTCGACCGCCAGCCACACGTCGCGCAGGCCGGCGGCCACCCCGTGATAGCCGGCGACCTCGGCCGGCAGGCCGCGCACCGAGGTGAGCGACCCGCCGACCGCGCGGAGCACGTCCCCGACGCTGATCTCGGTGGCCGGCCGGGCCAGGGCGTAGCCGCCGTCGGTGCCCCGGTGGCTGAACAGCAGCCCGGCCCGCCGCAGGTCGAGCAGGATGCCCTGGAGGAAGCTCAGCGGGATGGCCTGGCTCTCGGCCAGGGCCGCCGCCTTCACCAGCTCGCCGCCGGGCGCGGGTGCGGGGCCCGCGTCCCGGGCCGTGGCGGCGACGGCCAGCATGGCCCGGAGCGCGTAGTCGCTGCGCGCGGAGACGTACACGTCACTGCCCGGCCTGGTCCAGCACGCCCCAGCGGCGGCGGATCGCCTGGTCCGCCGCCCCGAACGCGGCGTCGACCCCGAGGCCGACGACCAGGATGACGATCATCGTGGAGAGCAGCCAGGGCGCGTCGGCCAGCTCCCGGGCGTACGTCAGTTGCGCGCCGAGCGAGGTCTGCGAGATGCCCACCACGATCAGCTCGCCGGCCATCAGGCTGCGCCAGGAGAACGCCCAGCCCTGCTTGAGCCCGGCGACGATGGCGGGCAGGGCGGCCGGGGCGATGACGTACCGGTAGAGGTTGAGCCCCCGGGCGCCGAGGTTGCGCCCGGCCCGTTGCAGCAGCGGCGGCACGTAGTCCACCCCGCTGATCACCCCGTTGGCGATGGACGGGGCCGCGCCGAGCACCACGACGAAGAAGATCGCCTTCTCGCTCAGCTCGAACAGCAGGATCGCCAGCGGGAACCAGGCGATCGACGGCATGGTCTGCAACGCGGTGATCATCGAGCCGATGGCCGCCCGCAGCACCCGGAACCGGGCCACGGCGAGGCCGAGCAGCAGGCCGACGCCGACGGAGAAGACGTATCCGAGGGCGGCCCGGCGCAGGGTGGTGACCAGGCCGTCCCAGAGCTGCGCCCCGCTGGCCTGGCGGACCAGCTCCTGCCAGACCGGGCCGGGCCCGGGCAGCGAGTACGGCGGCCAGATCTCCGCCCACACCACGACCTGCCAGGCGGCGATGGCGATGGCGAGCGCGGCCAGCTTCGGCCAGGTGGACGCCCAGATGGTGGCGGCCCGGGTGGTCGTCTTCTGCCGGCCGGCGATCTCCAGCGCGTCGAGCCCGGAGATCTCGGCGTCGGCGCGCGTCTCGGCGATCGTCTCACTGGCCATGGCGGCCCACCTCCGTACGGAGCCGGTTGGTGACGTCGGCGGCGATCGACGCGATCTCCGGGGAGTCGATGCGTCGGGGCCGGGGCACGTCGACCCGGGTGGAGTAGATGATCCGGCCGGGCCGGCTGGACAGCAGGATGATCCGGTCGGCGAGCCGCGCCGCCTCCCGGACGTTGTGGGTCACGAAGAGCACCGTGAGCTTGCGCTCGGCCCAGATCCGTTCCAGCTCGTCGTGCAGGATGTCCCGGGTCATCGCGTCGAGCGCGCCGAACGGCTCGTCCATCAGCAGGACCGGGGTGTCCAGGGCGAGGGTGCGGGCGAGCGCCACCCGTTGCCGCATGCCGCCGGAGAGCTGGTGCGGGCGCTTGCGGCCGAACTCGGCCAGGTGCACCGTGCGCAGCAGCTCGGCGACCCGTTCCCGGCGCTGCGCCCGGGGCAGCCGGCGCAGCTTCAGCGGCACGTCGACGTTGCCCTCGACGGTGAGCCACGGGAAGAGGGCGGACTCCTGGAACATCAGGCCGGGGTTGACGCCGTCGCCCAGCTCGATCCGCCCGCCGCTGACCTTGTCCAGGCCGGCGACGAGGTTGAGCAGGGTGCTCTTGCCGCAGCCGGAGGCGCCCACGAGGCAGACGAACTCGCCGGGCGCGACGTCGAGGGAGACCCCGTCCAGGGCGAGGACGGCGTGCTCGCCCTGCCCGTACACCTTGGTCACGCCGTGCAGCGCGACCGAGCCGGTCGCGCCGCGCGGCGTCGTCGTGGTCGACGTCATGGTTGGGCGACCTCGGGCTTGCCCTGGGCCTTGAGCACCTCGTTGAGGTACTTCAGGTCGTAGAGCCCGTCGAGGCTGACCGGCTGGGTCAGCTCGACGGCGACCGCGTGGTCCAGGCCGGCCTTCAGCGACGAGGCGATGGGGTCGTTGGTGAACTCCAGCGTCGGCCACGCCTGCTTGATGAGCTTCACGTCCAGCGGCTTGCCGGTGATCTTGCCGATGTGGTCGGAGATGGCCTGCTGCGACTCGTCGGGCTTGGTGTTGACGAACTCGTTGGCCGCCACCTGGCCCTCGACCAGCTTCTTCACCACGTCGGGGTGGGCCTTGAGGAACTTGGTGGAGACGATCAGGTTGGTGATGACGAACTTCTTGTCCGGCCACAGGTCGCGCTCGTCGACGAGCACCTTGCCGCCGGCGTTGACGAGCCGGGAGACGAACGGCTCGGGCACCCACGCCCCGTCGATCGTCCCGCTGTTGAACGTCTCCACGGTCTGGGCGTTCTCCTGGGGGACGACCTTGACGTCGCCGCCGCCCTCCTTGGTGGCGGTGAGGCCCTTCTCCCGGAGCCAGTAGCGCAGCGCCACGTCCTGGGTGTTGCCGAGCTGCGGGGTGGCGATCTTCTTGCCCTTGAGCTGCTCGACGGAGGTGATCTCCGGCTTGACCACCAGGGCCACGCCGCCGGACGCCGCGCCGGAGACGACACGCACCGCCTCGCCCTTGGACTTGGAGAACGCGTTGACCGTCGGGTTGGGCCCGATGTACGTCGCGTCGAGCGCGCCGGAGAAGATGGCCTCGATGGCGGCCGGGCCGGCGTTGAAGGTCTTCGTCTCCAGCTTGACGTCGCCGCCGAGCTTCTCGGCGAAGATGCCCTTCTCCACCCCGACGACCGCCGGGGCGTGGGTGATGTTGGGGAAGTAGCCCAGCCGGAGCGTGACCGGGCCGGAGCCGCCCGCCGCCGCGCCGTCGTCCTCGCCGCACGCGGCGGTGGCTCCCAGGGTCGCCGCGCCCACCACGGCGAGGGCGGCCAGGGTCACCGTCCGACGGAAGGGTAGCCGTCTCATCGTCTGTCCAATCCGCAGTATTCCTACTTAGTTGGTAGGAAGACTGCGGCAGGCTCTGGGCGACGTCAAGGCCCGTCCACATCGCGGGATTCGCGCTCGGGATTATTCCCGATTTTCCTACCTTCTTGCTAGGTTTGACGGCGCTCGCGGCGCGGCCCGTCGGCGCTCGCGGCGCGGTGCCGGGCAGCCGCTGCGGCGCGAAGAGCCCGACCCGCGCGCCGGGCGGAGAGGCGGTCGACGTGACCTTCCACTGGTTCCTCCCCACGTCCGGCGACGGGCACCAGGTCGGCGCCGCCACCGTCACCGCCGGCGCGGCCCGGCACGAGCGGGCCGCCACCGTCGGCTACCTGGCCGAGGTCGCCCGGGCCGCCGAGGCGGCCGGCTTCGCCGCGCTGCTCACCCCGGTCGGCTCCGGCTGCCCCGACCCGTGGATCGTCTGCGCCGCCGTCGCCCAGCACACCGAGCGGATCGGCATGCTCGTCGCCGTGCGGACCGGGTTCGCCCTGCCCACGCTCGTCGCCGCCCAGGCCGAGGCGTTCCAGGCCGTCTCCGGCGGGCGGCTCGCGCTCAACGTCGTCACCGGCGGCGACCCCGCCGAACAGCGGGCGTACGGCGACTTCCTCGACCACGACGACCGGTACGCGCGCACCGGCGAGTTCATCGACGTGCTCCGCCGGTCCTGGCGCGGCACGCCGTTCGACTTCACCGGCGCGCACTACCGGATCGCCGGCGGCGGCCTGGCCGCCCCGCTGGCCGAGCCGCCGCCCGTCTACCTCGGCGGGGCGTCCCCGGCCGCCGAGGCGGTGGCGGCCCGGCACGCCGACGCGTACCTCATGTGGGGTGAGCCGCCAGCCGCGATCGCCGCCCGGGTGGCCCGGGTGCGGGCCCTGGCCGCCGAGCGGGGCCGCGCCCTGCGCACCGGCCTGCGGCTGCACGTCATCGCCCGGCCGACCGCCGGCGCGGCGTGGGCCGAGGCGGACCGGCTGCTGGCCGGGATGAGCCCCGAGCGGATCGCCGCCGCGCAGGCCCGGTTCCGCCGGATGGACTCCGTCGGCCAGGCCCGGATGGCCGCTCTGCACGGCGGGTCCGCCGCCGCGCTCACCGTCGCGCCGAACCTGTGGGCCGGGATCGGCCTGGTCCGCGAGGGCGCCGGCACCGCGCTCGTCGGCAGCTACGCCGAGGTCGCGGCCAGGATCGACGAGTACGCCTCGCACGGCGTCGACGAGTTCGTGCTGTCCGGCTGGCCGCACCGCGAGGAGGCCGAGCGGGTCGGCGCGGAGGTGTTGCCCCGGGTCGCCGCCGTCGCGCCCGTGGGCTGACCCGACGCGCTAGGGTCGACCCGTGGCGGCGCGGAGATCCAGAATTCCAGCGACGAAGTACCCGGTCGAGCGGTTCACCCTCGACAACGGCCTGCGGGTGGTGCTCACCCCCGACCGCAGCGCACCCGTGATCGGGGTGGCGGTCGTCTACGACGTCGGCATCCGCTCCGAGCCCGAGGGGCGCACGGGCTTCGCCCACCTCTTCGAGCACCTGATGTTCCAGGGCTCGGAGAGCCTGGAGAAGCTGGCCCACTTCCGGCACGTGCAGGGCGCGGGCGGCACCTTCAACGGGTCCACCCACCACGACTACACGGACTACTACGAGACGCTGCCGAGCAACGCCCTGGAGCGGGCGCTGTTCCTGGAGGCCGACCGGATGCGCGGCCCCCGGCTGACCGAGGAGAACCTGCGCAACCAGGTCGACGTGGTCAAGGAGGAGATCCGGGTCAACGTGCTCAACCGCCCCTACGGCGGGTTCCCCTGGCTGACCCTGCCGCCGGTCATGTTCGATACGTTCCCCAACGCGCACGACGGCTACGGCTCCTTTGACGACCTGGAGTCCGCCACCGTCGACGACGCGGCCGACTTCTTCCGCCGCTACTACGCCAGCGGCAACGCCGTCCTCGCGATCAGCGGGGACGTCGACGTGGCCGAGGCCACCGCGCTGGTGCAGCGGCACTTCGGCGACGTGCCGGCCCGGCCCGCCCCCGACCGCCCCGACTTCGCCGAGCCGGACCTGACCGCCGAGCGGCGCTCGGCGTACACCGACGCCCTGGCCCCGCTGCCGGCGGTGGCCTCGGCCTGGCGGGTGCCCGACCCGATCACCGACTTCGCCGGCTACCTGCCCTACGTGGTGCTCGCCGAGGTGCTCACCGACGGCGACGCGTCCCGGCTGGTGGAGCGGCTGGTCCAGCGGGATCGCGCGGTCACCAGCCTCGGCGGGTACGTCGGGTTCATGGGCGACCCGTTCGACGTGCGCGACCCCACCGCCCTGCTGCTCCAGGCGCACCTGCCGCCCGGTGGGGACGTCGACAAGGTGCTGCGCACCGTCGACGAGGAACTGGACCGGCTGGCCACCGACGGCCCGACCGACGGCGAGCTGGCCCGCACCCAGGCCCGGATGGCCACCCACCTGCTGCGCGACACCGACGCGGTGCTCGGCCGGGCGCTGCGGATGGCGGTGCTGGAGCAGCAGCGCGGCGAGCCGGGGCTGCTCAACGACCTGCCCCGGCTGGTCGGCGAGGTCACCGACGAGCAGGTCCGGGCCGCCGCCGCCACCCTGCGGCCGGAGCGCCGCGCGTCCGTCGAGGTCATCGCGGGAGGTGCCCGATGAGTGTGGCCACTGTGCAGCCGCGGGCGTTGCCGCCGCTCGGCCCGAACCGCAGGCTCAAGCTGCCGAAGCAGGCCGAGCGGAGGCTCGGCAACGGGCTGACCGTCATCGCGGTGCGCCGCCCGGCCGTCCCCCTGGTCGAGCTGCGGCTGTGGATGCCGACGGGCCGGACCCACCTGGCCCGGGGGGCGATGCTCGCGCAGACGATGCTCTCCGGCACGCAGTCGATGACCAGCGTGCAGATCGCCGCCGAGCTCCAGGCGGTCGGCGGCGGACTCTCCGCCGGCATCGACCCGGACCGGCTGATGCTCTCCGGCGCGGGCCTGGTCACCGGGCTGGACCGGATGCTGGAGATCCTGGCCGACGTGCTGACCGGCGCGACGTACCCGGGTCAGGAGGTCGGCACCGAGCGGGACCGGCTGGTCGACCGCATCCAGGTGGCGCAGAGCCAGCCGGCCCACCTGGCCCGCACCGCCCTGCTGCGCCGGGTCTACGGCAGGCACCCGTACGCGGTGCAGACCCCCGAGCCGGAGCAGGTGCGCGCGGTCCGGCCGGCGGCGCTGCGCCGGCTGCACGCCGAGCGGGTGCACCCGGCCGACGCGGTGCTGGTGCTGGTCGGCGACGTGCAGCCCGAGCGGGCCCTGGACGCCGCCGAGAAGGCTCTGTCCGCGTGGAACGGCGATGGCCACACCGCCGAGCTGCCGCCCGCCCCGCCGCTGGAGCCGGGCCCGCTGCTGCTGGTCGACCGGCCCGGCTCGGTGCAGTCGTCGCTGCGGATCGCCCTGCCGGCGGTGCCCCGCACCCACCCCGACCACGCCGCGCTGCAACTGGCCAACCTGGTCTTCGGCGGCTACTTCTCCTCCCGCTGGGTGGAGAACATCCGGGAGGACAAGGGCTACACGTACGGGCCGCACTCGCTGGTCGAGCACTCGGTGGCCGGCTCGGTGCTGGTCGCCGGCGCCGAGGTGGCCACCGAGGTGACCGGGCCGGCGCTGCTGGAGACGACGTACGAGCTGGGTCGCCTCGCCACGCTCCCGCCGAAGCCGGACGAGCTGGAGCAGGCCCGCCAGTACGCCCTCGGCACCCTCCAGCTCGGCATGTCCACCCAGGCCGGGCTGGCGTCGCTGACCAGCGCGTACGCCGGCAGCGGGCTGCGCCTGGAGTTCCTCGCCGAGCACGCCGCCCGGCTGGCGAAGGCCACCGTCGACGACGTGGCCGAGGTGGCCCAGCGCTACCTGGCCCCGGCCCGGGCCGTCACCGTGGTGCTCGGCGACGCCGAGCGGGTCGCCCCCGCGCTGTCGGCCCTCGCCCCGGTCCGCACCGAGCCGGTCAGGCCGTGACCGCCGGGGGTGGGCCGGCCCGGGGCGGGGGTGGGGAGACCGCCCCGCCGCTGGCCCGGTCCACCCTGGACCGGGCCGCGCACCGGCGCACCGACCCGCAGTGGCTGGCCGAGGCGTGGGAGCGGGCCCGGGTCCTGGTGCTCGACTCCGCCGCCGGCGGCCGGTCCCTGGTCCGCGCCGACGCGGCCCCGCCGGAGCTGGTGCTGCTCGGCTCCGGCGAGCTGCCCGAGGTGCCCCGCTCCGTGCCGATGTTCCTCGGCGTCGAGCCCGACGGCGTGCCCGTGTTCGCGGTGGACTCGCCGCTGCCGGAGCTGCCGGGCACCCGGGCGGTGGGCCTGCTGGAGGTCGGGCACCTGCTGCTGGACCGGGACGCCGGCCTTTTCACCGCCGCGCTGGCGCTGACCAACTGGCACGCCCGGCACGGCTACTCCTCCGTCACCGGCCAGCCGACCCGGGTCGACGAGGCCGGCTGGTCCCGGGTCGACGAGACCGGCGACCGGGTGTGGCCGCGCACCGACCCGGCGATGATCGCCCTGGTGCACGACGGGGTGTCCGGGCCGGAGGGCGCCTGCCTGCTCGGCAGCAACGCGGCCTGGCCGCGCACCGCGGGCCGCCGCCGCTTCTCCTGCTTTGCCGGCTACGTGGAGCCCGGCGAGTCGGCCGAGGGCGCCGTCGTGCGCGAGGTCCGCGAGGAGGTCGGCGTCGCGGTCGAGAACATCACGTACGCGGGCAGCCAGTCCTGGCCGTTCCCCGGCTCGCTGATGCTCGGCTTCCTTGCCCTGGCCGACCCGGCGCAGCCGGTGCGCGTGGACGCCACGGAGATCGCGTACGCCCGCTGGTTCACCCGGCGCGAGATCGGCGCGGCGCTGGCCGGGCGGCCGGTGGCCGTCGACGGCGGCGAGCACCTGCTTCTGCCCCCGCCGTCGTCGATCGCGCTCTTCCTGATCCACCGCTGGCTCGACGGCCACTGCTGACACCGGCTCCTGCCAACTCGCCATCACCCTGAGTTTGCGAACTCGCCCGCACGCCCCCGGCGGCAACCCTGCGGTCCGCTCCCTTTGCTCTGCACCCGAATCCGCAACGGTTGCGGGAAGTAACGGAACGATTCTGGCCGCCGCCGGCCGCCCTGTCGCGAAGTTCCTGCTCAGCTCGGTGCTGCGCGGGTGGGTGCAGAGCAAAGGGGGCGCGGGAGGTGGGGCGGGGCCCGGAGAGCATGACGCACGGTGAGCCCGCCCGGGGTGCGAGAGCGACGGGACCCGGGTTCAGCGAGGGGTGGCGTCGTCGATCGGCAGCACCTTGACGCGCTGCCTGCCGCGGCGGACCGCGCCCACCGTGGACAGCGCGCGGGCCAGCAGCAGGGCGGCCTCCCGGTCCTCGGCGTGCACCACCTGACGGCGCGGTTCGGGGGAGGCGATCTCGTCGCGCACCCGGCCACCACCGGCCCAGGCGACCGCGATGTCGACGTCGGCGGCGGCGCGGATGTCGGTGCGAACGATCAGGAACCGCATGATGGTCTCCGGATGCGACGGTGACGGACGGCACTCGGTGGAAGTTCCACGTCACTCTGTCGACTCATGTTACGCCCGACCGGCGTCCCATCAAGTGGAACGAGGCGATCGGCGCGACGTATCCCCCGATCGGATGACGCCCCGACGGCGTGGGCGCGGACCCGGACGCAGATCGGGGCCGCCGGCACGGGCCGGCGACCCCGATCGGGTCGGGACGATCAGCTCAGGTCGAACTGGCCGTCCTTGGTGCCGGCGATGAAGCCCGCCCAACCGGCGCGGTCGAAGAGCAGCACCGGACCGCCGCGGTCCTTGCTGTCCCGCAGCGCCACGGCCGCCGGGCCGCCGCGCAGCGGGGCGACCTCGACGCAGTTGGAGGTCTGGCTGCGGGTGCTGGTCCGCCAGGGCGCGTCGGCCAGCCGCCGGGCGAGCACGGAGGACATGTCGGGGATCTCGTTCATGGTCTGCTCCTGATTGGACTGTACCGATGAGACGAGTGGCTTCGCGTGCCCGGGCGGGCCGGTCCTCACCGATCCGTCAGGCGGTCGGAGTGCCGGCGACGTTGGGCCGGCGGCGTTGCCGACCCGTGGGTCGCCGTGGCCGGGCCTGCCGCCTCGGCCAGCCGCCCCGCCGCCTCGAAGAGCCAGGAGGTGGTGTCCGTTGCGGAGAGCGCCGCCGAGCGCAACCACTCGAAAGCCACTTTATAGGCATTTAGGGTGTTTGCCTCGGTCGACATGGCGTTGGTGAAGCCACCTTCTATCGCCAGCGTCTCCGGGTCGAGCGGGTCGGCGAACCGGTAGATCGAGAACGCCGTCGGCGGGAGGTACCAGTTGCCGATCGGGGTGTCCCGCAACAGCACGTGCAGGGTGACGTGCGGCAGCATGGCCAGGTCGCACAGCTGGGCGAGTTGTTCCCGCAGCACCTCCGGCGGGCCGGCCCGCCGGCCCAACGCCGCCTCCTCCAGCACCGCCGTGTAGCGCGGCGCGTCGGGGTGGCTCAGCAGCGACTGCCGGGCCACCCGGGCGGCCACCTCGTCCTCCGGCGTCTCGCCGTGCTCCGACTCGCCGGCCCAGGACTCGACCTGGCGGGCGGAGACGATCCGCAGCCGGGCGTACCCGATGGTCTGCAACAGCCCCGGAACCAGGACCGGGTTGTATTCCAGGATCTCCGCGCAGCCGGCCTCCAGCTCGGCGAAGCTCCGCTGCTGCGGGGTCATCACCGAGTACTTGCGCAGCCAGCCCCGCATGTCCCCGGCCTCGCCGGTGATGCCGAGCAGCTCGTCGCGCTGCGCGTCGGTCACGTCGTAGAGGTCGAGCAGCGCGGCGACGTCGTCGGGATCGGGACGGCTGCGGCCGTTCTCCAACCGGGACAGCTTCGACGCGGATGCCCAGCCGACGCGCGCGATGACCTGGTCGCCGGTCAGGCCGGCGGTCTCGCGCAGTTTACGCAGCTCAAGGCCCAACCTGCGGCGGCGCAGCACTGGGCTCGGTCCGGTAGGAGGCACGGTGTCCTCATCTCCGTCGACCGCCGCGGGACGCGACGGTAACTGTATGAAATTCGCCCCCCACGGTCAGTATGGACGGCGCGGCCGGCGTCGGGAGCCTCCGACAGGCGCGTGTCTTCCAGAAACCCTCCCCGCCCCGAGAAGAGGAACCCGATGCGCACCGTCCTGGGTCGCCCCGACTTCCGCCTGCTGTTCGGCGCGCTCCTGGCCAGCATGGCCGCCGAGTCGATCCTGCTGCTCGCCCTCGCGATCTGGGTCAAGGACCTGACCGGCTCCGACGGGCTGGCCGGCGCGACCATCTTCGCGATCATCGCGCCGATGGTGCTCGCGCCACTGGTCGGCTGGGCCGTCGACCGGTACCCCCGGCGGCCCTTCTTCGTCGCCGCGAACCTCGCCACCGCCGCCCTGCTCACCCCGCTGTTCACGGTCTCCCGGGCCGGCGACGTCTGGATCATCTACGTGGTGGCGGGCCTCTACGGGCTGTCGTACCTGACGCTGAGCGCGGCGCTGGCCGGGCTGATCCGGCAACTCGTCCCGGTCGAGCTGCTCGCCGACGCCAACGGCGTGCTGCAAACCGTGCGCCAGGGTCTGCGGCTGGCCGGCCCGCTCGCCGGCGCCGCGCTCTACGCCGCCGTCGGCGGCTGGCTGCTCACCGGCCTGGCGATGGCCGGGTTCGGCACGGCCGCCGCCGTGGTCGCCCTGCTGCGCGCGCCCGAGGCCACGCCCGCCGACGGCGGGTCGCGCTGGACGGCCGAGCTGGGCGCCGGGCTGCGGCACCTGGTCGCCGAGCCGGCGCTGCGCCGCGCCCTGCTCGGCTACGGCCTCGGCTCGCTGGTGATGGGCTTCACCGAGTCGCTGATCTTCGCGTACGTCGACCTGGGCCTGCGCCGCGACGCCGCGTTCGTCGGCGTGCTGGTCACCGTGCAGGGCGTCGGCGGCCTGATCGGCGGCCTCTTCTCCGCCGCCCTGGTGCGCCGCGCCGGTGAGGTCGGCGCGCTGGCCACCGGGGTGACCCTGTTCGGCCCCGCCGCCCTCGCCCTGGCCTACCCGAGCATCTGGCTGGGGTTCGCGGCACTGCTGCTGGCCGGGCTCTCGCTCCCGCTGATCGCGGTGGGCCTCAACACGCTCATCCAGCGCCGCACCCCGGCGGGCCTGCTGGGCCGGGTGGTGGCGGCGGCGGAGGCGCTGGTCAGCGGGCCCCAGGCGGTCTCCATCGGGGCCGGCGCGCTGCTCGTCGGCGTGCTCGACTACCGGCTGCTGTTCGGGCTCGTCGGCGTGGTCACCACCGGGGCCGGCGTCTTCCTCTGGCGGGGCCGCCGGCTCTCCGCGCCGCCCGCGCCCAGCGTGCCCCGGATCCCGCTGCAACGCCGGCCCGCCGCGGCGGCCGAGCCCGGGGCCGCGGCACGCGTGGCGCACCCCACCCGCTGACGCGCGACGGTGGCCACCCCCTGGGTCGGGGGGCGGCCACTGTCGGGTGGCGCGGTGTCCGCCTCAGCCCGGCAGGCCGGCGAGGTGCTGCTTGACCTGGGTGATCGACGGGTTGGTGAGCGCGCTGCCGTCGGCGAAGCGCAGCGTCGGGACGGTCTGGTTGCCGCCGTTGACGCTCATCACGAACTCGGCGGCCTTCGGGTCCTGCTCGATGTCGACCACCTGATAGGCGATGCCCTCCCGGTCGAGCTGCGACTTGAGCCGGTGGCAGTAGCCGCACCACGGGGTCGAGTACATCGTCAACATGATCGCGTCCTCCAAGGTCCGTTCCGCCCGTCCGGTCAGGCCAGGCTAACCGCTGCAACATCCGGGACAGCTGAGATGATTCCTCGCTGTGGGGGTTCACTCAGGCTCGGAACGGGTGCTCGCCGGGCTGGACCCGGAGCAGCGCGCCGCGGTGACCGCCCCCGCCGGCCCGGTCTGCGTCCTGGCCGGCGCCGGCACCGGCAAGACCCGGGCGGTCACCTCCCGCATCGCCCACCGGGCCCTGACCGGCGAGATCTCCGGGCGGCACGTGCTCGCGGTGACCTTCACCGCCCGCGCCGCGGCCGAGCTGCGGGCCCGGCTCACCGCCCTCGGGGTCGCCGGGGTGCAGGCGCGCACGTTCCACGCCGCCGCGCTGCGGCAGGTGCGCTACTTCGCGCCCCGCCTGCTCGCCGGGCGGGCCATGCCGGAGCTGCTGGACAGCAAGGCCCGGATCGTCACGCTCGCCGCCGCCCGGGTCGGCCTGCGCGCCGACCGGGCCGCCGCCCGGGACCTGGCCGGCGAGATCGAGTGGGCCAAGTCGTCCCTGGTGGAGCCGGGGGAGTACGTGGTCGCCGCGGCCAAGGCGCTGCGCGACACCCCGCACGAGCCGGCGAAGGTGGCCGAGGTCTTCGTCGCGTACGAGAAGCTCAAGCGGGCCAACGGCGTGATCGACTTCGAGGACATGCTGCGCGCCGCCGTCTGGGGCATCGAGGAGCACCCCGACGTCGCCGAGCAGGTCCGGGGGCAGTACCGGCACTTCGTGGTCGACGAGTACCAGGACGTCAACCCGTTGCAGCAGCGGCTGCTGGAGGCGTGGCTCGGCGGCCGGGACGACCTCACCGTGGTCGGCGACGCCAGCCAGACCATCTACTCGTTCACCGGGGCCACCTCGGCGTACCTGGTCGACTTCCCCCGCCGCCATCGCGGGGCGACAGTGGTCCGGCTGGTCCGCGACTACCGCTCCACCCCGCAGGTGGTCGGCCTGGCCAACGCGGTGATCTCGCAGGCCCGGGGCACCGAGGCGCGGCTGCGGCTGGAGCTGGTCGGGCAGCGCCCGCCGGGCCCCGAGCCGGAGCTGCGGATCTTCACCGACGAGCCGGCCGAGGCCGCCGCCGTGGCGACCCGCTGCCGGGCCCTGGTCGACGCCGGCACCCCGGCCCGGGAGATCGCCGTGCTGTTCCGCACCAACGCCCAGTCCGAGGCGTACGAGAAGGCGCTCACCGAGGCCGAGGTGCCGTACGTGGTGCAGGGGGCCGAGCGGTTCTTCGAGCGGGCCGAGGTGCGCCAGGCGATGGTGGCGCTGCGGGCCGCCACCCGCTCGATCCCCGGCGAGACCCCGCTGCGCGACGCCGTGGTGGAGGGGCTCGCCTCCGTCGGCTGGGCCCCCGACGCCGCCCCGGCCGGCGGCGCGGCCCGGGAACGGTGGGAGGCGCTCGCGGCCCTGGTGCAGCTCGCCGAGGAGCACGCGGCCAGCCCGCCCGTGCTGCCGATCGGCGAGGCCGCCGCCGTGCAGCGCCTCGTGACGCTGGCCGACTTCAACGACGAGCTGGCCCGCCGCGCCGCCGCGCAGCACGTGCCGACCGTCGAGGGGGTGACCCTGGCGTCCCTGCACTCCGCCAAGGGCCTGGAGTGGGACGCCGTCTTCCTGGTCGGGCTCTCCGAGGGCACACTGCCCACCACGTACGCGCGCACCGCCGAGCAGGTGGAGGAGGAGCGCCGGCTGCTCTACGTCGGCATCACCCGCGCCCGGCAGCAGCTCTGGCTGTCGTACGCGGTGGCCCGCTCGCCGGGCGGCCGGGCCCGGCGGCCGTCGCGGTTCCTGCCCCAGCTCGACCGTTCCGGCGGTCCGACGGAGCGGGCCGGCGCGGCGACGCACCGGCGGCCCGAGCGTCGCCGCAACCAGGTGGTGTCCTGCCGGATCTGCGGCGCGACGCTGCTCGCCGGCCCGGACCGCAAGCTCGGCCGCTGCCCGACCTGCCCCTCCGACATCGACGAGGAGCTGTACGAGCGGCTGCGCGACTGGCGGGCCCGGGTGGCCGCCGCGCAGAAGGTCCCCGCGTACGTGGTCTTCACCGACGCCACCATCACCGCGCTGGCCGAGCGGCGGCCCGGCCGGGCCGAGGAGCTGATCGCGATCGCCGGCATCGGCCCCCGCAAGATCGGCCTGTACGGCGAGCCGGTGCTGGCCCTCGTGGCCGGCGCGGCGGTCGACGAAGTCTGCCCAGAGAAAACTTTGGAAATCGACCCGTAAATTCGTTTGCCCTCGCCCCGGGGCGAGGAATAGCCTCAGGACGCACCTCGCGAGCAGCGCCATTCCGGCTGCTCACGGGGGTGGAGACCCCAGTCGGCATCGAGGAAACGTCAGGGAGGTGGCACCAATGGAGATCTACATCAACGAGCGTCCGCTGGCGCTGCCCGCTGCCGTCGTCCCGTTGTCGGCTGTCCGGGTGGCCCCGGCCGCTCGACCGTCGGCTCCGTGGGCGCACCAGGCCCAGGTTCAGGCCGAGCTGAACCTGACGGTTGCGCCGCTCACCGGAGCCGAGGGGACCAGTGGCTTCACGGGCATGGGCATCGACGGCGCCAAGCAGCGCACTGATGTCCGCGGCGTTCCACCTCGAGGTAGACCGGTCTGATCACCAGACCAACCGGCTCACCTCGAGGCCGCGGAACCCGCTACCGGGATCCGCGGCCTCAGTTTTTGTCCCGCCGAGTACGTCGGAAATCCGATCCACGAGATCGAAGTGAGAGAGAGGTGACCGGGAGATGAGTCTGGCGTTGGCCCCCGTCGACCTGAGCGTCGAGCTGGAGGCGAACCTGCCCTGCCGGAAGTTCGACCCCGACCTGTGGTTCTCCGACCAGCCCGCCGAGCTGGAGTTGGCCAAGTCGCTCTGCGGGGACTGCCCGCTGCGCGTCGAGTGCCTCGCCGGCGCGGTCGAGCGGGCCGAGCCCTGGGGCGTCTGGGGCGGCGAGATCTTCGAGCGTGGCGCGGTCGTCCCGCGCAAGCGGCCCCGGGGCCGCCCGCGCAAGGAGGACGTCGCGCGTGACGCCGCACTGAAGGTCGAGGCCGAGGCGCGCCTGGCGGCCAGTGGGCTGTCCACGTCGCGGCACGCCGTCCGGTTGGCTGCCTGACACACCCGATCCGCACCACCCCCGCCGGTGTCCCACCGGCCCGAGCAGATCAGAAAGGGTCGATACCCATGCTGCACATTCCCCACGGAGCCGTCGAGATGCAACTACTCCACGAAGCGTTGTCCCGGGCCCGAATGCCCCGGCCTCAGGCCGGTCGCACCACCACGAGCACTGAGGCAACCCGCACCACCCGAACCGCCCGTACCGTCGCGATGAACAGCCGCAACCGGTCGGCACGCGACCTGGGCGTGCACTAACCGAACAGCACACCCGCGCGGGGCGGGTCGGCCGCCGGCCGACCCGCCCCGCGTCGTCGTACCGGATCACCCCGGCGGTGCCCGTGGCCCGGCTCGGAACGGCGGCGCCCGTCGCCCCGGCTCAGCCGACCGGGGCGAAACCCGGCAGCCAGCGCTCCAGGATCGACCGGTACGGCGCCTTCGCCTCCAGCTGGCACAGCACCCCGATCGAGCCGAGCGTCACCCGGTGGATCAGCAGGTACGACGGCGGCAGGTTGAGCTGCCGGCTGAGCTGGTACGCGGGCGAGCGCGGGCTGGCCAGCCGGGTCGCCTCGGCCCGCAGCCAGGCCCGGGTGAACCGGAACTCCTCGTCGGCCACCGGGTCGAGCATGGGCCGGATGAAGTCGAGCACGGCCTGGGCGTCGATCTGCTCCGTCCGGCTGACGAAGCCCTCGTCGCGCAGCCCGTCGACCACCGCGTCCGCCTCGCCGCGCAAAGCCAGCCCGGCCAGCCGGCCGATCGGCTCGGGCGTGCCCTCCGGCATGCGGGCCACCGCGCCGAAGTCGATGACGCCGAGCCGGCCGTCGGGCAGCAGCCGGAAGTTTCCCGGGTGCGGGTCGGCGTGCAGCAGCCCGGCGCGGGCCGGCGCGGACAGGTGCAGGATCGCCATGAGCCGGCCGGCCTCGTCGCGCTGCTCCTCGCTGCCCGCGCGAATGATCTCGGCGAGCGGGGTGCCCTCGATCCACTCGGTGACCAGCACCCGGGGGGTGGCCGTGAGCACCGCCGGGATGAAGATCTCGTCGTCGTCGGCGTACGCGGCGGCGAAGGCGCGCTGGGACTCGGCCTCCAGCTCGTAGTCCAGCTCCTCGGTGATCCGCTCCCGCAGCTCGACCAGGAGCGGCTTGACGTCCAGCCCCGGCTGGATCGCCCGGAACATGCCGCCCAGCCGGGAGAGCTGCTTGAGGTCGGCCAGCAGCGCGTCACCGGCCCCCGGATACTGGATCTTGACGGCGACGTCCCGGGGCGCGCCGCCGTCCGGGTCCCGCCACACGGCCCGGTGCACCTGGCCGATGCTGGCCGCGGCGGCGGGGGTGTCGTCGAAGGAGACGAAGCGCTCCCGCCAGGCCGGGCCGAGCTGCTCGGCGAGCACCCGGTGCACGGTGGCCGCGGGCAGCGGCGGGGCCGCCTCCTGGAGCTTGGTGAGGGCCTGCCGGTAGGGGGCGGCGATCTCCTCGGGCAGGGCCGCCTCGAACACCGACAGCGCCTGGCCGAACTTCATCGCCCCGCCCTTGAGCTGGCCCAGCACGCTGAACAGCTGCTCGGCGGTGCGTTGCTGGATCTCGGCGGAGATGACGTCGGACGCCAGCCCGGTGACGCGCTTGCCCATGCCGAGAACGGTCCGGCCGGCGAAGCCGAGCGGCAGAGCGGCGAGCTTGGCGGTCCGGGACACGGCCCGGCGCGGGATGTCGGTCACCCGGCCATTGTTACCGACTCGGCGGCCCCGCGGCTGCTCCGCTGCCGGGCCGGGGCCACCCACCCCCGGATCGTGGCCGGCCGCATCCGGATCGTGGTCGTCCCACCCGCCCGGCCGTCGGCCGCGCCAGGGCCCGCCAGGGTCCGGTCAGCGGCGGGGCCCGGCGCAGCGGCCCGGCCCGGCGGCCCGGCCTGGCGGCCCGGCCTGGCGGCCCGGCCTGGCGGCCCGGCCTGGCGGCCCGGCCTGGCGGCCCGGCCTGGCGGCCCGGCCTGGCGGCCCGGCGCGGTGGGGCGGCCGGAACCGGGATCGGTCAGCGGCTGGGCCCGGCGCAGCGGCAGGACGGGTGGGGCGGCCAGGTCCGCCGGCGCAGCCGGCCCGGTCCGGCGATCTCCACGGCACAGCCGAGGGTCTCCGGGGTGCCGCCGTCGAGGTGCGCCAGGGCCTCGGCGGCGGCGTACCCGGCCGCCGCGAGCAGGGTCGCCGTGCCGCAGGCATGGCCCGGGGCGTCGGCGGCGAGCTGGGCGGCGAGCGCGGGCCAGCCCGGGTCGCGGTCCGTCCGGTGCAGGTCGACGCAGTGCAGGCAGGGCCCGACCGGCGGGCGGACCAGCGGCCCGACCGTGGGGACCCCCTCGCGGACGCCGAGCAGCAGGTGCGGCTGACGCCGCTGGGCGAAACCGGCCGCGACGAGGGCCGCCGGCCGGTCGAGGCCGAGCTGGAGCACGAGATCGGGTCGACCGCCGCGCAGCGGGCGGGTGGCGGTGCCGGGGGCCACCCGGTCCACCGCGTCGCGTACGGCGGCGGCGAGCGGCCGGCCCAGGTCGGCGGCGGCGAGACCCGTGCCCACCAGGTCGGCCGGGCACACCGGCCCGGTCAGGTCCGGGCGTACGTGCCCGACCCCGGCCTGGGCGAGCGCGACCGCGACGGGCGCGCCGAGCCGGCCGCCGCCGGTGACCAGCACCCGCGCGGCCCGGCGTCGCCGCAGCACCTGGGCCGGTGTGCCGGGCAGCGCGGGCGCGGCGAAGGCCAGCGCCCCGGCCTCCGCGCCGAGCCGCCGCCGCGCCGGGCCCGCGAGGTCGCGGGGCAGCAGCGTGTGCGCGGGTACGACCAGCCCGGCGGCGCACAGCGCGTCGACGAGCCCGCGCGCCTCGTCCCGTGGCACGTCGGCCCCGGCGGCGTGGGCGAGGACGAGGCGTTCGCTGCGGGTGCCGTCGAGCAGGTCGAGCACCCGTACGGCGCGGGGATTGGCCACCTCGACGAGGACGGCCCGGCCGGGCTCCAGCCCGAGCTGGAGCGTGTGCCGGTCCCGCCAGAGGCGGACCAGGCCGGGCAGCAGGGTGGGGCGGGGCAGCGGATCACGAGTCATGGCAACGAATCGTGACCGAGTCCCTGCTTTCCGTCGATCGTTGTCCACAGGTGCGCACCCGCCTACGCAGGGTTGTCCACAGCCAACGGCGGGTTATCCACAACTGGCCGGTAACCCTGTCGGGTGACCGACACGGTCGTACGCCGGAAAGGCGACGGGGGAGGGCGACCGGCGGTCGCCCTCCCCCGTGTCGGACCCGAACGGGTCAGACCTTCGCCTTGCCCAGGATGCGGTTCACTGTTGTGCCGCACACCGGACACTTGCCCTTGGCCATGTTCATCCCGGTCTTCGAGACCTCGACGTGCCCCTCGAAGTCCCGCTTCTCCTTGCACTTGACGCAGTAACCGTTGTAGGTCTGGGCCTGGTCGGCCACGGTGTCCTCCTCGTCTCGTCCGCCGGTCAATCCGGTTCCGGCGGGTTGCCCGGCGGCGGGCCACGGGGGGCGCCGGCGCTGGGACTTCTCCGCGGCCACGCTCGTGACCGCTGGTCCGCGGACCCTACCCAGGTGCGGGTGGTTCCATGTCAGCTGTGCTTCGACACTGTGAGCAAGTCGACGTCGAGAGTGTGCATGCCGAATAACGTCGGATAAGTCAGTTTCGCGGGGACACGCCGGGTGAACCCACTCAGATCGCCCGGGAGACACCCCCCGGCGGGCGGCCGGCGGCGTGATCACATACCGTGGGGCGGAGCGACGCGTCGTCGCGACGCGGCCACCACGAACCGTGACGGAGCCCTTCCGTGACGGTCCGCAAGGAATTTTTTCGGGACTCCTGGTCACCAACCATGACTTTCCGGGCGCGTGTCGTGGTGTTGACTCTTGCGGACCCCTGGTCAGTACCCATTAGCTTTCCTTCGTGACAGCAATCCAAGGCTGCGCGGCCCGCTGATGGCAGGGGCGCGGAAGCCGGTCGTCGAAGTGCGGCGCAGCCAGCGCCGGCGACGCACGGTGTCCGCCTATCGCGACGGCGAGCGGGTCGTGGTGCTGATCCCCGACCAGTTCTCCCGGGCCGAGGAGACCGAGTGGGTCGACCGGATGCTGGCCCGGTTGGCCGCCCGCGAGGGGCGACTGGTCCGCACCGACGACGAGCTGTTCGGCCGCGCCACCCGGCTGCGCGGCCTCTACCTCGCCGAGTACGGCGACCAGGCCGTCCCGGTGAGCGTCCGTTGGGTGACCAACCAGAACGGCCGGTGGGGCTCCTGCACCCCCGCCGACCGCACCATCCGCATCTCGCACCGCATTCAGGACATGCCCGACTGGGTGATCGACTACGTCCTGCTGCACGAGCTGGCCCATCTCATCGTGCCCAGCCACAACGCCCGGTTCTGGGCGCTGGTGGGGCGCTACCCGAAGGCCGAGCGCGCCCGCGGCTACCTGGAGGGCGTCGCCGCAGCCTCCGGCACCCCCCTGACCGACTGACCACCCACGCCCACCCCACCCCACCCCACCCCGGCCCGCACCCCTAGCCCGCGGCGATCTTGCACTTGGGGCCCCGGCGAAAGGCGTGAAACGGACCTTCGAGGGGCCGAAAGCGCAAGATCGGCGAGTGGTGGGGCGGGCTGGCGGCGCGGTCGGGACGCGTGGGGCGGGCGGGGCAGGGTGGGGCGAGTGGGGCGGGTGGGTGGGCGCGGGCCGGCGGGGGGTTTCGGTGGCGGGCTCGTCTAGGGTCGGGGCGTGGCCCGACGTGTGGTGGTGGCGTTGCTCGGCCCGGTGGCGTGGACGCCCCCGGGAATCGACCCGGCGGCCTGGCGGGCCGCGCTCGCCGAGGACGTGGTGGACCTGCTCGCCACCCTTCAGGAGGTGGAGACCGCGATCGCGGCCGTCCCGGCCGACCGTGCCCTGGCCGAGTCCGTCACCTGGCCCGGCACGGCCGTGCACGAGGTGCCCGCCGCCACCGGCACGGCCGTCCTCGCCGCGCTGACCGACGCCGGGTACGACGAGGCTGCCGTCGTCGCCGCCGACGCTCCGGACCTGCCCGCCCTGACGGTCGGCAAGCTGCTCCGCCCGCTGACGACCCGGCCGGTGGCCATTGCCCCGGTCGAGGGCCCCGGCACCGGCCTGCTCGGCGTCGCGTCCCGGCTGCCCGTGCCCGCGTGGCTGCCCGAGGTCGACCTGGACGCCGCGCACCCGGCCGAGGTGCGCCGGGCCGCCCCGCACCCGGGGGACGTGGCCGTCACCGCCGCCTGGCGGCGGATGCGCGGCCCTGCCGACCTGGCCGCCCTGGACCCGGCCGTCGAGGGCTGGGAAACCACCCGCGCCCTCCTCTCGGCCCGCCCCTGACCACCGCCCAGGCGTGCCCACGCCACCGGCCGGCCCACGGTGATCAAGAGCTTTGCGTCATCGGGAAGATCAACACTGACACTTTTCTCTTGATCACCGGGCGAGGGCGGGGCGGGGCGGGGCGGGGCAGGGCCGGGCGGGGCCGGGCGAGGCGGGGGGCGGGGCCGGGCGGGGCGGGTGTGTTGGGGTGGGGGTCAGGGGCGGGTGGGGGGTTCGGGGGTGTCGGGGGGTTCCGGGGGGCCGGGGGAGGGTGGGGGTGGGGGCTGTTCCTGGGGGCCGCCCGGGGCGGTGAAGTCGAAGGTGGCCAGCTCGTCGTCGAGGTCGAGCCGGGCCGTGGCGAACGCCACCGGGTCGGTGAAGTCGTCGTCGGAGGGGAGCAGGTCGGGGTGGCCCCAGACGGCGTCCCGGCCGGCGATGCCGCGGTGCTCGGTCAGCGCCGCCCACAGGGCGGCAGCCTCGCGCAGCCGGCGCGGGCGCAGCTCCAGCCCGACCAGCGCCGCGAACGTCTGCTCGGCCGGCCCGCCGGCCGCCCGCCGGCGGCGGAACGCCTCGCCGAGGCGTACGACGTTGGGCAGGCGCTCACCGGCGGCGTCGTCCACCACGTGGCAGACCCAGCCCTCCACCAGGGCCAGCGCGGTCTCCAGCCGGGCCAGCGACGCCTTCTGCGTCGGGGTGTCCTCCGGGGTGAAGATGCCCTCCAGGGCGATCGCCTGCATCGACTCCGGGTCGGTCGGGTCCACCCGGCCCATCGCCTCCTCGATCGCCTCCCGGTTGACCCGGATGCCCGAGGCGTACGTCTCGACGGCGGTGAGCACGTGCCCGCGCAGCCACGGCACGTGCTCGAAGAGCCGCTGGTGGGCCGCCTCGCGCAGGGCCACGTACAGCCGGACCTCGTCCTCGGGCAGCTCCAGGCCCTGGCCGTACACCCGGATGTTGGCCGGGATCAGCGCGGCCGTGCCGGCCGGGCCGAGCGGCAGCCCGATGTCGCCGGCGGAGAGCACCTCGGCGGCGAGCGAGCCGAGGGCCTGCCCGAGCTGCCCGCCGAAGAGCGCGCCGCCCAGCGTCGCCACCATCGACTGCATCGGGCCGAGCTGGGCGCGCGCCTCCGGCGGCACCAGGTCGCCCATCGCGCCGACCATCCGGCTGGCCACCGGGTCGCAGAGCTTGCGCCAGACGTCGAGCGTCTTGTAGATCCACTCGTTGCGGTTCCACGCGACGGAGGTGCGGATGCCCGTCGGCCAGGCGGTGGCCGGCTCCAGCCAGAGGTCGGCCAGGCGCAGCGCCTCCTCGACCGAGTGCCGCTCGTAGGGTGAGGCCGCCGGGTCTCCGGTGGCGGCGAGCTGGCTGGCGGCCACCTGCCGGGCCAGGTCCCAGTTGACCGGTCCGCCGCCCTGCGCCGAGAGCAGGTGCTGCAACTGCGACATGAACTGCTGCATCGCCGCGGGATCGTTGGGGTCTGGTGGTTGCCCACCCGGGAGCGCGAAACCGAACGGAATATCAGGCACGACCTCTACGGTACGCGCGCTGCGCCCCTGGCAGCCGCCACCGGCGTTGCGCTGAGGGCGAAGTCCCCGTCACCCTCGGGCACCCCGCCGCGGCCTCGGTACGCTCACCGCCATGAGACGTCGCGGCGTGACCGTCCTCCTGGGTGCCCTGCTGACCGCCCTGCTCAGCTTCGGCGTGCTCAACGCGCCCATCCCGTACGTGGTGCTCGGCCCCGGCCCGACGGTCAACACGCTCGGCACCGTGGACGGCAAGGAGGTCATCCAGGTGACCGGGCGGGCGACGTCCACCTCCGCCGGCCAGCTGCGGCTGACCACGGTCGGCGTGCAGCCCACGGTGCGGCTGCGCTCCGCGCTGGCCGGCTGGTTCTCCGCCGACGAGGCGGTGGTGCCGCGCGAGCTGGTCTACCCGCCGGGGGAGACCCAGCAGGAGGTCGAGCAGCGCAACGAGGAGGACTTCCGCAACTCCCAGACCAGCGCCGAGACCGCCGCGCTGCGGGAGCTGGGGTTCCCCGTGCAGGTGCTGGTCAAGACCGTGACGGCGGGCGGCCCGTCGGAGGGGGTGCTCTCCCCGGGCGACGTCGTCACCTCGGTCGACGGCACGCCGGTCACCAGCGCGGGCAAGCTCACCGAGCTGATCCGCGCCAAGCCGGCCGGCACCGCCCTGACCGTCGGCTACACCCGGGCCGGTGCCGCCGCCACGGCCCGGATCACCAGCCGGGAGTCCGACGGCCGGCCGCGCATCGGGGTCGAGATCGACCAGCAGCAGCCGCACCCGTTCACCCTCTCCATCGACCTTGGCGACATCGGCGGGCCGAGCGCCGGCCTGATGTTCGCCCTCGGGATCGTGGACAAGCTGGAGCCGGCCGACCTCACCGGCGGGATGGTCATCGCGGGCACCGGCACCATCGACGACGAGGGGCGGGTGGGCCCGATCGGCGGTATCGCCCAGAAGCTGGTCGGCGCGAAGGACTCCGGGGCGAAGGTGTTCCTGGTGCCGGAGGCGAACTGCGCGGAGGCGGTGCGTAACCCGCAGCCGGGCCTGCCGTTGCTGAGGGTGGGGTCGCTGGCCGAGGCGCTCACCGCCCTGGAGACTCTCCGCTCCGGGGGCCAGCCCACCCGCTGCTGACCGACGCGCCCGCCCGACCCGCCCGCCCGCGTGACCGTGGGCCGACACTCTCAGGAACACCCCGTACTCTGGGTGCCTGGTCGGAGCCGATCACATCGAGCGTGCGGAGCCAAACAGTGGTCATGCGTAGCAGCCCCCTGCCGAGGATGAGCCGGCGCGGACGCGTCACCATCGGAGTCCTGGTCGGGGTGTTCGTCCTCTTCACCCTCCTCGGATGGGGGGTGCAGGCGTGGACGGACTGGCTGTGGTTCGACGAGGTGAGATACACACAGGTCTTCACCGGCGTGCTGGCCACCCGGCTGCTGCTCTTCCTCGTCGTCGGCCTCGCGATGGCGCTGGTCGTCGGCGGCAACCTCTGGCTGGCCCACCGGCTGCGCCCGAAGCTGCGGCCGCACTCGCTGGAGCAGGCCACCCTGGAACGCTACCGGATGGTGCTCGGCCCCCGGCTCGGCCTGTGGGTCAGCCTGGTCGCCCTGGTGGTCGGCCTCTTCGCCGGGCTGTCGGCGCAGAGCCGGTGGAACCAGTGGCTGCTGTTCCGCAACGGCGGCGACTTCGGCGTCAAGGACCCGGAGTTCGGCGTCGACGTCGGCTTCTACGTCTTCCAGTTGCCGTTCTGGCGCTACGTGCTGGGCGTCGGCTTCACGGCGGTGGTGCTGGCCCTGCTCGGCGCGCTGGCCGTGCACTACATCTTCGGCGGCGTGCGCCTACAGGGCGTCGGGGACCGGATGACCAATGCCGCGCGCGCCCACCTGAGCACGCTCGTCGCGGTCTTCGTGCTGCTCAAGGCCGTGGCGTACGTGCTGGACCGGCGCAGCATGCTGCTGGAGTACAACGAGGGCGCGAAGCTCTACGGCGCCGGGTACGCCGACATCAACGCGCTGCTGCCGGCGAAGGAGATCCTCGCCTACATCTCGGTCGTGGTCGCCATCGCGATCATCGTGTTCTCCAACGCGGTGATGCGGAACCTGGTGTGGCCGGGCATCTCGCTGGCCCTGCTCGGCGTCTCCGCCGTCGCCATCGGCGGCATCTACCCGTGGGCCGTGCAGACCTTCGAGGTCAAGCCGAGCGCCAAGGACAAGGAAGCGCCGTACATCGAGCGCAGCATCGACGCCACCCGGGCCGCGTTCGGGCTGGCCGACACGAAGACCCAGCCGTACGCGGCGAGCAACCTGGTGCCGCCGGCGAGCCTGGGCACCGACACCTCCGTGGTGCCGAACGTCCGGCTGCTCGACCCGCAGCTCGTTTCGGAGACGTACACCCAGCTCCAGCAGGTGCGGGGCTTCTACGACTTCGGCCCGAAGCTGGACATCGACCGGTACGCGGTGGGCGGCAAGACCTCCGACTACGTGGTCGGCGTCCGGGAGGTCAACTACGGCGAGCTGACCGACCAGCAGAACACCTGGATCAACCGGCACACCGTCTACACCCACGGCTACGGGCTGGTGGCCGCGCCGGCCAACCAGGTGGTCTGCGGTGGTCAACCGTTCTTCGTCTCGGGCTTCCTCGGCGAGAAGACCCAGGAGGCGTGCTCCGCGCAGACCGAGCAGATCCCGGCCACCCAGCCGCGCATCTACTACGGCGAGCGGATGGAGCCCGAGGACTACGCGATCGTCGGGCAGGCCAACCCGGAGCGCAACGCCGAGTTCGACCGGCCGACCCAGACCGGCGGCGAGCAGTACTACACCTACACCGGCGAGGGCGGCGTCGAGATCGGCTCGTTCACCCGCCGGCTGCTCTACGCCATCAAGGAGCAGGAGTCCAACTTCCTGCTCTCGGAGGCCGTCAACGAGAACTCGAAGCTGCTGTACGTGCGCAACCCCCGGGACCGGGTGGAGAAGGTCGCGCCGTTCCTCACCCTCGACGGCGACCCGTACCCGGCGGTGGTCGGCGGCCGGGTGCAGTGGATCGTCGACGGCTACACCACGGCCGCGACCTACCCGTACGCCGAGCGGGTCAACCTCCAGGCGGAGACCACCGACGAGCTGACCGGCCGGGGCACGTTCCAGCTCGCCCGGGAGAACGTCAACTACATCCGCAACTCGGTCAAGGCCACGGTCGACGCGTACGACGGCACGGTCCGGCTGTACGAGTTCGACCAGACCGACCCGGTGCTCAAGGCGTGGAACAAGGCGTTCGGCGGGGACCTGGTGCTGCCGAACGACAAGATCCCGGCCGAGCTGCGGGAGCACTTCCGGTACCCGGCCGACCTGTTCAAGGTGCAGCGCAACCTGCTGACCAAGTTCCACGTCACCGACCCGGGCGACTTCTACTCGGCGCAGGACTTCTGGCAGGTGCCGAACGTGCCGGACAACCCCGACGGCGGGCAGAAGCAGCCGCCGTACTACCTGTGGACGCAGTTCCCGGGGCAGACCGCGCCGCGCTTCCAGCTCACCTCCGCGGTCACCCCGAACGGCCGGCAGAACCTCGCCGCGTTGATCTCCGGGTCGTACGTCGACGGCAAGCCGCAGCTGGAGGTGCTGGAGCTGCCCGACCAGACCCGGATCTCCGGGCCGGTGCAGGTGCACCAGCAGATGACCAACAACGCCAACATCCGGCAGCAGCTCAACCTGCTCTCCTCCAACCAGGCCCAGGTGCAGTACGGCAACCTGCTGTCCCTGCCGTTCGGCGACGGGATGCTGTACGTCGAGCCGGTCTACGTCAAGAGCAACCAGCAGGACGCGTACCCGCTGTTGCAGAAGGTGCTGCTCTCCTACGGCGACGGCGGCTCGTACGTGGTGCTGGCCAACAACCTGACCGACGGCATCAAGCAGCTCGTCGACCAGGGCAAGCAGGCCGCCGAGGGCGGGACCCCGCCGCCGACCGGCGGCACCCCGCCGCCGGGCGACGGGACCGGCGCACCGCCGCTGACCGGCGAGCTGGCCGAGGCGGCGGGCAAGGTGCAGGCGGCCATCGCCGAGGTCAAGGCCGCGCAGACGTCCGGCGACTTCGAGCGGTACGGCCGGGCGCTCAAGGCCCTGGACGAGGCGATGACGGCGTTCCAGCAGGCCCAGCAGGCGGCCAACCCGACCGCCCCGGCCGGGCCCTCGGCGTCGCCGTCCGCCTCCCCCAGCGGTGGCTCCGCCCCGTCGACGTCGGCGCCGGCAGGGGGATGACCAGCGGTTACGCCCCGCCCCGTGGGCCGTTTTGCGGCCCGCGGGGGCGGTGCGTTAGGGTTAACGAGCCGACGCGGGGTGGAGCAGCTCGGTAGCTCGCTGGGCTCATAACCCAGAGGTCGCAGGTTCAAATCCTGTCCCCGCTACTCGTTCGGAAAGGCCCCGGAGTTCGCTCCGGGGCCTTTCGCGTGACGGCCTTTCGCGTGACGGCCTTTCGCGTGACGGCCTTTCGCGTGACGGCCTTTCGAGTGGCGGCCATTCGTGCGGGTCGGGCGCTTTCGGGGGGCCCGCTGATCTCCGCCGCGGGGATGGGCTAAGCTATGACAGCCGACGCGGGGTGGAGCAGCTCGGTAGCTCGCTGGGCTCATAACCCAGAGGTCGCAGGTTCAAATCCTGTCCCCGCTACTCGTTCGCAAGGGCTCCGGAGTTCGCTCCGGGGCCCTTCGCCTTTCCGTTCGCGCGAGGCTCCGACTGCGGGGGCACGCCGTCCGGCGAATCCCTGGCCGTCCCGCGTGCTCCGCTTGCGTTCCTCGGCGAGGATGGGGGCATGTCTTCGTGGAACAAGTGGTGGGGCCGGCTCAGCACGGTCCTCGGTGCGGTCGTGCTGTCGGTCTTCGTCCCGGTCGCGGCCTGGGCGTCCACCGGCACGGGGGAGCTCGTGGTGGAGGCTGCCAAGCGGCGCCGGGGCGGCGGCTTCGGCTTCTTCGGGCTGCTGTGCTGCCTGGTCGTCGTCGGCGGGATCGTCCTGCTGGTGCTGCTGCTCATGCGCAACCGGCGCAACCGCCCGCCGCGCTGACCAGGCGGCCCGCGGGCGTGCCCAACATCGCGCTCGAACCGGGATCGAGTGGCCTCCCGCCGCTCGGAGGCCACTCGATCCGCGATCGAGCACGATCTTGCCGGCGGGCCTCCGAGGGCGGGCCTCCGAGGGCGGGCACCCGAAGCCGGCACCCGAAGCCGGCATCCGACGGCGGGCCCGGGCGGGTGGCGGGTCCGGGACGGCGCGGGTGGGACGGCGCGGGTGGTCAGGAGGCCAGGGCGGCCTCGGCCTGGGCGACGAACCGGGTGGCGGCCGCACGGACGCCGGCCCGGCCGGCGCGGATGCCCTCGGCCGTCTCGACCAGCAGGGTCCGGACCCGGGCGTGCCCCTTCGGGGGTGGGCCGGGGGCCGGTCCGAGCTGGTCGGCCACGGCGTCGGCGAGGGCGGCGGCGGCCTGCTGCCCCGGGTCGGCCAGGTTCTCCCGCACGTACCGGCGGATGGCGAGGTTGGGGCTCACCCCGCGTTCGTGGCCGAGGGCCAGGCCGGCCTCCATGTTGTTGGTGAGGAACTGGATCACGTCGGCCACCAGAGCGGGGTGCCGGGTGCCCCGGAAACCCGCCCAGTACATCGAGGCGCGCGGCCAGTGCGCCGCCGGTGGCCCGGGGAACGCGGCCAGGGCCAGCTCGTCCCTGGTCTGCCGCCGGAGCTCGGGGAACTGGTGGGCCCAGGCGAACGACGCGGCCGTGTGGCCGGTGACCACCGGTTGCCGGGTCGGCTCGCCGCCGTCGGCCTGGTCCACCAGGGCGGCGCTCGGGGTGGCCCGCCGGGCCCGCGCGTTCTGCCACAGCTCGAACCAGTCGACCAACTCGTTCGCGCCGAAGCCGAGCTGCCGGCCCTGGTACACCTCGGCGCCCCGGGACCGCAGCCACAGCCAGAGCGCCCGATGGTCCCCGGACGGGTCCGTCGTGCCGGCCACCCGGCCGTCGGCGGCCCGGGTGACCCGCGCCGCCCAGTCGACGTACGCGGGCCAGGACATGCCGGTGCGGGGCTCGGCGACGCCGAGCCGGCGCAGCAGGCCGCGGTTGTAGACGAGGGCGGCGGTCGTCTGGGCGGCGGCGACCGCCACGGTGCGGCCGTCCACCTGGCCGTAGCGTGCCAGGTCCGGCGGGAGCCCCCGCAGGTCGAGCCTCTGGTCGGCGACGTATCCGCCGAGGTCGAGCAGGATCTCCCGCCGGGCGTACTCGGCGAGGACGGTGTCGTCGAGCTGGATCAGGTCGGGCACGTTGCCGCCGGCGGCCTGAGTGGCCAGCCGGTCGTAGTAGCCGGGCAGGCCCTGCCAGGTGACCCGGAAGCTGACCAGGTTGTTGCGGGCGGAGTAGAGCCGCAGCGCCTTCTCGGTCAGTTCGGCCCGCGCGGCGCTGCCGTACCAGAAGACCGAGAGCTCGACCGGCCCGTCCTCGACCGGCCGGTCCTCCTCCCGGTCGCCGCAGCCCGTGAGGCCGGTCGCCGCGAGCGACGCCCCGAGCAGCGCACCGAGCAGCCGCCGGCGGCCCGGGTCCGGGCCGGTGCGGGTCGGTGGGGTACGGGCGTCGGGCACGGGTGCTCCTGATCTTTCCGACGTGGGGTCGGACCATTTACACAGCCGGCGCGGGCGGGTGTCAACGGCCGTGCGGCCCGACGGGTGGCCGTCCCGGGGCGTCGGCCGGCCCGTGGTGTACTAGGGCGCGTGGAACTTCTGCACTCGGGCAAGGTCAGGGACGTCTACGCCGACGGCGACGACCTGATCCTGGTCGCCTCCGACCGGATCTCGATCTACGACGTGGTGCTGCCGACCCCGGTGCCGGACAAGGGCCGCCTGCTCACCGCGCTGTCCCTGTGGTGGTTCGAGCAGCTCGCCGACCTGGTGCCCAACCACGTCGTCTCCGCCACCGACGTGCCGGCGGAGTTCGCCGGCCGGGCGATCCGCTGCCGGCGGCTGGAGATGGTCCCGGTCGAGTGCGTCGCGCGGGGCTACCTGACCGGCGGCGGCCTTGCCGAGTACGAGCGCACCGGCGCGGTCTCCGGCGTCGCGCTGCCCCGGGGCCTGGTCGAGGCGTCGATCCTCCCCGAACCGATCTTCACCCCGTCGACGAAGGCCCCCAAGGGCGAGCACGACGAGCCGATCACCTACCAGCAGGTGGTGGACAAGGTCGGCGCGGAGACCGCCGCGCGGCTGCGGCAGATCACCCTCGACATCTACTGCCGGGGCGCGGAGCTGGCCGCCGAACGGGGCATCCTGGTCGCCGACACCAAGATCGAGCTGGGCTGGGCGGCGGACGGCACCCTCGTCCTCGGCGACGAGGTGCTCACCTCCGACTCGTCGCGGTTCTGGCCGGCCGAGTCGTACCAGCCGGGCCGGGCCCAGTTCTCCTACGACAAGCAGTACGTGCGGGACTGGGCGACCGGCGGCGGCTGGGACAAGCGCCCCCCGGCCCCCGAGGTGCCCGCCGAGGTGATCGAGGCGACCCGGGCCCGCTACGTCGAGGTCTACGAGAAGCTCACCGGCCGCACCTGGTCCTGACCGGCCCCGACCCCGCAGGCGGGGTCAGTCCACCCAGTCGAGGGTGCGCTGCACGGCCTTGCGCCACTGGCGCAGCTCCCGCTCCCGCTCGCCCGGGTCCATCGTGGCGGTCCACTGCGCGTCGGAGCGCCACTGGGCGCGCAGGGTGGCCAGGTCCGGCCAGAAGCCCACGGCGAGGCCCGCCGCGTACGCCGCGCCGAGGCAGGTCGTCTCCGTGATCCGGGAGCGGACCACCGGCACGTCCAGCACGTCGGCGAGGAACTGCATCAGCAGGCCGTTGGCGGTCATCCCGCCGTCGACCCGCAGCCGGCGCAGCGCCACGTCGGAGTCGGCGTTCATCGCGTCGACCACCTCGCGGGTCTGCCAGGCCGACGCCTCCAGCGCCGCCCGGGCCAGGTGCCCCTTGGTGATGTAGCCGGTCAGCCCGGCGATGACCCCGCGTGCGTCGCTGCGCCAGTGCGGGGCGAACAGCCCGGAGAACGCCGGCACCACATAGCAGCCGCCGTTGTCGTCGACCGTGCGGGCCAGCTCCTCCACCTCGGCGGCGGTGGAGATCAGGCCGAGGTTGTCCCGCAGCCACTGCACCAGGGACCCGGTGACCGCGATCGCGCCCTCCAGCGCGTAGACGGCGGGCTGCCCCTCGATCCGGTACGCGACCGTGGTCAGCAGCCCGTGCGCCGAGATGACCGGGCTCGCACCCGTGTTGAGCAGCAGGAAGCTGCCGGTGCCGTACGTGCACTTCGCCTCGCCCGGGCCGAAGCAGGTCTGCCCGAACAGGGCGGCCTGCTGGTCGCCGAGGGCGCTGGCCACCGGCACCCCGGCGAGCGGCCCGTCGACGGCGGTGCCGTAGACCTCGGCGGAGCTGCGGATCTCGGGGAGCATCGCGGCCGGCACGCCGAGCGCGTCGAGCAGCTCGGGATCCCAGTCGAGGGTGTCCAGGCCCATCAGCATGGTGCGGCTCGCGTTCGTCACGTCGGTGACGTGCCGGCCGGTCAGCTTCCAGATCAGCCAGCTGTCCATGGTGCCGAACAGCACCTCGCCCCGCTCGGCCCGCCCGCGCAGCCCGTCGACGTTGTCCAGCAGCCAGCGCAGCTTCGGGCCCGCGAAGTAGGTGGCCAGGCGCAGCCCGGTGCGCTCGCCCAGCCGCTGCTCGCCGTACGCCTCGGCGAGCGCGCGTAGCTGCGGCCCGGTGCGGGTGTCCTGCCAGACGACGGCGTTGGCCACCGGGCGGCCCGTGGCGCGGTCCCAGACGACGGTGGTCTCCCGCTGGTTGGTGATGCCGACGGCCGCGAGCCCCTTTGGGCCGGTGCCGGCCGCGCCCAGCGCCTCGCGGACGACGAGCCGGACGTTGTCCCAGATCTCCTCGGCGTCGTGCTCGACCCAGCCCGGCCGGGGGAAGATCTGCCGGTGCTCGCGCTGGGCCACGGAGACGATCTCCCCGGCCCGGTCGAAGACGAGGCACCGGGACGAGGTGGTGCCCTGGTCGATGGCGGCGACGTACTCTCCGGTCACCGCAGCACCGTACCCGCCCCGCTGCCGGTCCGCCGCCCACCGTCGCCCGGCTGCGCCGGTGGCGGGTCAGTCCGGGGTGCGCCCGCCCGCGTCGAGGAGCGGGTCGAGGGGGGTGCCGATCCGGACAGTGGTGCCGGCCGGGCCGGTCTCGACGTCCATGGCGTCGCTCAGCTCCCGGGCCAGCCAGAGGCCCCAGCCGCCCGCGGTGTCGGGCGCGGGACGGCTGCGGTCGTCGAGCCGTCGGGAGCTGATCCCCCGGCCGTGGTCGGCGACCTCGCAGACCAGCCGCCCCGGCTGACGCCACAGCCGCAGCCACCCCCGCCCGCCGCCGTGCCGCACCGCGTTGGTCAGCAGCTCGTTGACCGCCAGCACGAAGTCGTCCAGCCGTTGGCCGCGCAGCCCGACGGCGTGCGAGCAGGAGGTGACCGAGTGCCGGAGCTCGGTCACCTGGGCCTGGTCGAAGGCTTCGGCGATCAGGAGGGTGGTGTCGATGGGCACAACCGTACGCCGTGTCGGTCGGGGCAGCCATGATCGTCGGCTGTTGCCGGGCAGGTGGCGGCGGGTCGCCGCCCCCGGCGGCAGACGATCATGGTGGGTGGGGCGTGTGGCATCGTGTCGGAGTGCCGTCGACGCCCGGTGGATTCGAGGTCCCGCTCTGGCGGGCCGTCGCGGTGTTCCGGTTCGCCGCCCTGGCGTACGTCGGCCTGATCGTCGCGCGCGACGCCGGCGGGTACGCCCACCCGCTGGTCGCCGGCGTCGTCCTGCTGGTGATGCTCGGCTGGACGGTGACCACCGCCCTCGGCTACGCCCGCCCCGCCCGGCGGGGCTGGCCGCTGCTGGTCGCCGACCTCGCCGTCGTGGTCGGGGTGCTCCAGGTCAGCCCCTGGGCGGTCGGCCGGTCGGCCCTCGCGGCCGGCGCGCCGAGCCTCGCCGTGGTGTGGCTGGCCGGGCCGGTGCTCGCCTGGGCGGTCTCCGGCGGCCGGCGGCGCGGCACCGTGGCGGCGCTGGCGGTGTGCGCGGCCGACCTGGCCGCCCGGGAGCGGATCGGCCAGTCCGCCCTCACCGGCTCGATCCTGCTGCTGATGGCCGGGGCGGTGGTCGGCCACGTCGCCCGGCTGGCGGTGACCGCCGAGCAGCGGCTGCACCGGGCGGTGGAGCTGGAGGCGGCGACCCGGGAGCGGGAACGGCTGGCCCGGGACATCCACGACTCGGTGCTCCAGGTGCTCGCGCTGGTGCAGCGGCGCGGCGCCCACCTGGACGGGGAGGCCGGCGAGCTGGCCCGGCTGGCGGGGGAGCAGGAGGCCGCCCTGCGCGCCCTGATCGCCGGGGCGGCGCCCCCCGACGACGCCGACCCGGCGGGGCGGGACACCCTCGACCTGCGCGCCCTGCTCGGCCGGTACGCCTCGGCTACGGTCTCGCTGTCGGCGCCGGCCACGGGCGTACCGCTGCCCGCCCCGGTGGCCCGGGAACTGGCCGCCGCGACCGGGGCGACGCTGGACAACGTGCGCCGGCACGCGGGCGGCCGGGCCTGGGTGCTGATCGAGGACGAGGGGGAGACGGTGACGGTCTCGGTACGCGACGAGGGCCCGGGCATCCCGGCGGGCCGGCTCGACGAGGCGGCCCGGCAGGGCCGGCTGGGGGTGGCGCAGTCGATCCGGGGCCGCGTCGCCGACCTGGGCGGCACGGTCACCATCACCTCCGCGCCGGGAGCGGGCACCGAGGTCGAGCTGACGGTGCCGAGGACGCCCCGGTGAGCGCCGCCGACGCCCCGGCCGGCGTGCGGGTGATGGTGGTGGACGACCACCCGATGTGGCGCGAGGGGGTGGCCCGCGACCTCACCGAGGCCGGTCACCTCGTGGTCGCCACCAGCGGGGAGGGCCGCCAGGCCGTGCGGGTCGCCCCCGCCGCCCGGCCCGACCTGGTGGTGCTCGACCTGCAACTGCCGGACATCTCCGGGGTGGAGGTGATCCGGGGGCTGCGCGCGGCGCTGCCCGAGGTGCGGGTGCTGATGCTCTCGGCCAGCGGGGAACAGCAGAGCGTCCTGGACGCGGTGAAGGCCGGCGCGACCGGCTACCTGGTGAAGTCGGCGGCCCCGGCCGAGTTCCTGGACGCGGTGCGCCGCACCGCCGCCGGTGAGCCGGTCTTCACCCCCGGGCTGGCCGGCCTCGTGCTCGGGGAGTTCCGCCGGCTCGCGGGGGCGGGCGGGGCCGCCGCGACCCGGGGGGCGGCCTCGGCGGGCCGGCACGCCGACGCGCCCCGGCTCACCGACCGGGAGACAGAGGTGCTGCGCCTGGTGGCCAAGGGGCTGTCGTACAAGCAGATCGCCGAGCGGCTCGGGCTGTCGCACCGGACGGTGCAGAACCACGTGCAGAACACGCTCGGCAAGCTCCAGCTGCACAACCGGGTCGAGCTGACCCGCTACGCGATCGAGCGCGGCCTCGACGACTGAGGCGTCGGCCCCGGAGGGGCCGGCCGGCCACGACCGACCCGCCGGGCCGGGCGCGGCGGGCGGGTCAGTGCGCCCCGGGCGGCCGGGTCTCGTGGATCGCCAGCTCCTCGGCGCTCGCCCCGCCACCGGCGGAGCCCGCGTCGTACGCGACGTTGTCGGTCTCCAGGTCGGTGTGCGCCCCCTCGTCCGGTTCCACCAGCCGGCCCACCTCGGCGTCGGCGACGCTGCCGAGCTGGCCGTGGTCGTAGATGGAGACGGGGGAGTGCGGGTCCGAGGTGGGGCCCGGGTCGATCACGTCGGCGTCGAGCTGCGCCTGGGCGGCGGCCTCCTCGCTGTCCGCCTCGGCCGCGATGTCCGGGTCGACCGGGCCGGCCAGCGGGTCGTCGGCGGGGCGCTCGAAGCTCTCCCGCTGGAGCTTGTAGTCCAGCGACTCGCCGTCGAGCTGCTCCTCGGCGGTGGTGCCGTACCGGTCCACCGCCACGGGCATGCGGTCGCCGGGCAGCTGGGCCGGCGCCGGGCCGTCCGCCTCGCGACCGGTCTCGACGTCGTCGTTGGCCGTCGAGTCGTCGTCGGCGGTGTCGGGCAGGCCGTCGGCCTCCGGGTCGGAGACGGGGGTCGGGTACTCGTCGTCGCGCATGGCTGATCACTACCCACTGCCCACCGCCCGTAACCGATCCGCCCGCCGGCGTCCCGGCCGCCACGCGGCGACCACTGGGGCGGCGGTGACAGGAGTCAGCCGGGGTTGCCCGGGAGGTCCAACACGGCCCAGACGAGCTTGCCGTCGGGCAGGAGGGTGCTGCCCCAGCGGCGGGCCACCGTGTCGATCAGCAGCAGGCCCCGGCCGCCGGCCAGGTGCGGCGGGGTCACCCCGGCGAACCGCGGCTGTCGCCGCGACTGGTCGCGTACGCCGAGGTGCAGCGTGCCGTCGCCGGGGGCCAGCCGCACGGTCATCGGGGTGCGTGCGTGCGCCACCACGTTGTTGACCATCTCGGTCACCGCGATGCAGGCCACCTCGGCCAGCCCGTCGATCCCCCACTGGGCGCAGCCGTCGGTGACCAGCGCCCGGGCCTGCCGGGCGGCGCCGACGACCGGCGGCAGCGCGGTGGTGGTCGCCGCGGCCATCGGGGACCGGGCCAGCGCCGCCGTCGCCTCCGCCAGGCTCGCGCAGACCGCCAGCCCCGGCCCGGCCGCCGCCCCGGTCGGGTCGACGACCAGCAGCCCCGCCGCGGGCCAGTCGGCGATCTCGCGGCGCACCTCGGCGAACAGCCCACGGGCGGGGTCGGCCAGGCGCAGCCGGGTCAGGTCGACCACCACGGGGCCGGGACGGTCGCAGAGCCGGACGAGCAGCGCGTCCCGCACGGCGGCGGTGCCGGTGACGTCCAGCACCCCCGTCAGCCGGAGCACCCCGGACGACTCGTCCGTCTCCACCACGCAGCGCAGGTCGGTCGGCATGATCGTCCCATTGTGCGTCGTGGCGGCGGACCGCGCATCCTGCCGATCGGGGGAGTTCATCAGCGTTCCGTCCGAGACCGCCTGGCCCGGGCCGCCATCGTGCCGACCGCCGTGCCGGCCGCGGCGAGCCCGAAGGCCGTCGTCATCCGCACCAGTTGCCGCCGCCGCCCGTGCCACCCGCCGTCCCGCCGGGCGGCCCCGTCGGCGGCGAAGACGTTGCCGGCGCTGTCCGGCCGCCCGGCGGGCCCGAACTGGGTGCGGTGGACATACCAGCCGAGGACCCGTTCGGCCAGCGCGGGGGCGAGCCGCCACTGCGCGCCGAGCAGCCGGGCGGCGCCACCGGCGTACGCCTCGCGGCGCGGCCGGCGCAGCACCCGGACGATGGTCTCGGCGACCAGCTCCGGCGGGTACACCGGCGGGGGCGGCACCAGCTCCCGACCGGTGTGGTTGGCGGCGTGCCGGAAGAAGGGGGTGTCGATGCTCGCCGGCAGCACCGTGCACACGGAGACGTTGCCCCGCCCGGTGAGCCGCAGCTCCTGCCGCACCGTGTCGGCCAGCCCCCGGATGCCGTGCTTGGTGGCGTTGTACGCCGACTGGTAGGGCATCGCCACCTCGGCCAGCACGGAGGCGTTGTTGACCAGGACCCCGCCGCCGGCCGCCGTGAGGTACGGCAGGGCGGCCCGCATGCCGTGCACGACGCCGAGCAGGTTCACCTCCAGCACCCGGCGGAACTCCCGCACCGGTATCTCGTCGAACAGCCCGACCGCGCTCACCGCCGCGTTGTTGATCCAGGCGTCGATCCGGCCGAACTCCTCCGCCGCGCGGGCGGCGAGGACCTCCACGGCCGTCGGGTCGGTGACGTCCGTCGGCACGACGAGCGCCCGGCCACCCAGCTCCCGGCACCGCGCCGCCACCCGCTCCAGGGACTCCTCGCTGCGGGCCGCCAGCGCCACGGCCGCGCCCCGCCGGGCGAGGGCGTAGGCCGTGGCGGTGCCGATGCCGCTGGAGGCGCCGGTGAGCACGACGACGGCGTCGTCGAGGGTGCGGATCAGAGGCATTCCACGCCCGTACCCCGGTGGGCCCCGCTCATGCCGGCGGCCCGGACCGGATCGGCGGCCCGGTGCCCGGCCGGGCCGGGGCGGGGACTTGGCAGGTTTCGGCTCCGAGTGGCGCGGTTAATGGGACCCTCTGACCGGGAGGACCCACCAGCTCAACGCACCGCATGGAGGTGACCCATGCGCGTCGGCCTAGTGTGCGCGCACTCCGGCCCGTCGCGGCCCGCCGACGGTCCGGTGGTCGGCACGCGCGAGCACATCGCGCGGGTCGCCGCCGAGCTGGCGGGGCGCGGCCACGACGTGCACGTCTACGAGCGCCGGGACGATCCCGCGCTGCCCGCCACGGCGGAGGTCGACGGCTACCGGGTGGAGCGGGTGCCGGTCGGCCCGGCCGCCCCGATGCCCACGGCCGAGCTGGTCGGGCACGTGTCCGAGTTCGGCCGGTGGCTGGCCGACCGGTGGGCCGGCGAGTGGTCCCCGGAGGTGGTGCACGGGCACTACTGGGTCGGCGGTCTGGCCGCCGCGCACGCGGTGCGCGAGACCGACATCCCCGTCGTGCAGACCTTCCACTCGCTCGGTGTGGAGCAGCTACGCCACCTCGGCCCCGGCTACGACGGCCCCGGCGCCCGCATCCCGCTGGAGCGGGCCCTGACCCGGGCGGTGGACATCGCGGTGGCCCAGTGCAACGACGAGGTCGACGAGCTGACCCGGATGGGGTTGCAGCGCAGCTCGGTGGCGATGGTCCCCACCGGGGTGGACACCGACCAGTTCCACCCGGACGGCGAGGCGGCCCCGCGCGACCAGCGCTCCCGCATCCTCTCCGTGGGGGGCCTGACGCCCGGGCACGGCCACGGCGACCTGATCCGGGCGATGCGGCTGGTCGGCGACGCCGAGCTGGTGATCGCCGGGGGCCCGCCGGCCGACCAGCTCGCCGGCCACGCCGAGGCGCGCCGCCTGCGCGAGCTGGCCGAGCAGGCCGGGGTGGCCGAGCAGGTGACGCTGGTCGGCGCGGTGCCGCACGACCAGATGGCCACCTGGTACCGCTCGGCCGACGTGGTGGCCTGCACCCCGCACTACTCGTCCGCCGGCCGGGTCTCGCTGGAGGCGATGGCCTGCGGCGTGCCGGTCGTCGGGTACGCGATGGGCGGCATCGCCGACGCCGTCGTCGACGAGGTCACCGGGAAGCTGGTGCCGCCGGGCGACGTGCGGGCCCTCGGGATGACCCTGCGCCGGCTGCTCGCCGACAACGCCGGCCGGTTCGCGTACGGGCACGCCGCCGTGGACCGGGTCCGGTGCACCTACACGTGGGAACGCACGGCCGGCGCGCTGGAGCGGCTCTACGAGCGGGTGGTGCTGCGCCGCAAGCCGGTCGAGGCGGCCTGATCAGCGGCGGGGGCGGGCCGGCGCGCCCGCCGGGACCATCCCCCGCGCGTGTTCACGGGCTGCCACCTCGTGGTGGTGCTGCGGCTCGGCGTAGCGCGTCAGCCCGATCACCGCGGCCAGCGTCGCCAGGAAGCCCAGGGCGGCCAGCCACTCCCGGCCCGGCCAGATCTTGTCGTTGAGCAGCAGCAGCCCGACGATCGCGGCGGGCACCGCCCCGGCCGCGTCCATCGCGGCCACCGCCGCCGTGGTCGAGCCGCGCTGCATGGCCAGGCCGAGCAGGAGCTGACCGACCAGCGAGTGGGCCACCAGCAGGTAGAGCAGCGGGTCCCGGACGAACCCCTCGACGCTCGTCACGGCGGCCAGCGGGCGGGCGGCCACCGCCGCGGCGGAGAAGGCCAGCCCGGCCAGCGAGCCGAGCGCCACCGACCCGGGCGCGCCGTGCAGCCGTACCGCGAAGAAGCCGACCACGGCGATCACCGCGAGCGCCGCCGCCAGCGCGACCAGGCCGGCGGGCCCGAGCGGCCGGGACTGCGCCGGCTGCGCCGACAGCACCAGGCCGGTGACCCCGGCGACGAGCAGCACCAGCAGCGCGACCTCGGCGGTGGGCAGCCGCCACTTGAGCACCAGCACGCCGAGGATCGCGGTCACCCCGAGCCCCGCGGCCACGCTGGCCTGGACCAGGAACAGCGGCAGGTCCCGGCGGGCCAGGAAGGCCAGCACGAAGCCGCCGACCTGGCAGACCAACCCCACGAGGTACGTGCGGTGGCCGGCCAGCCGCAGCAGCAGCCCCGGGTCGAAGGTGTGGTGCACGGTGGTCCGCGCCGCGGCGACGGACTGGAGCAGGTTGGCGAAGCCGTACGCGACGATCATCGCCGCCAGGAAGCACCAACCGGAGGACACCACCTGGCGAGGATAGAGGCTGGCGGCGCTCAGCGCGCGGCCGGCCGACCCAGCCTCGCCAGGATGTCGGCGTGCAGCGGGCCGTTGCTGGCCACGGCGCTGTTCTCCGCCGCGGCGTCGCCGCCGGGGGCGGGCCGGCCGGCCAGGTCGGTGAACGCCCCGCCCGCCTCGGTCACGATCGGCACCAGCGCGGCGACGTCCCACAGGGACAGCTCCGGCTCGACCATCACGTCCAGCGCCCCCTCGGCGAGGAGCATGTAGCCGTAGAAGTCGCCGTAGGCCCGGCTGCGCCAGGTGTCCCGCATGAGCTGGAGCATCGGCTCCAGCAGCCCGGCGGACTCCCACCCCGACAGGGACGAGTAGCAGAAGCTGGCGTCGGCGAGGCGGGCCACCGCCGACACCCGGATCGGCGTGCCGTGGGCGGCGTCCGGGCCCGCGTACGCGCCCGCGCCGAGCGCGCCCCACCAGCGGCGGCCCAGCGCCGGCGCGGAGACCAGCCCGAGCACCGGCCGGTCGCCCTCCAGCAGGGCGATGAGGGTGGCCCAGACGGGCACCCCCCGGACGAAGTTCTTCGTGCCGTCGATCGGGTCGACCACCCAGCGCCGGCCGCCCGGGGCGGCCGGGGGCTGCCCGCCGTACTCCTCGCCGAGCAGGCCGTCGCCGGGGCGGCGCTGCGCCAGCAGGGCGCGGATCTCCCGCTCCACGGCCGTGTCGGCGTCGGAGACCGGGGTCAGGTCCGGCTTCGCCTCCACGCGCAGGTCGAGGGCCCGGAACCGGGCCGTGGAGATGGCGTCCGCGGCGTCGGCGAGCAGGTGGGCGAGGGCGAGGTCGTCGGCGTACCCGGTCATGCCGCAAACGGTAGCGGCGGCCGGGTCACGCCCCTTCCAGCGGGTCGCCCGGGTTGCGCTGGTCGGGCTCGCGCGCGTCGCCCTCGCCGGAGCGGGAGGCCAGCAGCCGGCGGTACGAGGCCAGCCGGCGCTCGTCGGCCTTGCCGGCGGCCACCCAGGCGTCCAGCGCGCAGTCGGCCTCCTCGGCGGTGTGCTGGCAGTTCGCCGGGCAGTCGACCGTCCCCTCCACCAGGTCGGGGAAGCCGTGCAGCAGGCTGTCGGCCGAGACGTGCGCCAGCCCGAAGCTGCGTACCCCCGGGGTGTCGACGATCCAGCCCGGGTCGGCGTCGACGCCGGGGCGGGGCGGCAGCCGCAGCGCCACCGCGCTGGTCGAGGTGTGCCGGCCCCGGCCGATCGCGCTGACCACCCCGACCGCGCGGTCGGCGTCGGGGACCAGGCGGTTCACCAGCGTCGACTTGCCCACCCCGGAGTGGCCCACCAGGACCGACACCCGGCCGGCGAGCAGGTCGCGCAGCGCGTCGAGGTCGGCGTCGGGCCGCAGCAGCACGTACGGCAGCTCCAGCTCGGCGTAGTAGCCGAGCACCTGCTCCGGGCCGGCCAGGTCGGCCTTGGTGAGGCAGAGCAGCGGCTCGATGTCCGCGTCGTACGCGGCGACCAGGCAACGGTCGACGAACCCGGTGCGCGGCGGCGGGTCGGCCAGCGCGCTGACGATGACGAGCTGGTCGGCGTTGGCCACCACGACCCGCTCCAGCCGCCCCTCGGCGGTGTTCTCGTCGTCGTCGGCGGTGCGCCGCAGCACGGAGGTGCGCTCGGCGATCCGGACGATGCGGGCCAGCGCGCCGGCCGCCCCGGAGGTGTCCCCGACCAGGCCCACCCGGTCGCCCACCACCACCGACTTGCGGCCCAGCTCCCGGGCCCGCATGGCGGTCACCAGCGGGGCGTCGGGGCCGGCCCCGGGCAGCACGCACGTGTAGCGGCCCCGGTCCACGGCGATGACGAAGCCGTCGACGGCGTCGTCGTGCCGGGGCCTCGTGCGGGTGCGCGGGCGCGACGACCTCCCGGGCCGGACCCGTACGTCGTCCTCGTCGTACTCCCGCCGCCTGGTCGCCAGGACGCCCTCCGTCGTGTCAGCTCTTTCCGGTCACCATCGCCGACCATAGTCCCGGAAACTCCGGCATGGTCTTCGAGGTGCACGACACGTCGTCGAGCTCGATGCCGGGGACCGCCAGGCCGGTCACCGCGGCGGCGTGCGCCATCCGGTGGTCGTGGTACGTCCGGAACTGCCCGCCGCGCAGCGGCCGGGGCCGGATCTCCAGCCCGTCGGCCGACTCGGTGAGGTCGGCGCCCAGGCCGGTGAACTCGCGGGCGAGCGCGGCGAGCCGGTCGGTCTCGTGCCCCCGGATGTGTGCCACGCCGGTGAACCGGGACGGCGAGTCGGCGAGCATGGCGAGCGCGGTCAGCGCCGGGGTCAGCTCGCTGACGTCGGAGAGGTCGGCGTCGATGCCGTGCACCACGCCGGTGCCGCGCACGGTCAGCCCGTCGGTGGTGAGGGCCACCTCGCCGCCCATCCGGTGCAGCAGCGTGCGAAGCTGCTCGACGGGCTGGACGCTGTTGTGCGGCCAGCCCCGCAGGGTCACCGCGCCGCCGGTGACCAGCGCCGCGGCGAAGAACGGCACCGCGCCCGACAGGTCGGGCTCGATCTCCCAGCCCCGCCCGGTCAGCGGCCCGGGCTCGACGACCCAGACGTCGGGGGCGCCGTCGTCGACGGCCGCCCCGGCGGCCCGCAGCATCTGCACGGTCATCCGCAGGTGCGGCGCGGACGGCACCGGCGGGCCGACGTGCCGGACCACCACGCCCCGGTCGAAGCGCGGCGCGGCCAGCAGCAGGCCGGAGACGAGCTGGCTGGAGGCGGAGGCGTCGATGACCACCTCACCGCCGGCCACGCTGCCCGTGCCGAACACGGTCAGCGGGAGGCTGCCGGTGGCCGGGGACTCGACGCGCGCCCCGAGGGAGCGCAGCGCGCCGATCAGCGGGCCCAGCGGGCGGGTGCGGGCCTGCGGGTCGCCGTCGAAGGTGATCCGTCCCTCGGCGAGCCCGGCGACCGGGGGCACGAACCGCATGATGGTGCCGGCGAGGCCGACGTCGACGTGCGCCGGCCCGGCCAGCGGGTGGGGCCGGACCAGCCACCGGTCGTCGTCGGCGATCGACATGTGCGCGCCGAGGGCCCGCAGGCCGGCGGCCATCAGCTCGGTGTCGCGGGCGCGCAGCGGGCCGGCGATGGTGGAGGGGCCGCCGGCCAGCGCGCTGAGCACCAGCGCGCGGGCGGTCATCGACTTGGAGCCGGGCAGCCGCAGCGTGGCAACCACCGGGTCGGACGCGGTCGGAGCGGTCCACGGCCGCAGCGGCCGGGTCGCGGTCGTGTTCCCCACGGTCACATTCTGCCGCGCCCCGCCCGCCGTCGGCCGGGCCGCCGGGGGCGCTCCCGGTGGGCGGGACGGCCGTCCCGGGGCCGGGCCCGCGACCGGGCCGGCCTCCGGCGGGACAGCCGAACGGGGCCCGGGGCGTTAGCGTGTGCCCCATGTGTGGGAGGTACGCGACGACCCGGAGCGCGGTCGACCTGAGCGCGGTGTTCGAGTCGTCCGACGAGACGCAGGGCCGGGCCCGGTCGAGCCACAACGTCGCCCCCACGACGACCGTGCCGCTGGTGCGGCTCACCCCGGAGGGCCACCGCGCCCTGTCCGCCGGCCGCTGGGGGTTCCTCCCGCCCTGGTCGAAGTCGCCCGCCGCCGGGGCCCGCATGATCAACGCGCGGGCGGAGACGGTGGCCACCAGCCGGGCGTACGCGCCCGCGTTCGCCCGGCGGCGCTGCCTCGTCCCCGCCGACGGCTGGTACGAGTGGGTCCGGCTGCCCGAGGGCGGGCGGCAGCCCTACTTCATGACCCCGGCCGACTCGTCGGTGCTCGCCCTGGCGGGCATCTGGTCGGTCTGGGAGGGGCCCGCCGGGCCGGTGCTGACCTTCAGCGTGTTGACCACGGCGGCGGTGGGCGAGCTGGCCCGGGTGCACGAGCGGATGCCCCTGCTGCTGCCCCGGGGCCGGTGGGCGTCCTGGCTGGGCCCGACCGACGAGCCGGCCGCCCTGCTGACCCCGCCCGACCCCGGGTGGCTGGCGGGGCTGGAGATCCGGCCGGTCGGGCCGGCGGTCGGCAACGTCCGCAACGACGGGCCGGAGTTGATCACCCGGGTGCCCGCGCAGGCCGTCCCGGCCGACGAGGTGACGCTTTTCTGACAGTCGCCGGGGGCATTGTCGGGTGCTGATTTGCCAGAGTTGCGGGCGAATCGTCGCCTGAGCTTTTAGTCATCTTTACGGAAGACTCTTGTCCCGGTGTCCGAAAGTGCGATACAACACAGCGCCGGTAGTGGGTGACGATTCGTACGGTGCGAACGGCACTCATCGATCTTTCCGGTCCCACGGGGGAGGTGGGTGGATGACACGGGCGCGTATGCCCCGCCCGCACGAGGTGGCTGCCGCACGACGAGATCCGCGACTGTTGCGGGCGTTGCGTGAACGGCGGCAGGACGAAGCCTGGCGCACCAGAGGCACCTGCCAGAGCGTGGATCCGGAGACGTTCTTTCCGGCCCCCAACGAGCCGGCCGATGCGGCCGTCGCGCTCTGCCGCAGTTGCGACGTGCAGGGATCGTGCCTGGCCTGGGCGCTGGAGGTCGGTGACTGCCACGGCGTGTGGGGCGGCACCACCCCGCGCGAGCGCCGGGCCATGCTCGTCGCCTGGCGCAGTGAGGTCGACCCCAATCCGGACGCGGCCGACGAGGCCGGCCCGCCGGTGCGGGACCGGCTGCTCACCCTGGTCCCGCTGAGCTGACCGCCCCGGCCGTCCCGCCCGCCGGCAAGGGCGGGACGGCCGGCGGCGGTCCCGGCAGGGGCGGGCCGGCCGGTGGGAGGGGCGGGATGGCAGGCGGCGCCCGCCTCCGGGTGGCGTCGGCCGGGTGCGCCGTCGGCTCGCGGCGGCGACCCGCAGAATGGGCCCGTGCGAGACGCGGACGAGGTCGCGACCCCGCGCGGGCCGGCCCGGGTCGACACGGACCTGCCCGCCGGCCCGGTGCGGGCCCTGCTGGTGCTCGGGCACGGCGCCGGCGGTGACGTCGACGCGCCCGACCTGGGCGCGCTGCGGGACGCGGCGGTCCACGCCGGGCTCGTGGTGTGCCGGGTGACCCAGCCCTACCGGGTCGCCGGGCGGCGCGCGCCGGCCCCCGCCGGGCACCTCGACGAGGCGTGGACGGCGGTCCTGGCCGAGCTGCGCCGGCAGCACCCCGCCGCGCCCGCGCTCGTGGTCGGCGGCCGGTCCAGCGGCGCCCGGGTGGCCTGCCGCACCGCGACCGCCGTCGGCGCGGACGCGGTGGTGGCCCTGGCGTTCCCGCTGCACCCGCCGGGCCGGCCGGAGCGCTCCCGGGCGGCGGAGCTGGCCACCGGGCTGCCGACGTTGGTGGTCAACGGCGACCGCGATCCCTTCGGCGTGCCCGGGGCCGGCCCGCGGGTGCGGGTGGTGGTCCGGCCCGGCGAGCGGCACGACCTGGCCGGCGATCCGGCCGGGACGGCCGCGGTGGTCGTCGACTGGCTGCGCGCGCGGGGCTGGGCGTCGCCCTGACCGCCGGGGGCCGTGACCCGGGGCCGTACGCCTCGTTGTCTCCGATGGTGTCGGAGGCCCGGTCCGGGCGGCCGACGCCGTCCCTCCCAGGCCCTTCCTGGTCCCAGCGCCGGCGCCCGCCGGGGGCCGGGACCAGGAACGGGGCCGGCGGGCCGGAATGCCGGGGCCCGCACCCCGCGTTACCCCCCACGGAAGAGACTTCTGCTTCAGGGGGGTGTGACCGGTGCCGACCGAGACGCGGAGCCGGGAACGGGACGAACGGGAGGCGCAGCAGCTCAGGAGGCTGCTGGGCGGACCGGAATGGCCCGTGGTGGCGGGCCCGGTCGGGCCGGGCTGGCCCGAGGTGGTGAGGACCAGCACACCGGCCGAAAGTGAATCTGCGGGCAGTGCCCGGCGCGTATCCTCGGCGGGAAAGCATCCGACGCGAGGGGATGTGCGGTTGACCACCGAGAAGACGGACGAGCGCAGGGCCCGCTTCGAGCGGGACGCGATGCCATTCGTCGACCAGCTCTACGCTGCCGGGCTGCGGATGACCCGCAACCCGGCGGATGCCGAGGACCTGGTCCAGGAGACGTACCTGAAGGCGTACGCGGCCTTCCACCAGTTCGAGCAGGGCACGAACCTGAAGGCCTGGCTGTACCGGATCCTGACCAACACCTACATCAACTCCTACCGCAAGCGGCAGCGCCAGCCCATCCAGGCGCCGACCGAGGAGATCACCGACTGGCAGCTCGCCGAGGCCGAGTCGCACACCTCCAGCGGGCTGCGTTCGGCCGAGACCGAGGCGCTGGACCGGCTGCCCGACAGCGACGTCAAGGAGGCCCTCCAGCAGTTGCCGGAGGAGTTCCGCCTGGCGGTCTACCTCACCGACGTCGAGGGCTTCTCCTACAAGGAGGTGGCCGACATCATGGGCACGCCCATCGGCACGGTGATGTCGCGGTTGCACCGGGGTCGTCGTAATCTGCGCAAGCTGCTCGAGGGCTACGCCGCCGAGCGCGGTTTCAGCGCTGCGCGGTCCCCGAAGGGCTCGACCGCCGCCGCCGGCCGGGAGGTGTGACGTGAGCTGTGGGAAGCCGCACGAGACGGACTGCCGCGAGGTGCTCGCGGAGGTCTACCTCTACCTCGACCTGGAGTGCGCCCAGGAGCGCCGCACGCTGATCCGGCGTCACCTCGACGAGTGCGGGCCGTGCCTGCGTGAGTACGGCCTGGAGCAGGAGGTGAAGGCGCTCGTCGCCCGCTGCTGCGGCAACGAGACCGCGCCCGAGCAACTGCGCGAGCGGCTGCGGGTCCGCCTCAGCGAGCTGGTGGTGTTCGAGACGAGCGAGTCCCGCGAGCTGGCCGACTGACGGCCGGCGCAGCTGGACGTGCCGGTGGCCCGGGTCGGATCCGCCCCGGGCCACCGGCGTCTCCGGCCGCAGCCGGTGAGGAGCACTGAGCGGTCGGCGGTCGCCCGCCGCGCGACTCAGGAGTTGGGGCGCTTGCCGTGGTTCGCGCTGCTCTTCTTCCGGGCCTTCTTCTTGCGGGCCTTCTTCGCCATGCTGACCTCCTCGGGTGCTGGTCGGTGTCCGCCGGCGGCGAGCGCGGCGGTGGTCGCGTACCGGTCGCCCGGTCACCCGGGGCCGACCCGCTGATGCTAGTGCGGCCCGCGGCGACCGTGGTCCGCCGGGGCACCGGTGGCCGGCCCGGTTTTCCGGCGACCGGCCCGGTTCCGTGCGCCGGCGCGCGACGGCTGCCACATGTCGCCGGCCGCCGACGTGCCCGCGAGGGTCCGGCACGTGATTGGATACCGATCGAGACACTGGCGGAAGAGGGAGGGCCCGGAGATGGCCGACGAGATCCGCGCCGAGATGGTGGCGAACGTGTGGAAGGTCGTCGCGTCGGCCGGGGACACCGTGTCCGAGGGGGACACGCTGGTGATCCTGGAGTCGATGAAGATGGAGATCCCCGTCGTCGCCGAGTCCGACGGCGTCGTCGAGCAGCTCGCCGTCAACGAGGGCGACGTGGTGCAGGACGGTGACCTGATCGCGGTGATCGGTTGACCGGCCTGCGGGTCAGGCGGGCCACCCCGGCCGACTTCCCGGCGGTGGCCCGGCTGACCGTGGCCGCGTACGAGGCCGACGGTCAGCTCAAGGGCGAGAACGGCTACGGCGTCGTGCTCGCCGACGTGGCGACCCGGGCGGAGACCGGCGAGGTGCTGGTCGCCGTCGACGGGTCCACCGGCGAGCTGCTCGGTTCGGTCACGTTCGTGCTGCCCGGCACCCCGTACGCCGAGCTCTCCGGGCCCGGCGAGGCCGAGTTCCGGATGCTGGCCGTGGACCCGGCGGCCCAGGGGCGGGGGGTCGGGGCGGCGCTGGTGCAGGCGTGCCTGTCCCGCGCCGCCGCGCGGGGCTGCTCGGCGGTGGTGATCTGCGTGCGCAGCGGGCTCGCCGAGGCCGCCCACCGGCTCTACGAGCGGCTGGGCTTCGTCCGCACGCCGGAGCGGGACTGGTCTCCGCTTCCCGGGGTGGAGCTGCTCGGCCTGCGGCGGGAGCTGTCCGCCGCGAGCTGACGCCGCCCCGCGGCCCGGCCGGCCGCAGCGCCACCCGCGACGCCACCGTCGACGGCGCCGGCTCAGCCGTCGGCGATGCGGGCGAGCAGCTCGTCGGCCACCTCCAGGGCGATCGTCCGCCGCTCGTCGTCGGTGATGTGCGGGGTGCGGATGGCGAACCAGCTGCTGTGCACGGCGAACAGCGACAGGGCGGCGCGCAGTTGGGCTCCGGGCGACTCGTCGCCCCGGGCCAGCGCGTCGGCCAGCCGGAACATCCGGTCGCGCATCTGCTGCCCGGCGGCCAGGCTCTTGAGCGCGGTCTGGTTCTGCTCGAAGAACCGCATCACCGAGGGCTGCTCGGTGGCGAACATGCTGTCGGCGTAGCGGGCGATCAGCTCCCGCCGTGTCGCCACCGTGGAGGGCTGCTCGTCGGCCCAGGCGATCAGCGCGTCCATCCGGTCCAGCCGGTCCTCGACGAAGCTGCTGACGATCTCGTCCTTGCTCTTGAAGTGGTAATAGAGCGCGGCCTTCGTCACGTTCAGCCGCTCGGCGATCTCGCGCAGCGAGGTCTTCTCGTAGCCCTGCTCGGTGAAGAGCTCCAGGGCCACGGCCTTGATGCGCTCCCGCGTGCCTGTGCTCTCTCTCACCCGAACCACCCAACTCGCTTGACGACCAGTTGCCACCCAACTTACCGTGCGGCTAGTAAGGTAACTAGCCGGCCGGCAAGTAAGTCGGTCACATCCCGGGGGGAGCTTACCGATGAGTCAGGAAGTCGAGGGCGCGGAGCGACGACCCAACATCCGGGTCGTCCTCTTCGGCCTCATGATCGCGATGATGCTCGCGATGCTCGACAACATGATCGTCAGCACCGCGCTGCCGCGCATCGTCGGCGAGTTCGGCGGGGTGGACCACTTCACCTGGGTCGTCACCGCGTACGTGCTGGGCACCACCGTCTCCACCCCGATCTGGGGCAAGCTCGGCGACCTCTACGGCCGCAAGGCGGTCTTCCTGACCTCCGTCGGCATCTTCCTGGTCGGCTCCGCGCTGTGCGGGATGGCCGGCTCCGGCGTGTTCGGCGGCGCCGACAGCGGCATGATCGAGCTGATCGCCTTCCGGGCCGTCCAGGGCCTCGGCGCGGGCGGCCTGATGGTCGGCGTGATGGCGATCATCGGCGACCTGGTCCCGCCCCGGGAGCGGGGCCGCTACCAGGGCATGATGGCCGGCATCATGGCCATCGCCATGGTCGCCGGGCCGCTGGTCGGCGGCTTCATCACCGACAACCTCTCGTGGCGCTGGGCGTTCTACGTCAACCTGCCGCTCGGCGGCGTCGCGCTGCTGGTGCTCGCCACCACCATGCACCTGCCGAAGTACCGCACCGAACACCGGATCGACTGGCTCGGCGCGGGGCTGCTCTCGGTCGGCATCACCGCGATCGTGCTGATCACCACCTGGGGCGGCAACTCCTATGACTGGGCCTCGCCGCAGATCCTCGGCCTGTCCGCCCTGGCCCTGGTGAGCCTGGTCGTGTTCGGCTTCGTGGAGCGGCGCGCGGCGGAGCCGATCCTGCCGCTGGGGCTGTTCGCCAACCGCAACTTCGCGCTGATCTCGATGATCGGCTTCCTGCTCGGCTTCGCCATGTTCGGGGCGATGAACTTCCTGCCGCTCTACCAGCAGACCGTGCAGGGGGCGTCGGCCACCAACAGCGGCCTGCTGCTGCTCCCGCTGATGTTCGGCATGCTGGTGGTCTCGCTGGTGGTCGGCCGGGCGATCACGAGGACGGGCCGGTACCGGATGTTCCCGATCGTCGGCGGCGTGGTGATGACCGTCGGCCTGGCCCTGCTGACCCGGCTCGACGTGGGCACGAGCAAGGCGGAGTCCTCGCTCTACATGATCGTCCTCGGCGTCGGCATGGGCTTCCTCATGCAGACCTCGATGCTGATCGCGCAGAACAGCGTCGAGCAGAAGGACCTCGGCGCGGCCAGCGGCGCGGCCACCTTCTTCCGCTCCATCGGCGGCTCGTTCGGCATCTCGCTGTTCGGCGCGATCTTCGCCAACCGGCTGGCCGGCTCGCCCGCCGGGTCCGCGTTCAGCGGTGGGGGCGGCGAGGGCGGCCAGGTCGACCTCGACAAGCTCAAGGAACTGCCGGCGCAGGCCCGGGAACTGGTGCTCGGCGGTCTCGCCGACGCCGTCTCGCACGTCTTCTGGTGGTCGGTGCTGTTCACCGTTCTGGTGCCGGTGCTGGCCTGGTTCATCCGGGAGATCCCGCTGCGCTCGACGAACGACGCCCCGCCGGCCGCCACGCCGGAGGAGCAGGCCGAGGCGGCCCTGGGCAAGGCTGCGGCGGTCTGATCCCGCCACGGCCGCCCGCCCCGGCCCCGGGGCGGGCGGACCGGTACGGGCGGCCCCGGGTCGGCAGCGCCGCCCGGGGCCGGCCTCAGCCGCGGCGGCGGGCGAGGCGGGCCCAGAGGCGGCGCAGCCGGCCCGGTCGGGACCGGCCCGCCGCCGGGCCGGAGATCAGCTCGCCGGCCAGCGCGGCCGTCGCCGGGTCGAGGGCCGGCGTGGCCAGCGCCAGGTACGCCAGCGAGACCGCGATCGGCACGCTCCGGTCCCGGGCCACGGCCGCCGCGTCGGCGAGCCGCTCGGCCACCACGCCGGCCACGTCCTCGCGGACCGAGGGGTCCACCCAGGCGGCGGTGACGAGGGCGAACAGGGCCGCCTCGGTGATCCAGTCCTCCACTCCCCAGACCAGCTCGACCAGCGTCCGGCGGCGGGCAGAGGACGGCCACGGCTCGTCCGTGCGGTGGTGCAGCAGGCCCAGGCACGCCCACACCTGCACGCAGCGCACCCAGAGCGACGGATCCTGCCCGGCCAGCACCCGGCCCAGCCCGGTCGGCGGGGCCGCGGGCGGGTGCACCAGCAGCCCGAGCAGGTCGGGCAGCCCCAGCGTGGCCAGGCCGACCGCCGCGTCGTACGCCGCCGGGGGGTGCGGCCACGCCGGGTGGGCGAGCTGCCGGACGCGGTCCGCCGCCTCGGCCGAGGGCGCCGGCACCGCCGGGGCGGCGACGGTGCCGTCCCAGCGCCACAGCGGTCGGCCGGTGGCCCGGCGGGGCTCACGCGGGTCCGGCTCGGCCACCTCCGCCACCTCGACCCGCAGGCCGGGCGCGGCCGTCGCCACGGTACGCAGCGCGCTCGGCGGCTCCAGCGTCTCCAGGCGTACGGTCGCGCCGAGGGCGTCCTGCTCGGCGGCCAGGGCGTGGCGCAGCACGGCGACCGCCGCCCCGGCGGCCGGGGTGACCTGCCCCAGCCAGGGCCGGCTGCGGCAGCACTCGGCGAGGTCGCCGTGCTCGTGCGAGTTGTCGGGATGGTCGCGGACGAAGTCGGCCAGCGCGACCAGGTGCGCCACGTCGCCGTCGCGCTGGAAGCGCAGCCGGTGCGCGGTGTGCACGGCGCAGTCGAAGGCGGGATCCCGGGCGAGGGCCCGGTCGGTCCACTCCAGGGCCTCGTCGAGCCGGCCGGTGTCGGCCAGCGTGCCGGCGATGTCGGCGTACACGGCGAGGTCGTCCGGGTCGTGGTCGACGGCCCGGCCGAGCGCGGCGAGGGCCTCGCGGATGCGGCCGGCGCTGCGGTACGCGTACCCGAGCCAGACCTCGCCGAGCTTCGACGGGCGCAGCCGTACGCCCCGGCTGGCCCAGCGGATCGCCAGGGTGGCCTCGCCGAGGCGTCGGGCCAGCGCGGACGCCGCGCCCAGCAGCAGCGCGTGCTCGGGATGGACGGTGACCGCGTTGCGGGCCAGGGTGAGGTACGGCGTCAGGGGCGCCCGGTCGGCGCGCGGCACCGGGTCGGGCGTGGCGGCGCACACCTGCATCAGCACCTGGGCGATGCCGTCCGGGTCGAGCCGCTCGGGCAGCTCGGGGGCCGTCACCCAGGGCACCCCGGCCCAGTCGGCGGTGCGGTCGTGCCCGGTGGCGGCGGCCAGCAGCTCCAGCCCTTCCGCGGGCCGCCCCGCCGCGGCGAGCAGGTGCGCGCGGGCCACCACCGTGCCGACGAAGGCGCGCTGGTGCAGGGGGAACAGGTCGACGCCGCCGCCGCTGGCGGCGGCCAGCCGGGCCAGCGTCTCGTGCACCTCGGGCAGGGTGGGCGACCGGGTCAGCGCGCCGGCGACGTGCCCGGCGGCGTGCGCCAGGTCGCCCTCGTCCAGCGCGAGCCGGGCCAGGGCCAGCTCCTCCTCCGCCGACAGCGGGGGATCGTCCCTTCCCTCGGACACGTGGGCCTCTCGGTGGTAGGTGCGGGTGGCCGGGCGGCGGATGCGTCCCCCGTCGCAGTGTCGCCGGGCCGGGCAAGCGTAGGTGATGTTGGCTCGGCTTGGTGATCCACTGCGCAATGCTGCTCGCAAGATTGTTCACGTACGCCGAAACATGCAAGACTGAGCAACAAACGCGCGGCAATCGCGCAGGGAAAGGGGTACTCCGTGACGCGTGCAGGGGCCGGCATGGCCGCCGACATCTCCGAGCAGCCGGCCGGCTACGAGCGGCTGCTCTCCGCCGAGCACGCCGGGGCGATCGCCCGGGTGGCCGCCGTCGTCGCGCAGCGCCGCCCCCGGCACGTGGTCTTCACCGCCCGGGGCACCTCCGACCACGCCGCCCTCTACGCGGCGTACCTGACCGAGATCCGGCTCGGCCTGCCCGCCGGGCTCGCCTCGCCCAGCGCGGTCACCCTCTTCGGCGCGCGCCCCGACCTGTCCGACGCGCTGGTCGTCGGCGTCAGCCAGAGCGGCGGCTCACCCGACCTGGCCGAGGTGCTGCGCGCCGCCCGCGCCTCCGGCGCGCTCACCCTCGCCGTGACCAACAACCCCGACTCGCCGCTGGCCGAGGTCGCCGAGCTGAGCGTCGACATCGCCGCCGGACACGAGCGGGCGGTGGCGGCCACCAAGACGTACACCGCAGAGCTGCTCGCCCTGCTGCTGCTCGTGGAGGGCGTCCGGGCCGGCGACGGGGCGCTGCCCGCCGCCGAGCGCGCCGCCCTGGCTGCCCTGCCCGAGCTGGCCGCCCGCACCCTCGACGACCCCACCCCGGCCCAGCTCGCGCCGCGCTACCGGTTCGCCGCCCAGCTCGTCACCACCGGCCGGGGATACGCGTACCCGACCGCCCGGGAGGCGGCGCTCAAGCTGATGGAGACCTCGTACCTGCCGGCGCTCGCCTTCTCCGGCGCGGACCTGCTGCACGGCCCGCTCGCGATGACCGACCCGGACGTGCCGGTGCTGGCCGTGGTCGGCTCCGGCCCCGGCGGCCGGTCCATGGGCGAGGTGCTGCCCCGCCTCGGCGAGCGCCGCGCCGACGTGGTCGTGGTCGGCTCGGCCGACGTCGAGGGGGCCACCCGGATGGCCGTCCCCGAGGTCGACGAGCGGTACGCCCCGCTGCTGGACATCCTGCCGTTGCAGCGCCTCGCCCTGGCCCTGGCCCTGGCCCGGGGCGAGGACCCCGACGCGCCGCGCGGCCTGAAGAAGGTCACCGCGACGATGTGAGCCCGGCCGGCCAGCGGGACGGGGCCCGGGTGGGCGTGGCACGCTGTGCAGCGTGTCCACGTTGCGCGACCTCGCCGAGGAGCACACCCAGCTCCGCCCCGCCGACATCGACCACCTGCACCGGATCGCCGGAGACTGGCAGCTGCTGTCCGACCTGTCCTTCGCCGACCTGCTGCTGTGGGTGCCGGTGGACCGCGACGGCACCTTCCTCTGCGTGGCCCAGGTCCGCCCGACGACCGCGCCCACCGCCTACCAGGACGACCAGGTGGGGCGGATCGTCGGCGGGCCCGAGGTGGCCCACCTGGAGGTCGCGTACGGCCAGGGCCGGATCTGGCGGGAGGGCGACCCGGTCTGGTACGGCGACGTGCCCGCCCGGCACGAGGCGATCCCCGTCCGGCTGCGCACCGCCGACGGGGAGGCCGGCGAGGTGATCGCGGTCGTCGGCCGGGACACCAACCTCTCCACCGCCCGCACGCCCAGCCAGCTCGAACTGAACTACCTGACCACCGCCGACGACCTCGCCCAGATGATCGCCGACGGCACGTTCCCGCCGCCCCGGCACCCCGGGGAGACCACGTCCGCGCCCCGGGTCGGCGACGGCCTGGTCCGGCTCGACGCCGGCGGCAAGGTCACCTACGCCAGCCCCAACGCGCAGTCCGCGTACCGGCGGCTCGGCTTCGCCGCCCACCTGGTGGGGGAGGACCTGGCCAAGCTGCACCGCCGGCTGGCCGGCGACCCCCTGGAGGGCACCGAGGCGGCCAACGGCATCCTCGCCGCGCTGCGCGGCGAGGGCCCGCCCCGGCGGGAGATCGACGCCCGGGGCGCGACCATGCTCACCCGGGCCCTGCCGCTGATGCCCGCCGGGGTGCCGATCGGCGCGCTGGTCCTGGTCCGCGACATCACCGAGGTACGCCGCCGCGACCGCGCCCTGATCACCAAGGACGCCACCATCCGGGAGATCCACCACCGGGTGAAGAACAACCTGCAGACCGTCGCCGCGCTGCTGCGCCTCCAGGCCCGCCGGGTGGCCATGCCGGAGGCCCGCGTCGCCCTGGAGGAGTCCGTACGCCGGGTCGCCTCCATCGCCCTCGTGCACGAGACGCTCTCCATGTCCAGCGACGAGGCGGTCGAGTTCGACGGCATCGTCGACCGGGTGGCCAGCGCGGCCACCGAGGTCGCCGCGACCGAGCAGACCGTCGGGATGCGCCGCCGGGGCAGCTTCGGCGTGCTGCCGGCCGAGATCGCCACCTCGCTGGTCATGGTCCTCAACGAGCTGCTGCTTAACGCCGTCGAGCACGGCTTCCCGCCGGCCGCCGAGTCCCCGACCGGGCCGGCGGACGCCGACGCGGCCGGTGGTTCCGGGGCGGCCGGTGGTTCCGGGGCGGCCGGTGGTTCCGGGGTGGCGGTTGGCGCGGGACCGGCCGGTGGTGCCGGGGCGGCGGGTGGCGCGGGACCGGCCGGCGGTGCCGGGGCGGGCGGTGGCGCGGGCTCGGCCGACAGCGCCGGGGCGGCCGGTGGTGTGGTGGCTGGCGACGGCGCCGGGGCGGGCGGGGTCCTGCCGCAGGTCGCTGCCGGGGTCGCGCCGGTGACGCCGCCCGAGGTCGTCGTGTCGGCGCACCGGTTCCGCAAGCAGCTGCACGTCACCGTCGCCGACAACGGGCGGGGCCTGCCGACCGGGTTCGACGCCGAACGCGGCAGCCGGCTCGGGCTCCAGATCGTCCGGGCGCTGGTGACCGGCGAGCTGCGCGGCACCATCGAGCTACGCAACGGCGCCGAGGGCGGCACCGAGGCGGTGCTGGTGGTCCCCCTCGTCCGCCCCTGACGCCGGGCCGCGTCGCCGGGCCGCGTCGCCGGGCCGCGTCGCCGGGCCGCGTCGCCGGGCCGCGTCGCCGGGCCGGGGCGCCGGGCCGGGGCTGGGTCGGGGGCCGGGGCTGGGTCGGGGCTGGGCTGGGCTGGGCTGGGTCGGGGCTGGGCCGGGTCGGGCCGCTTGATCGACTCCATGTCGGCGACATGGCGGCATCCCGCCGCCCGGATACCGCCATGTCGCCGACATGGCGGCGGCGATCCGGCCCCCCGCGCGGGCGATCTGGCCCCCGCGCGGGCAGTCCGGCGGCCGGGTCAGCCTCGGCGGGTGAGTAGTGCCACGGTCAGACCGGGGCGCGGCCAGACCCGCTCGACGGCGAAGCCGTCCCGCAGCGCCGTCCCCTTCGCGCCGGGCACCGCGTCGGCCGGGTCCGCCTGCCGGCCGGCGACCACCAGCCAGACCCGCCGCGCCCCGGCCAGGCAGGCGGCCGGGTCCGGGCACTCGTCGGTCCAGTAGTCGCCCCGGGCGTCGCGGCCCCGTACGGCCAGCGCGTCCCGGGGCTGCCGGTCGCCGAGGTGGTAGCCGACGCCGAGGTCCGTGAAGAGCCAGCCGTCCCGGGGCGAGAAGACGATCACGTCGCCGGGTCGGCGTCCCGCGTCGACCACCCGCGCCGTCCCCCGGTAGTCGACAAGCGCGCCGCGCGGCCACTCGTGGCTGCGCCGCAGCGCCACGTGATCGGGCAGGCCGAGCAGGCCGGCGAGGAGCACCACGGCCAGCGCCGCCGGCAGCGCCACCGTGGCCAGCGCCGCCCCGGCCAGCAGGCAGGCGAACGGGACGGCGAAGAACAGGTAGCGCGGCACCCACAGCGGCACGGCCAGCCCGGCCAGGAAGACCAGGGCCACCGGCAGGGCCAGGCAGGCGGCGGGGAGCAGCCCGGCCCGGCCCGCCCGGGCGGCCCCCAGGGCGGTCAGGCCCAGCAGCAGCCCGCCCACCGCGCCGCTCTGGGCCAGCGCGCCGGGCAGGGCGACCAGGTCGGCGGGGTGGGCCTGGTCCACCCAGTCGAGCTGCCGGCCCCGCTGCCCCGCTGCCAGCAGCACGAGGGGGGTCAGCGCGACCGCCGTCGGCAGGAGCGCCAGCAGCCAGCCCCACAGCGGTCGACGAGGCCAGCCCCACAGCGCCCGGCTCGGCCATCGGCCGGCGGCCCGGTGGGGGCCGACAGGGCCGGCAGCCCGGCGAGCCGCCGGGCCGGATGCGCCGGGAGCATTCCCGTCGGCCGCTTCCGAGGCGTCCCGGTTGACGCTTGGCCGGGCGGCGTGGCGGGCGGACCGGTCGGCGGCCAGCACGGCTGCCGCGTGGGCGGCGAGCAGGGTGAGGGCGACCAGGTGGGCCAGGCCGAGGGCGGCCACGGCCACGGCGTACCCGGCCCAGCGCCGCCGGCCGGGCCGCTCCAGCGCCCAGACCAGCAGCAGCGTCGCCAGCACCGCGAAGAGGGCGACGAACGCGTACGGGCGGGCCTCCTGGGCGTACCGGGAGGTGCCGGGCAGGGCCGCGAACAGCAGGCCACCGGTCAGGCCGGCCCGCCGCCCGAGCAGCCGTGCGCCGAGCGCGGCGGCCAGCCCGGCCGTGCCCGCAGTGGCCAGCGCCGACGGCAGCCGCAGCGCGGCGGGGGAGTCCCCGCAGAGCGTCACCCAGCCGTGCATGAACAGGTAGTACGGCCAGGTGGCGGCGTCGATGGTGCCGACCATCCGGACCAGGTCGCCCGGCGGCCGGGTGGCGGCGCTCCAGGTGGCCAGCTCGTCGCGCCACGGCTGGGCCGAGCCGATGCCCGCGCCGGCGACCGCCAGCGTCGCCACGGCCGGCCACAGCCAGACCGCCCCGAGCCACCCCGGCAAATGCCGCCTCACGGACGATTCGCCCACACCGCCGAGCCTCCCACACCCGAATCCCCTCCACCCCACCCCACGCCCCTCCGCCCGCCCTCCCCGCCCCCCGCCTTACCCCGGTGATCAAGAGGAAAGTGTCACCGTCGAGATCAACTCTGACGCTTTCCTCTTGATCACCGGGGCGGGCGACGGGCGGCGGACGGCGGGCGAGCGGGGAGGGCGGGCGGAGGGCGGTGGGGAGGGGGCAGGGGGTGGGGAGGGGGCCTGGAGGGTGGGCGGGGGTGGGGCGAGTGGGGTGGGTGGGTGGTTTGCCTGTTCGGGTGGGGTGCCGGTGTGGAAGCGCATCGGTGGCCCGTGATGTGGGATCACACTCACGGCCGTTGGTAGGTCCACCCTGCGTGTGCGAGCATGGGCGCATGCTTGCCGCTGTCGTCCGTCGCTTCGTGGCCCGTCGCCACGTCGACTACGGCCGCGTGCGCAGCGCCATCTGTCCGGCCCACTGACGACGCCCGACCCATCCGTCTCGGGCGCGTAGTCGCGCCGGCCGTCCGACACCGCTGTCCACGGCCCCGTCCCACGGGCCGGCCGCGCGCCCGCGTCCTGAGGCACAGCAGACAACGGAGGACGCCGCGATGGCGGTCAGCAGCACCCCCGCCCGACCCGAGGCACCCACGGCACCCGTCGCGCGGGCACCCCGCCGCCCCCGTGGGGAGGGCCAGTGGGCGCTCGGCCACCGCGAGCCGCTCAACGCCAACGAGCGGATCAAGAAGGACGACGATCCGCTGAACGTCCGGGCCCGGATCGAGAACATCTACGCCCACCGGGGCTTCGCCTCGATCGACCCGCAGGACCTGCGCGGCCGGTTCCGCTGGTGGGGCCTCTACACCCAGCGCAAGGCCGGCATCGACGGCGGGCGTACCGCCGTGCTGGAGCCGCACGAGCTGGAGGACGAGTTCTTCATGCTCCGCGTCCGGGTCGACGGCGGCCAGCTCACCCTGGAGCAACTCCGGGTGGTCGCGGAGATCTCCCGGGAGTTCGCCCGGGACACCGCCGACATCACCGACCGGCAGAACATCCAGTACCACTGGATCCGGGTCGAGGACATGCCGGAGATCTGGCGTCGGCTGGAGTCCGTGGGCCTGCAGACCACCGAGGCGTGCGGCGACTGCCCGCGCATCGTGCTCGGCAGCCCGGTCGCCGGGGTGGCCGAGGCCGAGCTGCTCGACCCGACCCCGGCGCTGGAGGAGATCGTCCGGCGGTACGTCGGCGACAAGCGCTTCTCCAACCTGCCCCGCAAGTTCAAGACGTCGATCTCCTGGCTGGTGGACACCCCGTACGAGGCGAACGACATCGCCTTCCTCGGCGTCGACCACCCGGAGCACGGCCCCGGCTTCGACGTCTGGGTCGGCGGCGGCCTCTCCACCAACCCGATGCTGGCCAAGCGGCTCGGTGTCTGGGTGCCGCTGACCGAGGTGCCGGACGTCTGGGCCGGCGTGGTCGGCATCTTCCGCGACTACGGCTACCGCCGGCTGCGCAACCGGGCCCGGCTGAAGTTCCTCGTCGCCGACTGGGGCGTGGAGAAGTTCCGCGAGGTGCTGGAGAAGGAATACCTGGGCCGCACGCTGCTCGACGGGCCCGCCCCGGAGCTGCCCGCCAAGCCGGTCGACCACATCGGGGTGCACCGCCAGCGCGACGGGCGCGCCTACGTCGGGGCCGCCCCGGTGGTGGGCCGGGTCTCCGGCACGCAACTCGCCCGGCTCGCCGACGTGGTCGAGGCGCACGGCAGCGGCCGGGTGCGGCTCACCCCGTACCAGAAGCTTTTGGTCCTGGACGTGCCCCCGGAGCGGACCGGATCGCTGGTGGCCGAGCTGAGCACGATCGGCCTGGAGGCCCGGCCGTCGGCCTGGCGGCGCGGCACGATGGCCTGCACCGGCATCGAGTTCTGCAAGCTGGCCATCGTCGAGACGAAGGCGCGCGGCGAGGAGCTGGTGGCCCGGCTGGAGGAGCGCCTGCGCGACTTCGACGCGGACATCTCCATCCACCTCAACGGCTGCCCGAACGCCTGCGCCCGCACGCAGGTCGCCGACATCGGCCTCAAGGGGCAGCTCGTGGTCGGGCCCGACGGCCGCCAGGTCGAGGGCTTCCAGGTGCACCTGGGCGGCGGCCTGGGCATGGCGCAGGGCCAGACCGCCGGCTTCGGCCGCAAGCTGCGCGGCCTGAAGACCACCGCCGACGAGCTTCCGGAGTACGTGGAACGGCTCGCCCGCCGCTACCTGGCGGGCCGGGCCGAGGGCGAGACCTTCGCCAACTGGGTGATCAGGGTAGACGAGGAGGAACTCCGATGAGTGAGACTCGTTCAGCGCCGCTGTACTGCCCCTACTGCGGCGAGGAGGACCTGCGGCCGAGCGAGGCCGGGCACGGCGCGTGGGAGTGCCACGCCTGCGCCCGGGTGTTCACAGTGAAGTTCACCGGCCTGCTGACCGAGGCGGTGACCCGATGACCGCCCTGGTTTCGGCCGCGACCCTGGGGCTGGTCGGCCCCGGCGGCCCGACGCCCGCCGATCCCGCCCGGCGCAGCCCGCAGGAGCTGCGGGAGCTGGCCGAGCGGGCCGGCCGGGAGCTGGAGGGCGCCCCGGCGCTGGAGATCGCCCGCTGGGCCGCCGAGACGTTCGGCGACCGGTTCTGCGTGACCAGCTCGATGGCGGACGCCGTGCTCGCCCACCTGGTCTCCCGGGTCGCGCCCGGGGTCGACGTGGTCTTCCTCGACACCGGGCTGCACTTCCCGGAGACGCTGCGGGTCCGCGACGAGGTGGCCCGCCGGCTGCCCGTCAACGTCCGGTCGATCCGGCCCCGGCTCACCGTCGGCCAGCAGGACGGCGAGTACGGCCCGCGGCTGTTCAACCGGTCGCCGGACGACTGCTGCCAGCTACGCAAGGTCGAGCCGCTGGAGCGGGCGCTGGCCGGGTACGACGCCTGGGCCGCCGGGCTGCGCCGCGACGAGTCGCCGACCCGGGCCAACACGCCGGTGGTGACGTTCGACGCCCGCCGGGGCAAGGTGAAGGTGAACCCGATCGCCGCCTGGAAGCAGGCCGACGTGGACGCCTACATCGCCCGGCACGACATCCCGGTCAACGAGCTGTTCAAGCGCGGCTACGGCTCGATCGGCTGCTGGCCCTGCACCCGCCGCACGAGGGCGGGGGAGGACCCCCGGGCCGGCCGCTGGGCGATGTTCGAGAAGACCGAGTGCGGGCTGCATCTCTGACCGTGTCCGGGCCCCGGTTGCCGGCGCTCGCGGCCGGCGACCCGGTGGTCCTGGTGGCGCACGGCAGCCGGGATCCCCGGGCGGCCGAGGCGACCCGGGCGCTGGCCCGCGCGGTCTCGGCCGCCCGCCCCGGCGTCGCCGTGTCGGCGAGTTGGCTGGACCACACGGACCCGGGGCCGACGGAGGCGCTGCGGTCGCTGGCGGCGGCCGGGCATCCCCGGGCGGTGCTGGTGCCGCTGCTGCTCACCGCCGCGTACCACCGGCGGGTGGACGTCCCGGCGGCGGTCGCGGCGGCCCGGGAGTCGGGGCCGCCGATCGACGTGCGCGTCTCCGACGTGCTCGGCCCGGCCGACGGCGTGGTCGACGGGGCGCTGCTGGCCGGGCTGCGGCGGCGGCTGACGGAGGCGGCGTCCGGCGGGTTCGACGCGCTGGTGCTGGCCGCCGCGGGCACCCGGGATGCCCGGGCCCGGGGGTCGGTGGGTCGGGTCGCGGCGGCGCTGGGCGCGGAGCTCGGGGTGCCCTGCCGGGTGTCGTACGCCTCGGCGGCTGCGCCGGACGCGGGCACGGCGGTGCGCCGGCTGCGCGCGGCGGGGGCCCGGCGGGTGGCCGTGTCGGCGTACTTCCTGGCCCCCGGCCTCTTCCACGACGCGGTGCTGGCGGGGGCGCGGGCGGCCGGCGCGGTGACGGTCTCCGGGCCGCTCACCGACGCCCCGGAGCTGGCCGATCTGGTGCTACGCCGGGCGGACGCCGCGCCGACGGGGTGATCCGGGCGGACGCCGCGCCCGTCGAGTGATCCGGGCAGGCTCCGCGCCCGTCGAGTGATCCGGGCGGCCCGGCGCGGCAACCGGGCGGCTGCGGCGCCGGCGAGGGGCGCAGCGCCGGAAGGAGGGCTCCGCACAGCAGAACGCCCCGACAGGGGTTGCCCTGTCGGGGCGTGGAGCTGTGGTGCGTGAGTAGGTCAGGCGGAGTGAGCGCGCAGCACCCGGAGGCCACCGCGGCGCTTGACGGCGCGCCGCTCCTCCTCGCTCATCCCGCCCCAGACGCCGGCGTCCTGACCGGACTCAAGTGCCCACTGGAGGCACTGGTCGGTCACGGAGCAGCGCCGGCAGACGGCCTTGGCCTGCTCGACCTGCAGGAGAGCCGGACCGGACGTCCCGATCGGGAAGAACAGCTCCGGGTCCTCGTCGCGGCAGACAGCATGGTGACGCCAGTCCATGGCGGCAACACTCCTCATTCTGGATGGGTGGCAGATATTGCGTTGGTGCTTTTCCTTTATGCATCCGCACGCCGATGGTCACGGTTCGCATCCATCAATTCGGCGCTGCGTGAGCAGGCTCTGGTAGCCACTGGGACCTGCTGGAACAGCTCAACACAATGAGCATGTCCTAGCAATGTCCCGGTAACTCAAGTTCGCTTGTGAATACTTTCACGAACTCACGCGATGTCAAGGGTGACGCTCGGAAAAACTCCGAGCGGTGAGCAAGCTCACGACCCCTTTGTCCGGTTTGCAGGGAGCCTGGTTACCCGGCGTACCACAGTCGAGGATCAATATAGTACAGTCTGCGTGACATTGCTGACATTTCCGGCACCTCGCCCTCGGTGTGGCGGCCACCGCATCGACAGCGGTGGGGGAACCGCGCTCGACCAAGGGCTGTACCCGAGACCTAGCAGATTACTCTCAGTGCGGCCGGAACGGATGCGAATCTGACTTTCTCCCGCTCCCCGAGATAGTCCCCGTCGAGCTGGAAGGCCTGGGGGCGGCTCGCGACCAGGGTGAACTCGGCCAGATCGTGCAGCTGCAACACCTGACGCCCCCGGGGGTCGGGCGTGTGGGAGAAGAACTGGGTCACTGTGCGTGCTGTGCTCGCCACGCGGAGCTGTCGCATGGCCAGCACGTCGAGCCCGAGGTCGAAGGAGGCCGCCGGATTCGGGTTGATCTCCCGCTCGCCCAGGTACGTCCAGGGCGCGGTGTTCTGGATGATGACCGTCGCCAGCTCACCCTCGGTAACCTCGCCCGGGCGTTCCAGTGAGATCGCGGGATGGCGGCGGTCCGAGCCGAGGAAGTACTGGTTGACCGTCGAGCGCAGATAGAGCGCCGGCGTGGAGACCCGGCCGCGCCGACGGGCCTGCTCGACCCGGTGGATGACCGCCGCGTCGAGGCCGAAGCCGGCGCAGAAGGTGAAGTAGCGGTCGTCGGCCCGGCCCAGCCCGATCGTGCGGGACCGCCCGAGCCGCAGCCCCTCCAGGATCATGCTGGTGCCCTCCGGCCACTCCCGGGGCAGGCCGAGCGCGCGGGCGAACACGTTCGTGGAGCCCCCGGGGACGGTGGCCAGCGCCGGCAGCCGCTCGGCGGGGCTGCCCCCGGTGCGGATCGTCGGGGGCTCGGCCGCCATCAGGCCGTTGACCACCTCGTTCACCGTGCCGTCGCCGCCGAGCGTCACCACCAGGTCGACGCCCTCCTCGGCCGCCTCCCGGGCGAGGTCCATGGCGTGACCCCGCCGGCGGGTGTACCGCACCGACAGGTCTACTTCGCTGCGCAGCGCCCGGACCAGGACGTCCCGGCTGCGCTCGCTGGTGGTGGTGGCCTTCGGATTGACCACCAGGACGGCCCGCATGGGCGGCACTGTACCGCGCCCCACCACCGGTATCGTGGCGCGCGTGACCATCGACTCGGACCAGGACCCGACCACGCTGCGCTGGGCGGTCCGGCTGCTCCGGGCGGAGGCGGTCGCCCTCGGCCTGGTCGCCGCCTGGCTCGTCTGGGCCGACCTCACCGCCGCCACCACCGACCTGCCGTCGGCGCTGCTGGTGACCGCGTTCGCCCTCGGCGGCGCGGCTGCCCTCTGGGCGCTCGGCGGGGCGCTCGGCCGCCGCCGCGCCGGGGCCCGCGCCCCGGCGATCGTCCTGCAGCTCATGTTGCTGCCGGTCGGCTGGTACATGATCGGGGGCGGGCTCGGCTGGCTCGGCGTGCCGTTGATGGCGCTCGGGCTCGGCGTCAGCGCGCTGCTCGTCAGCCCGCCGACCACCCGGGCCCTCGGCCTCGCCTGATTCCCTATCGGGGATCGGTTGTCAAGATGCCGGCTGGCTTGACCGTGTAGGTGGGCTGGTTGGAGGATCGTTGGTGGGGAAGGTCGCCTCG